>JAFGBZ010000040.1 GCA_016932875.1 Candidatus Iainarchaeum sp.
AGGGGAATGGGGTTGTCTGCTTGAAGTTTAGTTTAGTGTTAATTGCTTTGCTGTTTTTTTCTTCTGCTGTTTTTGCTTCTGATTTAATGGCATTGCATGGAAAAGCAACTGATTCTGGCGCAACAATTATTTCAGGCGATTTAAGAGTTTTAATTTATAATCAGGAATCAGGCGGAACATTAATTTATGATTCAGGAACTGATTTCAATGGAAGCATTGTTAATGGAATTTTTGATGTAATGCTTGGAAGCTCTGTAACACTTGATTTAAATTATGGAACAAATTATTGGATGGATTTAGAAATCAATGGAAATGATTTGGATTTTTCTGGAAGCGAAAGAAAAAAATTTGAAGCTTCAAGAGGATTGATTGATAATACTGATTTAGATGCAGCAGCAAATATTGCATGGAATAAAATTTCAAAAACAAATTCAAGTTTAAGTGAATTAGGTTTTGATTTAGATTTTAATAACACTTATTTAAGCCAGAGAGACGGAAATTCATTTTATGTTTTAGCTTCAGATGGAAATCAATGGTATTATTCTCAAGCTGATGCGAATTCAGTTTTTGTAAAACAAGTTGATGGAAATTTATGGTATCCTCAAATAACTGAAAATGAATCAATTACAGGAAATTGGGATTTTATTAATCAAACAACTTTTGGCGGAGGATTTGGTTCAGGAGGAATAACAATTCAAGACGGAATTGCTTATCTTCAATCCATTGTAATTGTAAATGATTTCAATGCAGCAACAATTCAAGGAATTGATATTAATGGAAACCATACTCCAAGCATTCATAATACTTTTGATTTAGGAAGTGATTCAAGAAGATGGAAAACAATTTACGGAGCTGATGCAAACTTTACAACTATTTCTGTTCCGGCAAATGCAATTTCATGGACTTTTATAAATAAATCCGGAAGCAATTTAACTGATTTAGAAACACGCAATCATAATGATTTACAAAATATTTCAGGTGGAGCTGCAGGAGATTATTTTCATTTAACTAATGCACAGCATTCAAATTTAACTTCTTTAAACGGAGTATGGGAAACAATTAATTCAAATTCAGGAAGCACTTCAGCAAATGCTTTTCCCGATTCATTAAGCATTATTGGTTCAGATGATATTAATGTTTCAATTAACGGCGATGTAATTTCAATTGATTTTAATGGTTCGATTACTTCTTCAGGAACTGATACTAATTGGATGACTTCATGGAGTGTGTTTGATGCAAACATGAGTTCTTATTACATTAAAATTTCAGATTCGAATAATACAGGAAGATTAAACTACGGAGTAATTGCTAATGCTCCATGGATTACTTCTGCAAATGATTCAAATGCATGGACTGCAGGAATAATTAATGATTCAAATATTTTTGATATTGATTTAAACACTTTAGGAAATCTTCATGCAGAAGGAAATTATTTATGTGATTCAAGTAAATGCTATTTAATTTCAGATTTAAATCAAATGACTGAAACAGATTTAACAAATTATTTGCTTCAGTCAGATGCAAATGCATGGTTTACAAAACAATCAGATGCAAACAAATGGTTCATTAAATCAGAAGATGGAAATTCATGGTATGCAAAACAATCTGATGTAAATTTATGGTTTGTTAAAGTAGAAGATTCAAATAATTCTTCTTGGCTGGATTATACAGTTATTGCAAATCCGCCTTGGTTAACTTCAAGTTCAGATACTAACTGGATGACTTCATTCCCTGAATTAGATGCAAACTTATCATTATGGTTAGTGACTCAAAATGATGGAAACTCTTGGTATGCATTCAAAGAAGATGTAAACATTTGGATTAATTCATTAACTTTCGGTTCAAGTGATTTCAATTCAATTTACTTAAATTCAATTTCAGATACTGATACAAACTGGATGACTTCATGGGAAACATTTGATGCAAATATGAGAAGTTATTTTATTGCAATAAATGATTCAAATAATTCAGGAAGATTAAATTATACTGTAATTGCTGATGCGCCATGGATTACTGAAGCAGGCTCTGATACTAATTGGATGACTTCATGGAATGAATTTGATTTGAATTTATCTCAATATTATGTAAAACAATCAGATGGAAATTCATGGTTTGTTTTAGTTTCAGATTCAAATAATTTGGGAAGACTTGATTACGGAGTAATTGCTAACGCTCCATGGATTACTGAATCAAACTCTGATACAAATTTCATGACTTTTAATGATTTTAATTCATGGTATGTTTCATGGATTGATGGAAATGCAATTTATGTAAAGCAAAGCGATGGAAATAATTGGTATGCTCCATTAAATGATGTTAATTTATGGATTAATGCTCGCACTTGGGATTCAGCTGATTTTAATGCAGTTTATTTGAATTCAATTTCAGATACTGATACAAATTGGATGACTTCTTTTTCAGAATTAGATGCAAATTTATCTCATTATTATGTTAAACAATTTGACGGCAATGCATGGTATGCATTCAAAGAAGATGTAAACTCTTGGGGAGATTTAAGATATGCTAAAATAAATGATGTAAATCTTTGGGGCGATGCAAGATATGCAGGAAAAACAGATGTAAATTTATGGATTGATAATTTAACTTTTGGTTCAAATGATTTTAATTCAGTTTATTTGAACACTCTTGCAGACACAGATACTAATTGGCAAACTTCATGGAATATATTTGATGCAAATTTAAGCAATTATTATATTAGAATTGAAGATTCAAATTCAACTGCAAGATTAGATTATCAAGTAATTGCAAACCCTCCATGGATTACTGAAGCAAATGCTGACACAAATTGGATGACTTCATTCCCTGAATTAGATGCAAACTTATCATTATGGTTAGTAACACAAGAAGACGGAAATTTATGGTATGCACCAATAAATGATGTAAATTTATGGATTAATAGTTTAACATTTGGTTCAGCTGATTTCAACACAGAATACAAAAACTCAATCACAGACACTGATTCAAACTTCATGACATTCACTGACTTCAATCAATGGTATTATTCTCAATTAGATGCAAATAACACATTCATAAAAATATCTGATTCAAATAATTTAGGAAGATTAACCTACGAAGTAATAGCCAACCCACCATGGCTGACAACAAGCAATGATACGAATTGGCAAACATCTTTTTCAGAATTAGATTTAAATTTAAGAAATTACTTTGTTTCACAATCAGACGGAAATTCATGGTATTTATTAATTCAAGATTTAAACAACAATTCAAGCATTGAATATACAGCAATTGCTAATGCTCCATGGATTACAAGTTCAACTGATACTAACTGGCAAACTTCTTTCCCTGAATTAGATGCAAATTTAAGTTTATGGCTTACAACACAAGAAGATGCAAACACATGGTTTGCTTCAAACGAAGATGTAAATATCTGGATTGATAATTTAACTTTTGGAAATTCAGATTTCAATTCAGTTTATTTAAATTCATTAATTGATACTGATTCAAATTTCATGACTTTTAATGATTTTAATTCATGGTATGTTTCATGGAACGACGGAAACAAAAATTATTACACTCAAACAGATTTGAATTCATTACTTCAAATACCTGACTTTAATTCAATGATAATAAACTTAGGAGAAACACAAGGATGGAACACAACAATCACAGACACTGATACGAATTGGCAAACTTCATGGAATGAATTTGATACAAACATGAGTTCTTATTACATTAAAATTTCTGATTCAAACAATATTGCAAGAATTTATTATGAAACAATTGCTGACTGGAATTCAAACATATTGAATTCAAATGACTGGAATGCATTAGGAATAACTGATGATGTAAACACATGGATTAATGATTTAACATTTAATTCAAGTGATTTTAATTCAGTTTATTTAAACACTCTTGCAGATACAGACACAAATTTCATGACTTTTAATGATTTCAATTTATGGTATTATTCACAGTTAGATGCAAATTCAACATTCATAAAAATATCTGATTCAAATAATACAGGAAGATTAAATTACTCAGTAATCGCTAATCCTCCAAGTATTCCAGAACAAAATAATTTATTTGCAGGAACATTTATTGATGTTAATTCTCAAACAGGACATATTTTAATTGCAGGAAATGAATCAGATTTAAATTCATTAATTGAATCACATATAAATCAATTAACTTTTACTGATACAAATTGGAACACTGAAGGAAAAGATTTCAAAGAATTAAGTGAATTATATTTAATTTTTTCAAGTTTTCCAATAGGAGATGCAAACATTTCAGATTTAAGTTGGAGTAAAATAACAAGCAAACCATTTATTCCGAGCGAATCAGACATTGACGCAAACGCTTTAGCAGTAATTAATTCACTTGATTTAAATAATTCATTAGATTATTTGAAAACAAGCAATGACACAAACTGGCAAACATCATTCCCTGAATTAGATGCAAACCTGAGTTTATGGTTAGTAACACAATCAGACGGAAATTTATGGTATGCACCAATAAATGATGTAAATTTATGGATTAATAGTTTAACATTCGGTTCAGCAGACTTCAATTCAGAATACAAAAACACTGATACAGTTGTATTAAGAACTTACACCGGAGAATACGGAATAGCAGTTGATTCTGATGCAAACACAATCCAAATAGGAAACGACTTCAATTCAATTTATGATTCACATTACATATTACAATCAGATGGAAATGCATGGTATTTAATTCAATCAGACGCCAATTCATGGTACTGGAAACAAACAGATTTAAATTCAATTCTTCAAATTTCTGACTTTAACAATGTATGGCTTTCAGAAACAGACGCAAACACAATGTACCCAGACAAAAACGACGTAAACACATGGATTAACGCATTAACATTTGATTCAGATGACTTTAATTCAGTTTACTTAAACACATTAATTGACACTGATACAAACTTTATGACGTTTCCTGATTTCAATTCCTGGTATGTTTCTTGGATTGATGGTAATTCAACTTATTACACTCAAACAGATTTAAATTCATTACTTCAAATCCCTGACTTTAATTCAATGATAATTAATTTAGGTGAAAACCAAAACTGGAATGCTTTAACAACGGATACAAATATTTGGAGTGAAGGAGTTTTAGATGATGTAAATAGATTTAATATTCCATTTGATCAGATTTATTATGACGGAACTTTCACTAAAGGTTTTCTTAATATATATTCCACTGTTCTTAATACAGATTTAAATTTTATTTTAACTGAAGAATCAGGAAACGCGGGTTATCATGCAGGTACTGGTTCTATTTTATTTAATGTTTTAAATGGAGAATTATGGTTAAAAACTGGAAGTGGATTTACTGACTGGAATAAAGTTGCTACACATCAAGATTTTTATGATATTAATAAATGGATTACTCAAACAGAAAAAGATTCAAATATTTGGAGTTCAGGGATGATGGATGGAAACACTTATCTGTATACTTTGAATTTAAATCCACAAAACAATGATGCATTTTATCCTTTAAATTTAAGAAGTGATAATTATGATGTTGATATTAATTTTGTTGTAACTGATGAACAATTAACTGCAGGGTATACCGCTGAAATTGGTTCAATTGGATTTACTAAAGGAGGAGGAATACCTTATGTTAAAACAGGAAACAATGATGAGGATTGGAATAGATTAGTTACAGAAGAAACAATCAAAACATTAGTTCCACAATATTCAAACGACACAAACTGGCAAACATCATTCCCAACACTAGACACAAACTTATCATTATGGTTAGTAACACAAGAAGACGGAAACACATGGTATACTGTTGGTTCTGATGTAAACAACTGGTTTAACCAGTTAACTTATGGTTCAACAGACTTCAACACAGAATACAAAAACTCAATCACAGACACAAATATTTGGAGTGAAGGAATCATGGATGGAAATAAATTTCAAATTGATTTGAATTCAACTAATAACATTTATTTAGACGGAGATAGTATTTATATAGATTTTAAAGAAGCGGGGGATGCAGCCCAGTATATTTATTTCGGCGGAAGGGATAATCCTCAAGCATTTAATATTTCAAAAACAGAAGAAAACAATTTTCAATTAAGTGCTTGGACTTCTGCTCCAAATTTTATGTCATATGGAAACATTTACATTAATTATGACGGAGCAGATGGAACAAGTTACTTGTATTTTTATGAAGGAAGTTCTCCAACAGGAGAATATTTAAGATGGAATAATACAACAAATTTGTTTGATTTAAGTGATGATTTAAGTATAACAGGAACTCTTACTTCTTCTTCAACTATTACTGCTTCTTCAACTATTACTGGAGCAAATATAGTCAGTAATGCAAATTCTTACATCAATTATGATGGAGGAGAAGCAGACTCTTCTTTATATTTTTATGAAGATTCAAGTGCAACAGGAGAATACTTGAAATGGGAAAATTCAACTGATAATTTCCTTTTAAGTGATGATACAAATGTTAATGGAGTTTTAACTGTCAGTTCAAACATTATTTCACAAGGAAATTTAAGCATATCTGGAAATACAACACTATCAGGAAATTTAACTGTTGAAACTTTAAGTGCTGGAACAGGAAATGTTTTATATATTGCAGGAGAATATCTCGGTAATTTAATTCAAGTTCAAGGCGACCCAAATAATTCTGATGATTTAATTAAACTTGGCGATGTTGATGATGTTGGAAGCGGACAATATTTAGAAATTGATGGCAGTGTGCCTGATTTTACTTTTGTTGGCGGAGGTGTAACTATTAATGAACATTTAACTGTTAATAAAACTTTAACTGTTACTGATGAGGCAACTTTTTCAGGCGAAGTGAAAGGAAGCAAAGTTTTATTATGTGAAGGGTTTGTGGGCAAAACAATATCTACGGATGGATACTTGCAGAACGGTGGTGGTGCAACTTATACTGATAGATTAGGTTGTATAATGCCAAGAGCAGGAAGCATTACAGATATCAGCACTTCGTTTAATATTTCAGTTGCAGGGGCAACAAGATCTGCAACAATGCATGCAAGAGTTAATGCTTCAAGTGTTTTTAACACAGGACAAGTTGATTGTTCAAGCACAGGAGATACTTCAGGATATGCAACTCAAGTAAGAGGAACAGATACTTTTTCAGCAGGAGATGTGGTAACTGTTTATGTTTCATTTTCGTTTCCTGCTCCAACAATTCAGACAGTTCTTGTGCAAGTATGGGGGTATTTTGATGAATAAAGGAGAAATTATTAAATAAATGAAAAGTGATTTTATGAATGATGAAATAAAAATTTCAAAAAAGAAATTAATTTTTATTGCAGGAATTTTAATTGCATTAATTTTAGGTTTTGTATTAGGAAATTTTTTTCCTTTAAATTCAAATACTAATCTAGCAGAAAATAATGCAATTGATTCAGTTAATTCAATTCAGTATTCTGGTTTAATTGATTCAGATAAAAATTTCTTGGTTTCATTAACTAATTCAGAAATTGATGTGATTTTAAATAAATCAGATTGGTGTGTTGATGCTGGAGGGCAATGGAAAATTGATTCACAGGAAGGAGAATTAGAAGTTACTTCAAGTGAAGCAATGAGTTTAAAAAAACAGAACAGAATAGTTGAAGAAAGAGAAGGAAAATTTTATGCAAAAGTAACAGTAATAAACCGTGAAACATGTATTTTATTTAATAAAAATTAAAGGGATTTGAATTGAATAAATTAAAAGCAACTGCATTTTTTCTTATTTTAATTTTAGTTAATGTAATTGCTTTTACTGCTTCAAATGATTCAATTGATGTAAATTATGGCTATGAATCTGATGCAGGAGGAAGCGGAAATAATGCAGGAATTGATGCTAATTTTGTTTCAGGAGATTACAGCGGGAATGCTTCAGGCGGAGCAATTGATGCTGAAATAGGGGTTTATTTTTTAGGAAACACTAATCCAGCAGTAATAATTACTTCTCCTCCAAATAATTATTCCACTACAAGCAGTTCAATTACAATAATTTATTCAGGAAGCGATGGAGATAATTCAATTGCAAATTACTGGGTTAAAATTGATTCAAATGAATGGATTAATAATGGATTAAATACTCAATATACTTTTAATGATTTGAATTTAGGAATTCACAGTTTAAGTGTGAAAGCAACAGATGAAACTGATTTGAATTCAAGCACTGCAACAATTAATGTTTCAGTTGTTTTGCCTCCAGCACAATCACAGGGAGGCGGAACACAGAATTTATGCAGTAATTATCCTGGTTCGGATGTATGCAGTAAAGAAGAATACTGTCCTTCAAATTTGCTTTCAGTTGTTGATTCAACTGCATGCTGTTCTGTTTTATGCATTCCAAGAATTTCAACTCAAAAAATTAATTCTTTTGCACAGTTTGCTGCTTTTGAAGACCAAATTTCAAACACTGCATTAAATGAAGTTTATTCTGATTCAAGGTTTGAAGGAAAAAGAATTGCTTTGCCTGATGAATTAATTGTTTCAAGAACAATTAATTCACATATTGTTTTTGATAAAGATGAACTTATTTCAGCTGACATTAATGTAATAATTTATGCTAAAAATGTTTCTGAAAAAAAATTTTCAAATATTTCAATAATTGAATCAATTCCAAAAGAACTGGCTGAAACTGTTTCAGATATTTCTTTTATTGAACAACCAAGAATTCTTGAAGTTGACCCAGTAATTGAATGGATTATATTTGAATTGGATTCAAAACAAGAAAAAGAATTTCATTATTCCATAAAAAAAGTAAATGATTTGAATATTTTAGAAAATATTAAGGAATTTTTTGATTCGCTTCCAACTCCTACTGCAATGATTTCAGTTAATGAAGCTGATTTATGTCAAGGAATTCAATGCAATGATAATAATCCCTGCACTCAGGATTACTGTGTTAAAGGAAAATGCTATTATTCAAACAGAGAAGGAATGGATTGCGCTCCAGGAAAAGTATGCTATCAGAATGCATGCCTTGACCAAACTCTTTTAATTAAAGAAGAAAAAGAACCAGTAATTCCTGCAGTAATTGAAAAACCTGATGACACTAATTTAATGCTGATTGTTTTAGGGCTTTTAATCACAATAATTGGATTAATTGTTATTTTAATTAAAACAAAAGACCAGCAGATTGAAGAAGAAAAACTTACTGTTAAAAAAGCTGAAATTGAACTGGAAAAAGCCCAGAAAAGAATTGAAGAAGATGAAGAACTAATAACTAAAACAATTGAATTAGAAAAAGAATTAATTGAATTAAAAAAACAGCAAATACAAAAATAAAAATTAAATAAATTTAATCATTTTATCCTGCTAAAATATCTTTTGCAATTGTTTCAACAAATGCACCTAAAACAAGTAAAATAAAAGAAATTATTAATAAAAGCAAAGCATAAAATAACAGCTGTTTTGCACGGGAAGAAAAAACTTTTTCTTCAGTTAATGCATGATGGGAAACACTTCCTGCAATTGCTGCAACAAAATAAGAGCCTGCTTCAAGCAAAGTATGCGGAAGAACAACAGCTAAAAGAGATAAAAGAACTATTCCTGGATCAGAACCCTGAACTGCAGCAAGATTTCTTGCATGCAATGCAAAAACAGTTCCCCAAAGAGATGCATTCCAAATTATAACAAAAGTTGTTCCATGCTCTAAAATTAAAGGTAAAGCAAAGCAGACAAATAAAACAAATAAATTATTTCTAAAAACAGAAACAAGAAATGAATCAAGCGAAAAAAAATCAGTTAATGAAAATGCATTACCGCTTATTGCAGCTGACTGGTCAGCTAAAGCAACCTGAACAAATTCTGTCGGCAACACCAATGAAACAAAAGCATAGGCAGCAAAAACTCCTAAAAAACAGTAAAGAAAAACTTTTATTGGAGCTTTAAAATCCAAGTAAAATTGTTTTAAAGAAAATTTATTTGAAGATAAACGTATTTCATCCATTGAAATATTTTTTTTTTCAATTGTTTGAAATCTTCCGCTGAATTTTTCTGCCCTGTCCAAATACTTTGAAACCAATGGAATCAATGCAAGTGAAACCAAAAAAACACTTAAAATTCCTGCATATTTAGTGAAAATAAAATAAGAAACAAAAACCAATAAAACAGAGTAAACAAAGCTTATTAAAAAAAAATTAAGCGCGCTTCCAGAAGAAAAAAAACCATTAATTTTTTGCATTAATCCCTGCATGAATACAATAACTTAAAAGATATTAATAAACCTTATTCTAAAGCAAAATAAGTCCAATAAATTTCAGAGTTATTTAAGCAAATCAGTTATTTCACTGAATTCTTTTCGGTTAATTTCACTTAAAATCTTTGTTTCAAGCACTGCAAGCCCTTTTTTTGGAAGAGTTTTCCATTGAGATGAAAACCCTTTTTTCTTTATTTTAGAAAAATATTCATTTGTTTTTTTGAAATGCGGTTCAGCCAAATTTTTATTCTTTTTTAAATCACTTGATTCAAGCCCTTTACAAAAAGGATATAAATCAAGGAAATCTGATTCAAGTTTATTCATTGAAATAAAAGGAAAAATTCTGCATTGATGAGGTCTTACTGGATAAATTTTACAGTTATTTAAATTATTTAAAAAAACACATGTTTTATCATTTCTTTTAAATGCAATAGTAGGTAAAACCATTAATTCTTTTGGAGTTCCTAAAACAATTGAATTAATTGATTCAATGAATTTTTTTGGAATAAATGCTGAAGGAATAACTAATCCAGTTGATTTGAAATCACCTATAAAAAACTGTAAAAAAAGCTGAGTGTAATCTGAAATAAATTCTTCTAAAGGAATGCCCATGAATTTGCTTATTTTTTCAGCATCTTCAGGCAAAATCTGAATAAAATAACGTTTACAGCATTCACCACATTTAGTGCAATTAAAATCCATCCAACCACCCCTTTAAATTAAGAGATTATGTTGTATTTTAAGTTTCTTAGTTACACGGAATGCCTTTAAAAAGTTAATTTCAAATAAAGTCTTAATTCGCCAGTATAGCATAGTGGTTAATGCCCCCGACTTGTAATCGGGAGACCGGGAGTTCAAATCTCCCTACTGGCTTTTAAATATTAAAATTATATAAAGCCTTATCGAGCTTAAGCGAAGATAATGCTCCGTCCGCCAGCCGACGGAACGGCTGGTTCAAATCTCCCTACTGGCTTTTAACTCATTTTTTAATTGCTTTTTTCACAGCTTCAGCAATTTTCTTCACATAATTTTTATCCAATGGTTTTGGAAGAATTTTATTTTTTGTTGGTTTAACTGAATCAGCTAAAGCTTTTGCTGCAGTTAATTTAATTTCAGGAGTTAATTTTTTTGCTTTGCCTTCAATTAATCCTTTAAATAAAGCAGGAAAAACTAATGCATTATTCACTTGATTACAGTAATCGCTTCTTCCTGTTGCAACAATTACTGCTCCGCCTGCAATTGCTTCTTCTGGATTTATTTCAGGAAAAGGATTAGCTAAAGCAAAAATAATTGGTTTATTCATTTTTTGAATATCTTCTTTTTTTAATAAATTTGCTGAACTTAATCCAATAAATACATCTGCTCCTTCAAGAGCTTCTTTTAATAAACCATTAAAATTGCATTCAGTTAATTCGGCTAAAAATTTTTTATGTCCAATTAAATCAGTTCTTTGATTGTTTAATGCGCCTTTTCTGTCAAAAGCAATTAATTTTTTTGGAGTGAATTCATTTGATTCAAATAAAAGTTTAATTACTGCAGTTCCTGCTGCTCCGACTCCAATTAAAACAATTTTTAATTCATTGAATTTTTTTCCAGTGAGTTTGCATGCATTAATTAATCCAGCTAAAACAACTATTGCTGTTGCATGCTGATCATCATGCACTACTGGAATTCCTAATTCCTGCAAAGAGTTTTCAATTTCAAAACAATCCGGAGCGCTGAAATCCTCTAAATTTATTGCAGCAAAAGTAGGAGCAATTGCTTTAATTACTTTAATGTTTTCTTCAAGCGATTTAGTGTTTAATACAATTGGAAAAGCATTCACTCCTGCTAATTCCTTGAATAAAATGCTTTTTCCTTCCATTACAGGTAAAGAAGCTTTCGCTCCAATGTTTCCTAAACCTAAAACAGCTGTGCCGTCGCTTATTACTGCAACAGTGTTTCCAGCAATAGTGTAATCATTTGCTTTTACAGGATTTTTGTTTATTTCCATGCAAGGAAAAGAAACACCCGGAGTGTAAAGCAAGGAAAGATTTTGAGAAGTGATTTTTTGTTTTGATTTGATTTCAAGTTTTCCTTTTAATTTTTCATGCAATTTTAATGCATCTAATTCTTGAGTCAAATGAATTCACTTTAAATTTTTAATTCTTTAATTTATTTAAATAAGATTTATAATTTTCATTATTTTGAATTTTTTCAATTAATTTTTTATCTGTTTTTCGCGGAGCAGTCATTTCATTAAATGAAAGAATTTTATTTAATTCTTTTTCTGACAGAAAATTTTTTTCTTTAATTATTTCTTTAATTGATTTATGTTTTTTTTCTGCTTCTTTAATTAATTCAGCTAAAACACTGTAACCCAAATAAGGATTTAATGCTGTTGCAAAAGAATAACTTTCATTCAATAATTGAATGCATTTATTCTTGTTTGATTTAATTCCTTTAATGCATTTCATTGAAAGCATTTCAATTGTATTAGTTAAAAGAATTATTGAACTTTCAAGAGAATACAAAATTATTGGAGTATTCACATTAATTTCCAATACTCCGTCCTGTGATGCTCTGTTAACAGTTAAATCCATTCCATGCACATAAAAGCAAGCCATTTTAACTGCTTCAAGAATTGAAGGATTTACTTTTCCAGGCATTATTGAACTTCCTGGCTCAACTTCAAGCAAAATTAATTCATTTAAACCTGTTTTAGGACCTGAACTTAAAATCATTAAATCATTTGAAATTTTAATCAATGAATTTGAAAGCATTCTTAATGCATTAGAGTAATCAACAAATGCATTCATTGAATGCATTAATTCAAAATTATTTTTTGCTTTCCTTAATTTAAATCCAGTTAATTTGCTTAAATTCAATACAACTTTTTTTCTATACTTAGGATGAGAAGCAATTCCTGTTCCAATAGCAGTACCGCCTAAAGGAATTTCTTTTAATTCTTCACAGGATTTTTTAATTGAATTAATTGCTGAGTCCATTAATGCAGTGTAACCTGAAAATTCTTGTCCTAAAGTAATTGGAACAGCATCCATAAAATGAGTTCTACCACATTTAATTATTTTATTGAATTCTTTTTCTTTTAATTTCAATTCTTTTTTTAATAATTCAATTTCTTTCAATAATTTTTCTGAATGCATTAAAACAACTAATCTTACTGCAGTTGGAATCACATCATTTGAAGATTGAGATTTATTAACATCATTATTTGGATGAATTAAATAAGTTCCTTTTTTTCCGCCTAATAATTCTGTTGCTCTGTTTGCGATTACTTCATTTGCATTCATATTAAATGGAGTTCCTGCTCCTGCCTGAAAATAATCCAAGCAAAATTCATTTTCAAATTTTCCTTGAATGAATTCATTGCATGCTTTTTTTATTGCATTGAATTTTTTTAAATCCAATAAATTCAAATCATAATTTGTTTCAGCTGAAGCCAGCTTAATTAATCCAATTGAAGCCATTAATTCATTTGAAGGCATTAAATCAGTTAATTGAAAGTTTTCTTTAGCTCTTTGGGTAAAAATCCCATAATAAGCGTTTTCAGGCAGTTTTTTTATTCCCAATGAATCTTTTTCTGTTCTAAAATTCAATTAAATCCCTTACATATATCAATATTAAAGAAAAGCTTTTATAGCAATTAACAATATCAAATTATGCTTAAATAGGTAATTATTTAATTACCTTTATTCTTTTTATTTCAGAAAACCTTAATTAAGGGTGGTTTATTGAATAATATTTCTGAATTAGAAAAAGAATTCGGTGCAAAATGGATTGCAATGTTTTTAGTTAAAAACAGTTTACACACCAGTATTGATTTATTAAAAGAATCAATGGAAAAAGGATTTACCGGAATTTATATTACAATAAACAAGCCTTTTGAGGATTTAAAAGAAATGTTTGAAAGACAAAAAATTGATTTAACCCAGGTTTTATTTATTGATGCAATAACTAAATCAAATAATCCTTCAATTCCTGAAACAAATAATTGTTTGTTTGTTGACTCTCCTTCAAATTTAACAAGATTAGGAATAATTTTAAGCCAAAGCGCTCAGGCAATAAAAAACAAAAAAATTTCAGGCAAAAAAATAATTATTCTTGATTCACTGAATACTTTTTTAGTTTACAATAATGAAAAATCAGTAACAAAATTCACTCATTTTCTTACAGTTAAAATGAAGGAATGGGGATTTAACGGAGTTCTTTTATCAGATGAAGAAAACCAAAAAACCACAAACCAAATAACAATGTTCTGCGATAAAGTAATTGAAGTGAAGGGATAAAATGATTGATTTAATGATTCCAAGTTTATTGAGTTTTCTGCTCTCAATTTTATGCAATATTATTTTAGCTTTTGCAATAGGAAAAACAACTGATAAAGAATTAAAAAAAATATTCAACTGGTTTTATTTAACAATGCTTATTTTTGCTTTATCCCAGTTATCAGTAATAATATTAATTTTAAACGGAAAAGTTCAAGAAATGCTTTTCTTAGTCCAAGGATTTTATGCAATATTAATCAGTACAACTTTAGTGAAAACCATTGGCGAAATAAAACAATACACTCAAAAACTTCCAAAGGTGAAATCAAATGGTTTATGAATTAACTGCAACAAATGTGCTTACTTTATCAAGCATAATAATAATATCCATAGCAGTTTTATACATAATAAAGTCTTTGAGAATGCTTTTCATGGACGAATTCACTCAAATAATTCACTGGATTTTAACTGTAACCGAATCATTTTTCATAATTCAGTTAATTATTTTCTTTGCGTTTTATTTTAATTTAGAAATGAACTCGCTTTCAATTATTTTCGGCGCATTATCAATTTTTATTTCATTAATGTTTTTATTTACTTCATTAAAAATACTTAAGTTCATAAGGATTTATGAATTCAAACAATAGAGGAGTGATTGAAAATGGAGTTAAATTTTTTTGAAAAAAAATTTAAATATTTAAATCCCAGGAGGGAGATTTAAATGGATAAAACAATTCAGTTTATTGCAAATTATGATGACTGGGTTTCAATTAAAAAACTTAAAATTGAACCAGGAATGGAGCCTAAAACAGTAATGGAATTCCTTGCAAGTTTAGGCACTGGAATTGATAAAAAAGTTGAAGAAAATCTGGGTAAAACAATTGATTTAAATAAATTAAATAAAGAAATTGATGAAATAAAAACAGGTAAAACAGAAGAAGAAATAAGTGAAGCATTAAAAGCAGTAACCAAAAGAAACATTTCAGCAGTAATAAAAGAAATTACTTCTTTACCGGATTTACAAAAAAATGAAATAAAAGAATTAGAAGAATTCTGCAAAGTTTATGCAGTAAAAAAAATTCTGAAAAAATGTGAATTAATGATTGATTACAGTGAAATAAAAATTCCTGGAATGAGAAAAACAAAAGTAAAGTGATTAATTGAATTACAATAAAAAGGAAGGGAAATGATGGATTATTTTCCTTTTGAATTAGCTTTCAGTCAAATGATTCAGTCATACAGCAATATATTCTTTGATTTGTTTTTTTTCACTGCAACCCAGCTAGGAAATCCTTTGCTTTGGCTTCTTTTAAGCGCATGGTTTTTCTGGAAAGGCGAAGAAAGAAAAAGCTTTTTTTTAATGACAACAATTTTAATTGCAAGCGTTTTTGTGGGAATGCTTAAACCAATGATTGCAAGATTACGCCCTTCAGGTGAAACAGTCAGAATTTTTTTTCCTGAAACAGATTCAATTTATGGAATTCCTTCAGGGCATGCAACAATTGTTTCAAGTGTTTTTGCTTTTTATGAAAAAAATTTAAAGAAATTCAATAAATTAATTTTTGTATTAGGAATATTTCTTGTATTGATTTCAAGAATTTATTTAGGAAATCATTTTTTACTGGATGTGATTGCAGGACTTGCATTAGGATTAATTATTGGAAAAGGAGTTTATTTTTTAGATAAAATTTATGAACACAGAGAACTTCATTCAAAAAAATTATTGGAAGAAATTGGCTTGCTTGGCTCAATTGCTTTATTAATTGTATTAATTTTATTAGAACAACATCCTTTTGCAACATTAATTATTGGTTATTTTACAGGAATTTTTTTCTTTAAATTAATTGGAATGAATTCAAGTAAATTAAACGGAAATAAATTAATTTCAAAACAATTAATCGGATTTATTCTATTGGCTTTAATAATGAGTTCAAGTTATTTTTTACTACAGGAATTATTGCAAAGAATCGGGTTTTTTATTGCAGGATTCTTTGTTTCATTTATTTACCCTGCAATATGGGAATTAAAGAAAAAGTGATTTAATGGATATTTTAATTGATGTAATGATTTTCATTATTTCTTCTTTTGTAATAATTAAAACAGCTGATGAACTGGTTGAAGCAAGCTCGCGCATTGCAAAATCATTTGGATTAAATGAATTTATTATTGGATTAACTATTGTTGCAGTTGGAACAAGTTTGCCTGAAATGGCTGCAAGCGTTACTGCAGTAATACTTGGTTTGCCTGGAATTGCAGTAGGAAATGTAATTGGTTCAAACATCACAAATATTTTATTAGTAATAGGAGCAGTTACTTTTCTAATGCCTCTTTCAACAAACTGGGAGCAGAAAAGAAGAGACAGCATTTTAATGCTTGCAATTACTTTAATTGCATCAATTTTTTTATTTACAGGAAATTTACTGGACAGAATTGAAGGAATAATTTTAATGATTTTTTTTCCTTTATCAGTTTACTTTATTTTAAAACAAAATCATTTGTATGACGACATTCAAAAAAAAATTGTTTTAATGGACTGGATTATAGTAATAATTTCATTGATTTTTTTAATTGCTTCAAGCTCTTTATTTGTTGGAAGCGCTAAAAACATTGCAACTTATTTTTCTTTAAGTGAAACAGTTATCGGAATGACTTTAGTTGCATTAAGCACCAGTTTACCTGAATTAGTCAGCGCAATGATGGCTGCATTAAAGAAAAAAGCAGCTTTAGCAGTAGGAGACATTGTTGGAAGCAATTTATTTAATATCTCAATGGTTTTAGGACTAAGTGCAGCAATAAATCCAATAACAATTGAATCAAGCATTTATTTCATGGAAATACCTTTAATGATTTTAAGCGCCATAATACTTGTTTATTTCATTAAAAAAGGCAAAATCCCTAAATGGATTGGAGCAGTATTCATAATAGGATATCTTTTATTTATAGCTAAAAGTATTGGATTAATTTAACACAGTCGTCGCGTCGGCTGGCGGACGCGGGCGCCTTCGGCAGCCCAAAAAACTAACCTTAAAAAACCCTTTCACTAACTAATTTTATTCTACAAACGTTATTCCCGCCTTAGCTTAGTAGCTAAAGCGTTCGGCTGTAGCTCGAAGCCTTTTTAGAAAAAAGGCTTACGTTCACCCAAAAAAGCAATTCGCTTTTCAAGCGAATTGAAAAGAGGTGAAGAGCAGTAACTTAGGGTACTGCCATCGCAAAAAAAAACAGCGGTGACCGAAAGATCCCCGGCGCACATCCGGGAGGCGGGATTTTGAAAAACATCACTTCAACCAATAACATTTAAATACAAATTTATCTTCATTATACTATGAAAAAAATAATTTTGATTTTAGCTATCTTATTAATTGGATTTTTTTTGTTTGGTTGCACAGAAAACACAACTAACACAACAAATAATAATCAAAATTTATCAAATGAATCTCAATGGAGTTCTGCAGTTGCAGAATTAGGAAATCCAACTTATAAAGAAGTTGAAATTGAATCCGGGTATAAAATACTTCCATTCCCAGGATTAGCATATAATGGCCTTCGCGATGGTTGGCAAGCATTTTATGCAACAAACTCAGATTATTCTTTTGCAATTTATGCGTCCCCAAGCGTAAATATTAATGCAGGAACTTATGAAGAAGTAAAACAAAAAGTAAAAGATGAATATTCTCCGTATAGTGACAACCTTTCTTGCGCCGATAATACAAATATTAATTGGTTAACAAAAGCACAAGTTTTTACTTGTGAATACTCATATCAAGGAACAATTAATTACAAAATAGTTACATTTTACAAAAACAATTCTTATATTAAAACAAGTTTAAGTGTTTGGGGAGGATATCCTCTAAACGACTATGTTTATATTTTTGATGAATTCAATCAAAAAGCAGTTAGTTGGAATTAAAAACTAATTCTTAATTTTATGAAATCAATTAATGATGGGAAATGAATAACCCATATGCAAATTCGGGAGGCGGGAAACTAATTTTTA
>JAFGBZ010000041.1 GCA_016932875.1 Candidatus Iainarchaeum sp.
AAATTTGAAGAAAATTTTGCAAAAGAAATGGGTTTAGCTGTTGAAAAACTTACTAAAAAAAAGTAATGGGCCCGGGCGGAATTGAACCGCCTATCTCACCGATGTCAACGGTGAATCATAACCAATAGACCACGAGCCCTTTGATACTCAATTTTATTGGATAAACTATTTAAATTAAATCTATTTCATTTAAATTAATCTAGGAATTCCATTTTTTTGTTGATATACAGGTTAATTTTTTTTCTTTTTTAGGTTTTTTCTTTGAATTTCCTTTTGCTTTATTTAATTTTTCAATTAATCTGCAGGAACCGCATAATTCCTGATTTGTAATTGAACCACATTTAATGCATTTTGCAGTAATTTTCTGGTTTCTTTTTGCAAGCAATGGCTTTAATTGTTTAAAGCTTGAAAGCAATGAATATTTTGTTCCAGGAAATTCGTCTTCTAATTCATTAAGCATTTTTCTGTAAGAATTTCTTTTAGCCATCCAGCTGTAAGGACAGCATTCATCTTTATAGTAATCAATTCCTTGAAAATTCATGAAAGCAATTATTTCTTTTTCAGGTGAATCATATAATGGTTTAATTCTTGGAATGAATTCCTTGAATTCTTTTTCACCTGTTTTTGCTCCCAGTCTAGCTAATCGATTAATGTCTGCTTCAAACAAATTCATTGCAATACTTTGAGTTTCATCATCTAAATTATGTCCTGTTGCAAGCTTGCTTGCATTCATTTTTTTTGATTTTGAATTAAGTATTTCTCTTCTTAATACTCCGCAAAAACTGCAGGTGCTTCCTAATTCAGGATTTAAATCAATTTTTTCTTTTATTTCTTTCATTGAATAACCTGATTCATTTTTTAATGAAATAATTGAATAAGAAACATTTAGTTTTTCACATAATTCAATTCCTTTTTGAATTGCTTTTTCCCTGTAATTTGGAATTCCTTCATCAATCATTAATGCATGCAGTTCAATTAATTTTCCCATTATTTTTTGAATTAAATATAATGCGCATAAAGAATCTTTTCCTCCTGAAACTCCAATTATTACTTTATCTCCTTTTTTAATTAATTCATTTACTCTAATGTTTTTTCTCACTCTTTTTTCAAAGAATTCAAGGAAATGATTTTTACAAAAATAATGAGGCCCGTAAGAAAGGGTTATTACTGAGTTTTCACTGCATTTATCGCATTTCATGAAGATTCTTTTTTAACCAAACCTTTTTAAGCTATTGCAGGGAAATTTAATTAATTGAATTTTGAATGTGATTTAAATGTCTTTAAGCAAACAAATAGAAGAAACCATTAGAAATGAATTAAAAGGAAAAAAAAATGCTGATTATGATTACAATGCTTTTTATAAAAAGCGTTTAATTGATTACAGAAAAGAAAAAGATGCAGTTGTAAGAGTTGAAAAACCAACTAATCTTTCAAGAGCTAAAAAACTTGGTTATGCAGCTAAACAAGGAATTCTTTTAGTAAGAATCAGAGTAAGAAAAGGTTCAGGACTTCATAGAAAACCAGTGAAAGGACGCCGTCCAAAAAGAATGGGTGTAGCAAAATTAACTCCAAGAATTTCAACTAATGGAATGGCTGAACAAAAAGCTTCAGTTAAATATCCTAACTGTGAAGTAATTAATTCTTATTTAGTTGGAGAAGACGGTAAAAACAAATATTATGAAGCAATTCTTTATGAACGAGATAATCCAGCAATAATTTCAGATAAAAAAAGAAACTGGGTTTGTGAAAAACAGCATAAAGGAAGAGCTTTCAGAGGATTAACTTCAGCTCAAAAGAAATCACGCGGATTACAAACAAATAAAGGAAAAGGACGCGGAAGCGAAAAAGCAAGACCAAGCTTAAGAGCACATAACAGAAAACAAAAGTAAAGTTTTCTGTTTTTTTTCTGTTTTTTTTATCTTCTTTTTCTTCTTCTGTTTCTTGGATTTTTTTCAGGGTGTTGTTCGTAATATTTTTTTCTTTGTTCAAAAGTAAAATTTAATGCTGATTTATTTAATTCTGTTTTTTCAATGTTTGCAATACGTGCGAATATTTCTTTTGCTTTAAATTCTTGTCTTTCACTGAATTTTCTGATTGTTTCCATTAATTCTTGGCTTTCTTTTTTTGAGTGTTCTTTTAAAATAAAAATAATATTGTCTCTTACATGTTTTGCCATGTGTTGAAACCCGGATTCCATGACTTCAAGCAGTCTCGGTTTTGCTTTAATCATTTCAATTGAATAAATTGTTGTAATAGGACTTTTCAATTTAAATAAATGTGCTTCAATTTCTTCAAGTTTTACTTCTTTCATTGCTTTGTTTTCAAGATTCATTATTGCTGCAATTGCAGGAGTCGCATATAAGCAGTCTCCGCTTGTATGATTTAAAGCTAAAGTAAATTTTTTAAGTAAAGGAAAAGCATTTTGTATTTTATTACTCATTAATGCTCCATTTATTTGTTTAGCGCAGTCAATTATTACTTGTCTTTTTCCGCCGTAATTTTGATTGTGTATGTCTTTTAAAAGTACGTCTAAAACTTGGTTCAGGAATTCTTCTTTGGTTCCTGTTTTTTTAATTCCTTGTCTTTCAGCATAATGTGTTAATGGTTCAGTCATGCTGGTTTTATCATAGTCATCCATATCAATACAATTGATTTTTAATCTTTTAAATCCATTGTTTATTAATGATTGATTTAGTTTTTTTTGATGATTTAGAGTTATTGCAGGAAAAGGCAAAAGAACTTGGAATAACTACTTATATTATTGCAAAGAAATTCAGTTCAGCTAATGAATTATTTGAATTCAATAAATTGATTGCTTTAAGTGATTTTGATTTTCGTTCCTGCGCTGTACTGGATGAAGTTGATTACAGAAAACTTGCAGCATTTAAAGATAAAGCTGATTTTATTGCTGTTTCAGGCGGAACCATTGAACTGAATAAATTTGCTGTTCAAAGAAAAGAAATTGATTTATTATTGAATCCTGTTACGGATTCTTTTCCTGCAGTTGATGCTGCAATTGCAAGAGAAAGCAAGGAAAAAAACACTCCTTTTTGCTTTAATGCTTCTTACTTTAATTCTCTTTCAAAATTAAAGAAAGCATATTATTTCAAGAATGCTTTAACTGCAGTGAAATTAATTAATAAATTTAAAGGAAATGCATTATTTTTTTCTTGTGCAAGAAATGAAAAAGAATTAATTAATCCAAAAAAATTTGCTGAAGAATTTTTAGAAGTTGGATTCAGTGAAAAACAAATTAATTTTTATTTAAATGAATTTCCTTACAGTTTTTTTAAAATTCCAAGAATTCCTTCTTTCAGGGAAGCTCTTGAATTATTAAAAGAATTCAGTGTTCCTGAAAATGTAGTAAAGCATTCAAAGCAGGTGAATAATGTTGCTTTATTTATTGGAAAAAAATTAAAGGAAAAAGGATTCAAAGTAAATATGCATTTATTGGGTGCAAGTGCATTGCTTCATGATGTTGCAAAACACAGCACTCCGCAATCAAAGGAAAAAAGGCATTCAATTGAAGGAGCTGAATTAATTGAATCGAAAGGATTTCCTTTAATTGGAAAAATTATTGCAGAGCACGGCACAGATGAAATATTGAAACCAAAACCTTTTTGCTGCATTGAATCAAAAATATTGTTTTATGCTGATAAAAGAGTTAAAAGCGATAAAATTGTTTCATTAAAAGAAAGATTTGATTATTTATTTGAAAAATATGGTTCAATAAGCAATGAAGTGCATGAAACTTTAGAAGAATGTTATCCTAAAATAATGAAATTAGAAGAAGATTTAATTAAAAGAAATAAAATTGATTTAAAGGAATTAAAAAATTAAATTAAATAAATTTGAAAGTGAATTAAATGAAGAAAATTAAAGATTCATTGAATCCTTTGCCGAAATCAATGCGTGAACGAA
>JAFGBZ010000004.1 GCA_016932875.1 Candidatus Iainarchaeum sp.
TAAATTCAAAAATTCTTTTTCAAATTCCTTTAATAAAACAGGCACTTCAAAAGCAATTTTTTTTGATTTGCTTGAATTAATTTGTTTTTTTAATTCAATTAAAACCATTGGATGAATTAATTTACTTAAAGCCATTAATTTTTTTAAATCAGAGAAAACAATTTTTGCAAGACTTTTTTTATTAATTTTATTTTTTTCAATTATTTTTGTTCCAAAATTAAATGCGATTAATTCAATTATTTTTTTTTTCCTGTAAATTTTTTCAACAATTGCATCAGAATTAATTATTTTAAATCCTTTTTTCTTTAATTCTTTCAAAGCTGAGCTTTTACCGCTTGCAGGCAGTCCTAAAACAATTAATTTCATGAATTTATTAATGGAAGAAAGCAGTTAAAAATCCTTTTTCAAAAACTGTTTTTGGTTTGATTTATGAATTCAAAAAAATCTTATTAAACTTAGTTTATTACTTTTCTTGGTGTTAGGTTAATAGCACAGTTTAACTTCCTTATTGGATTTATTCAATTTAGGAATTAAACAGGGATAAATCCTTGGATTCAATCCTTTGCTGTAAAACTTCGGTTTTCAGCTGTTATTAATTCTAACACCATTTTTTTTATCGGCTTCTTTAAAAATTTTTATTTGCTTTATCTTTGAATGGATAAAAAACAATTGAACGATAAAAAACTCTTGTTCCGCTTGTTAATGGTTCCCTTGCTTTTATTATCTTTTTATATGCTTGGAATGAGTTTTGAAGTTCTTTTAATCATTGGATTGTTTTTTGTAGTAATAATTCTTTTAAGAGGTAAAATGTGGAAAACAGCTGAACATGTATTAGAAAAATTTTTACCGTTTACTAAATCCTGGCCTGATTGGAGCCAGAAAGTATTATTATTCATTATTTTCCTGCTTATTTTCATGATTTTAAAGCAATTGCTGTATTTTGGTTTAAGTTTTATTGGAATTGATTTACAGGCAATTTTAATGGAATCGATGACAAAATCAATGGAATCAATGAATTCAATTGAATGATTGTTTTAATGCTGTTTTTATTTCTTTTGTTTTCTTTTTTTTTCATGGTTAAAGTTGATTCAGAGATTTTTCGTGAATATGATATTCGTGGTTTAGCAGAAACGCAAATTTCAGATGAAACAGCTGAATTAATCGGAAAAGCGTTTGGAACAACTGTTATTCGTGCAAATTTAAAGCAGTGTTGTGTTGGATATGATAACAGGATTAGTTCTCCAAGAATAAAGAAAGCTTTAATTAAAGGAATTTTAAGCACTGGATGCAATGTAATTGATGTTGGTTTAGTTCCTACGCCTGCATTATATTATTCAATAATTCATTTCAATGCAGGAATGGGAGTAAATGTCACTGCTTCACATAATCCACGGGAATTTAATGGATTTAAATTAAGTAAAGGATTTCTTGCTTTTTTTGGACAAGAAATACAGAATTTATTTAATTTAATTAATTCAAATGATTTTGAAAAAGGAATTGGAAAAATTGAAGTAAAACCGATTTTAAATGAATATTTAAATGAATTAATTAAAAGATTTAATTTTAAGAATTCAAATTTAAGAATTTGTTTTGATTGTGGTAATGGTACTTCTTCAATTATTGTAAAGGAAGCATTTAATTTATTGAATTTAAAAAATTCAGATTTTTTGTTTTGTGAATCAGATGGAAGTTTTCCAAATCATTTAGCTGATCCAACTGTTCCTGAATTAATGCAGGATTTAAAAGAAAAAGTTTTAAATGAAAAATTTGATTTTGGAATTGGTTTTGACGGAGACATGGATAGAATAGGCGTAATTAATTCTAAAGGAGAATTAATTTTTGGAGACAAACTTTTAGCATTGTATTCAAGGGATTTGCTTTCAAGAAATAAAAAAGCAAAAATTGTTTTTGATGTAAAGTGTTCGCAGGCATTAATTGATGATATTGCTGAACATAATGGAATTCCTTTAATGAATAAAACAGGGCATTCTTTGATTAAAAAAAGAATGAATGAAGAAAATGCTTTGCTTGGCGGAGAAATGTCTGGGCACATGTTTTTCAAAGAAAACTGGTTTGGATTTGATGATGCATTGTATTCTGCTTGTAAATTAATTGAAATTGTTTTAAATTCAGATAATTCATTAGATAATTTGTTGAATTCAATTCCTGAATTTGTTTCTTCTCCTGAAATCCGTTTAACCTGCAGTGATGCAGAAAAATTCAAAGTAGTTGAAGCAATTAAAAATGATTTTATTAAATCAAATGAATGCATTACTTTGGATGGAGTAAGAGTTGTTTTTGAAGATGGCTGGGGTTTAGTGAGAGTTTCAAACACTCAGCCAAAAATAATTCTGCGATTTGAAGCAAAAACTGAAAAAAGACTTGAAGAAATAAAGGAATTATTTTATTCTAAATTAAAAAAATTTGCTTCGGTTGAATTAAACTGATTTTAGTAATATTTTAATACTTCAATATATATTATTGGTTTGATTACTGTGTTTCAAAAAAAAATATTATTGGTTTTATTTTTAGTTTTGTTTATTCTTTCAGTTTCAGCTGAAAATCCTTTTTTTTGTTCAAGTAATTCTCAGTGCAGTGATGGTAATCCTAATACAATTGATTTATGTATGAGAGCAGGGCAATCAAATTCAGGATGCACTAATTTAAGCTGTAATCCTGTTTGTTCAAGCAATGCTGACTGTGATGATGGTGATACTTCAACTACTGATATCTGCGCAGGAATAGGGCGTTGTACTGCTATTTGTTCTCATGTTCTTTCTGCAACTTATAATAATGGAATATGCGAAGAATATGAAAATTCATGCACTGTTCCAAATGACTGCGAACCTTGTTATGAAAAGTTTTCAGGTTGTGGGGAAAAAGCATGCATTGGTGAAAGCTGTAGAAATACTATTTCCTTAGGTTGTTGTGGAAACAACATCTGTGAAACAAAAGAAGATTTTTCTAACTGCTCTGAAGACTGCAAGCCAAGAGTTCTTGCAATTGAAATTTTGAATGATTTTTCTGCAAGAAAATTTTTCCGCGGAGATACACTTATATTTAGTGTACGCATTACTGCTGACGGAATACTGGTTAATGATGCAGATATTGTTGTTAAAGGATTTTTTGGGGAATTAAAACTTTTCAATGACGGAAAACACAATGACGGCACAGGGTTTGATGCAATTTATTCCAACGAATATCTTATTCCAAAAGAAACCGAGAAAGGTTCTTATAATATTGAATTAATAGTAAATTTTGCAAATGCAAAAAATTCAGTGAATAAAACCCTTTTTGTTGATCCTGTGGTTGAATTAAATGATATTTCTATTCCAAATGAAGTTTTTTTGGGAGGGGAAATAAATCTTAAATTTCGTACAAGAAAAGAAAGCATTAATGTTCCTGCGAAAGTGTTGTTTACTACAAAGCTTGCAGGAACTGACACAATATTCTTTTCTGAATCACTTCAATCAGATGAAGAAGGGCTTGTAAACTATAGTTACAGAACAAGCTTTATTGATTCAGCAGGAAAATGGATTCTTACTGTAAAAGCAGAAGACGCAAATGGAAATATTGGAATAAAAGATTATGAAATAAATGTAAAAAATCCTTCAGCAACTTCTTTTCTCAATCTTTCCTTGAAATCAGATTTGAATAAATCCTATTTTCGCGGGCAGAAAATAGATTTTAATTTATTTGTTTCAGACGAACTTGGAGTTGGAATAACTGGCGCGGAAATATTTGCATTAATTTCAGGGAAAAAAGTTTTATTTAAAGATGAAAATTCTGGAGTTTATTCTTATTCACTGGAAATTCCTTTTGAACTTCCTGAAGGTAAAAACACTATTTTGCTGCAGGCAAAAAAACAAAGTGAAGGAAAATTTTTTTCAGGTTCAAAGGAATTAATATTTGATGTTAATTCAGTAAAGCTTGATGTAGAGATCATTTCTCCATTTAATCGCTCTGTCGACATAGGCGAAAACATGCTTTTAAGATTAAGAATAACTTATCCTGATGGAAAACCAGCCGTAACTGGTAATTATCTGCCAATACATTTGAACGGAAAAGATACAAATCTTTTGTTTGTAGGAGATGGATTTTTTGAAAAAAACTATTCTGTAAAAGAAGAAGACATGCCTTTAATTAAATTAGATTTAAATTCATCTGATTTATATGGAAACAGTATAATGTTTAATTCAGAAATAAATGTTTTAGGCGTTTCATGGCTTTTTTATTTAAAAGAATACGCGCTCCAGATTGCGGCAGGCATTATATTGATTTTATTGGTTTTTTTACTAACCTTTAGTTTTTACTTTAAATCAAAAACAAGAAAAGGAGTTAATTCAAGAAAAGAAGAAATTTTAGCAGAAATAAAATCCGTGCAAAAACAATATTTTACTGACGGAACGCTTGACAAAAAAAGTTATGATTCATCAATGGTAAAACTTGAAACAGAATTAAAAGAAATAAACAATTCACTTAAAAACAGAAAATAATTATTTTTTCAAAATAAGTAATATTTTAATAGTATTTTATTCATTAATGGTTTTGATTTATATGAAAAAAATTGTTTTAATCGCTTTTATTTTATTATTTTCCTTAACTGTTTTAGCATTAAGCTTGGACACTAATTCAGTAAGATATGAACAAGGAGAAAAAATGTCTTTTTTTGGCTCCTGCACATCTGGCACTTCTTTGCAATTAACTGCAGTAATGGATGTTATTCATATATTTTCTTCTGAATTAAAGTGTTCAAAAGAAGGAAAATATTCCTTTGAGTATGATTCATCTTTTACTGATGCACCTGGAAACTGGATTATAAAAGCAGTTTCAAATGAAGGGACAGTAGTAAAAAAAATTTCCATGCTTCGTGCAAGAAATGCATCTTTTTTTCTTGTAAGTTTTTTAAGTCCTTCTTCCAACGAAATTTTTCTTGCAAACGACTTAAACATAGTGGTGCAGGTAAGTGATAAAGGCAAACCAGTTGATGAAGCAGTAGTTTATTTTTTTGATTTAGATGGACAAAAAAGAAAAATGAATTTTATTTCAAATGGAACTTATTTGTATGAATATACTATTCCATTTAATTCAGATATAAATTCATGGAATCTGCTGGTTCTTTCAGAAAAAGAAGGAGAAAATCCTATTGGAGGATATGGAAGCATGCAGTTGAATCTGGTTCCTGCAGTAATTTCAGTTGAATTAATTGAACCGGTTTTTTCTTCTTATGATTTAAGCCAAGAGATTCCTGTAAAAGTAAAAGCAACTTATTTTAATGGAAAACCATTAAATCAGCCGAAAGTGTTTTTAAAAATTAAAGACAGAGAAATTTATTTAGAACAACTTGATTTTGATACATTTTATCTGAATTATTCGCCGGATATGCTCGATATTGGTTCATTAACTCTCACAGTAAATGCTTTTGACAGTGCAGGAAATTCAGGGAATATTTCAAAAATAATTCAAACTAAAGGAGAACTGCTTTTTATTTTAAAAGAAAACATGCTTCTGATATTTGCAGCAGCAGTACTAATTGTTTTAATTGTTTTATTATTTTCAAATAAAATTTCCCGCGCTTCTTTGTTAAACAAACAAGGAAAAGAAGAAAAAGAATTAACTCAGAAAATAAAAGAATTGCAGGAAGATTACTTTCTTAATCAGCGTATTGGCACGGAAGAATACAAAAAACTTCTTGCTGAATACACTTCAAGGCTTAATGCTGCAAAAGAAAAAATTTCACGCATTAAGAAATAATTTAAATTAGTTAATTCCATATATTATTGTTTTTACGGTGTGAAAATGGACGAATCAAAAAAACAAAGACTGATTGATTCAGTGAAAAGACTAAAAGAAGCAGGCAATTCAAAAGAAGAAGTTCTCAATGGATTAAAGGATATTGGATTAAAAGAGCAGGAAATAACTGAAATAGAAAAAATTGTTTTTAATAATTCGCCTGAATCTCTTAAAAACCCAGTTAAAATTTCTTCAGAAGAAAAACCAGAATCAATTCCTTTTGAGCCAGAACAAAAAATAATCACAAAAACAATCCCTCTAAAAGAAAAAAAATCTTTTTTTGGAAACTTTTTAAAACCAAAGAAAAAAGAACAGAAAATAAAATTAAACGAAAAAAAAATAGAAACAAAACCAACCGCAGACAAAACAATAAATCAAGGAATAGGTTTTGTTTCAGTTAAACCTCTTGCTTTTCGTGAAGTTCTGCCTGTAAGAGTAAGTGATTTTGATAAATTAATACAGCGAGGCGGATTAAAAAGAGGCGACACAATTCTTCTTTCAGGGGGATGCGGAACAGGAAAAACAACTTTTGGAATGCAGTCGCTTTACAATGGAGCCCTTAACGGAGAAAAAGGTGTTTACATTACTTTAGAGGAGTCAACTGAAAAAATTCGCGAAAACATGGTTGAAAACTTTGGATGGGATTTAACTACTCTTGAAAGAAAAGGATTAATTGCATTAATAAGTGTTGATCCTTTAAAATTAGCGCGTTCAGTTGAAGCTTTATTAGTTCAAAAAAGAGGCGGATTATATATTGAAGACAAACAATTTGATTTATCCGCGCAATTCAATATTCCATTCAAACCAGACAGAGTTGTATTTGATTCAATTTCAGCTTTATCAATAGCATTCCTTGAAAACGAATCTGGATTCAGGCAGTACTTAAGAAGTCTTTTCTCTACTTTTGAATCTTATGGTTCGCTGAATTTTATTTTAGGAGAGACAGAGCAAATGCCTGGAGTTTATTCCCGTTCAGGAATAGAAGAATTTCTTGCAGACGGAGTAATAGTTTTATACAATCTTAAAATACATAACACCCGCCAGAAAGCTCTTGAAATACTTAAAATAAGAAGTTCAAATCATGAAAAAAAAATAGTGCCTTACAAAA
>JAFGBZ010000042.1 GCA_016932875.1 Candidatus Iainarchaeum sp.
CATCACAAGTAACAGTTTCAATTGAACCAGTTCAGCAGAAAGAAATTTATTCATTTGAAGAAAAAGAATTCAGAATAACTGTATTCAATAATGAACCAATTGAAGTAAACGGATTTGAATTAAAAGTTTCAAGTGAAAATGGATTAAAAATCATTGAAAACGGAAGAGAAAAAGATTTCCGTGAATTTCCTCCAATGAGTTTATTGCCTCAAAGCAAAATAGAGAAAATTGTTTCATTTAAATCAAATGAAAATTCAGATAAAGAATTCACTATTTTTCTTGATTATGGAATAGGAAAAAAAGAATTTCAAACCACAACAAAATTCACAGTTAAAAAAAATGAAATTACATTCAATCCAAGAATTGAAGCAGTTAATTCAAAAGAAGAAGAAAAAAACAATATTCTTTTTGATTTAGAAAACAATTCAATTGAAAGCATCAGAAAAGTTAAAATTGAATTAAAAGAAAATGAATTCATTGAAGTAAAAACAAAAGCAATTGAATTTGATGAATTTATTTCAGGACAAAAATTAATCAATGCACCAATTGACTTTATTATAATAAAAGAAGTAAAAAAACCAATGAATTTAATGATTGAATTAACTTATACTGACGCATTAGGAGAACACTTAATTAAAAAAGAAATTGAATTCATTCCAGCAGAAAATGATTTGCTTTTCACAGCAGTAATTGCACTGCTTTTAATTGGAATATTATTATTCATTTATTTGCAGTCAAAACCAAAAAAAGAAATTCCGGTTAAAGCAAAAAAAGAAAAAAATCTTGAAGAACAAAAACAGGAATTAATGAATTAATTCAAGCATAAATTTCAACTACGTCTCTGTTTTGAAGCTGATAATCCCGTGAAACTCTTTGATTTTCATATTTTGTTGAACCTGTAACGCAGGCATACTTAAATTTTTTTGCAAAATCTTTATGCAGTGAATTGGCTAAATCATCAATTGTAGCGCCTTTATTCAATACAAGAGGAGAATTAAAATCAGGTTTTCCGCCTGGTTTTTTAGTATAAACAAGAATTTTATTCAGCAATCCAAAAATTTTTTCTTTTAATTCATCTTTATTTAATTCACTTAAACCATTAACAATAATTGCTTTCATATATGCAATTGATTTATCCAATACTTCAATTAGTTTTTCTTCATCAACCGGTTCATTCAATAAAATGCTTGCTTTATGCACGCCTAAAGTTTTAAGCAGTTCAACAGCTGAAGAAACACTCATTTTAAGAAAATTTTCATTAGTAAAAGAAATTCCTTTTTCAGCCTGCTTGAAAAAAACTTTTGGCGGTTCCAAATTAATATAAATTTTTGAATTCTTTAATTCCTTTAAAAGAATTTTTTCTTCTCTTGGATTTGATGCAAGCAAAATAACTGCATCAGCAGTTCTAATCCAAGACATTACTTTGAATCCGTTTGCTTTTCCTTTGCTTGAACCTGCAATAACTGCAGGAACTTCAATTAACTGAACTTTTGCTCCAATAAAATCCATTGCAGCAACTTCAGGTTTCTTTGTAGTAAAAGCATAAGTTGCTTCTTTTACATTTGAATTAGTTAAAAAATTAAGTAAATGACTTTTGCCTGAATTAGGCATTCCAACAATAACAATCTGTCCGCAGCCGTCTTTTTTAATGCTTAAATTTGCGCCAGAACCTTTTTTAGTTGCTTTAACTTTTTCCATTTGAGATTTAAGCTTAGCTATTTTTCCTGAAAGCTCTTTTCTTGCTTTTTCAGTTCCTTTATGTTTTGGAATAGTGCGAACCATTTCATATAATGCTGAAAGCTTTTCTTCAGGAGTCTTAGCATCCAAATACTTTTGTTCAGCTAAACCATAATCCACTCCAGCATTAACCGGCATCAATATTCACCTAATAAACTTATTTCCTGAAAGCTTTTAAAACAAGCAATTTCTCAAAAAACAGTTTTTTTTCTGCAATAACCTCGCATTCAAATCCTTTTCCTGAAAGAATTTTCTTTGTTTCAGTTAAATCATTTAAATCAGTTTGAATAAAAAAAGCTTTTCCATCTGAATTCAAATGATTTGAAAATTCATTCAAAAATTTATCCAATATTTCACGCCCTTTTATTCCGCCGTCTAATTCTTTGTATTTTATTTCATCGCTTAAAACATAAGGAGTATTAAAAATAATTAAATCAAATTTTTCAGGAATCTCTGAAAACAAATTACTTTTCCTGAATTCAGTTAAATGAACTAACCCTGATTTTTTTAAATTTACTTCAGCGCAGTTTAATGCATCTGCATTAATATCAGTGCATAAAACTTTTTTTGCTCCATTCATTAAAGCATTAATTGCCTGAATTCCTGTTCCAGTGCCTAAATCCAATACAAAATCATTTTTATTTACTTTAACTGAAGCAATTAAAAGTTCAGAGTCTTCACTTGGCTCATAAACAGAGCCAAGCAAACAATACTCTGAACCAAGAAAAAAAGTTTTTTTTGATTCAGGCATTTTATGCTCCATTGGATTCAGCTGAATTATCTGCTTCCTGAATTTCTTCTACCGGAACAACATCAGTTTCTGTTTCCTTACATGCAGTTAATTCAGGATTTAATTCACATAAAGCTGATTTCATTTCTGTTGCAGGAACAAGATACTTGCATCCAACTAATGCTAAAGGCATCCAGAATTTTTCTCCGCTTGAATTAGTTATAGTGCGTTTTAAATTAAGTGCTGCAAACTCATCTGAATTCAACGGCTTTAATGCAGGAGTAAAATTAACTGCACATTGCTCTAATGCATTTTGATCCAGTCCTGCTGCAAGTGCTGCACGAACTAATTCTCCTTCCTTTAAAGAATAATGCAAATGAGCATTTGCAGGAGTACCGCATTTAGCTAAATCAGGATCAAAAGAGATTGCATCCAAATGATTTAAGTCAGTGTAACCACAGTAAATTCTTTTAATCGCATTCTCAAATTCAAGGAATTTTCCCATTGAATCAGCACAATACAAATATTTTGCAGTTAATTCATTTCCTTCATTTACTTCAATGATTTTATCTGAATTAATATAATAATATTTGAAACCAACTTCATCACTGAAATCTCTTATAACTGAATCAACTTCTTCATTTGATTTAATGCTTAAATCCTCATAAGGTGAATCAAATAAAACTACTTTTATTTTTCCTTCAGAATCATTACAAGTTTGATTTAAAAAAAATCTTGCCCTTAAATCCTGAGGATCCAAGTTTGCTTCATAAACAATGTAATAACCTGCTTTTACTTCAAATCCAGTGTCCTGTAATCCGCGTGAAACAGCAGGATAAGATTTCATGTCCTCTGAATTAACTAAAGCAGTAGGCAGTGAAGTAACTTCATATTTTTCTATTAATGCTTTTCCTTCATCGCTTGAAGCAATAACTTCTTTTAATTCATATTTTACATTTCTTTCATCCAATACTTCTAAAATAGTGTTTCCTTTAACACATAAATTGCAATCCTCATCATAAATTAAAGTAACTTTCACTGTTTTTACTTCAGGATTACAAATACATTCTTCGCATTCCTTTATTTCAGGGCATTTTGCCGGAAACATAAAAGAATAAATAAATCCTCCAAGCAATAAACCAACAATAATTAACAAAACCGCTAAATAAATTGGTACATTTGAATCAAAAAAACTTTTTTCTTTTTTAGATTCTGAAACTTTTGCATTAACTTCTTTTTCAGCCATTAAATTCACCCCTAAAATAACTGCAACTTACTAATTACCAATAAAAAACTTTAAATAAGTTTATATTAGAGAAAGAAAGAAAATAAAGGCAAATTAAAGCAAAACAATAATTGAAAAAATAATCGGAACTAAATAAATTTATGCATTTAATTGATGTTCACTGCCATTTTAATGAAGTAAAAGAACAAAAAAAAGCATTAAAGGAAAGCATTGAATGCAATGTAAAAACAATTAATTCAAATTCAGTTGATTTAAATTCAATGAAAGCAAACCTTGAATTAAGCTCGCAATTCAAAGAAATAAAATGCTCTTTAGGAATTCATCCATCAAATATTCTTTCAATGAATGAACCAGAATTAAATGAATCAATGCAATTTATTGAAAAAAATGTCAATAAAGCAATTGCTTTAGGCGAAACAGGGCTTGATTTTAAGCATGCGAAAACAATTGAAGAAAAAGAAAAACAAAAAAAATATTTCATCCAGCAAATTGAATTAAGCAAAAAATTCAGTAAACCATTAATAATTCATTCAAGGTATGCGGGAAAAGAATGCCTGAAAATTTTAAAGGAAAAAAACGCTGAAAAAGTTTTAATGCACTGGTTCACTAATTCAGAAAAAGAAATACTTCAAGCAGTTGAACAAGGTTATTTCATTTCAGTTGGCCCAAGTGTTTTATTTTCAATTGAAACACAAAAAAATGTTTTAAAAATTCCTTTAAATAAAATTCTTCTTGAAACTGATTCCCCTGTTTCATTTAATGGAAAAAACTCTGAACCATGCTGGATTAAAGAAATAGCTGAAAAACTTGCTGAAATGCATAAAAAAACACTTGAAGAAATAACTGAAATAACATATACTAATGCAGTTGAATTCTTTTCCCTGCAATACAAATAAATACTTTCCTAACTAAAAGTACTGTATGGGAGTAGTAACGCTTTTCTTGCTTGTTTTAGGCTTTGCGCTTATAATAGGGAATATCCTTATTTCACTGCTTGAACAGGAAAAAGAACTGATTCCTGAAAAAACTGAATTAATGGAAATCAAAGAAAAAATACAGGTTCAAGAAAAAAAACCAGTGAAAGAAACAATTAATTACAATAATTTAATTAAAAATTCTATTTCTTCTCTTGAAGAAAAACTTAATTCAATGAATCATTTTAAAGCAAACACTGAAATTGAATTAAAAGCAATGAAAGAAATTTTACTTGAATTACAGAATTCAGGCAAAACAGTTAAAGCAAAAAAATTTGAAACAAAAAAATTAAAAAAATTAAGCGAAAAAGAATTAAAAGAAATTGAAGCAATGAGAAAAATTGCATTCAATTCAAGAAAAAATTAATTTAATTAAAAAATAATTGAATTAACTATCCTTCAAAATTCTTCCAACTCTTACGTTTTTCCTTATTTCCTGAAATGTTTCTGTAATGTTTTGAAATAACTGATGCTGCTCCAATCACTGGATTTAAATCATCGCCTTTAACAATAAATTCAGTGTTTTTGGTTTTTAATTTCATTTCATTTCCGTCAATTAATGCTTTTGCTTTAGGGTTAAATTCACGGAGCAATGCAATTAATTTTTCCATTGCTTTTTCCTGAATTTCATTTAAATTCATTCCTTGTTTTCTTAATTCATCAATTAATTCAGGATTTAATGCAATTAATGCCTGAGCTTGAGAATTATTTGAAGCTAAAATAAATTTTTCTGCAATATTATTTGTTTTTTTGCTGTCCCTTAATTCCCTTAACTTATTTTTTTCACCTAAAACTCCTGCAATAACCAAAGCCCCTTCAATTTCGCCTCTTCCTGTTTCATCTAATCCAATAACTGAATCAGTTTTTTCCTGCATAGCATTCAAAATTAATTCTTTTACTTTTTCATGATCTTTTCCTTGAATGGTTAACTTCCCAGTATAAAATAAAGTTACAGTGCTTTCACCTATTTTGCATCGCTTTAAATGAAACTGATTAGTATTATTTAATACTTCAAATTCATCAAAAAAAGCACTTAATTCTTTTGCTTCCTGTTTTGAAAAATTCAATGAAGACTGCATAAAAATCATTTAATATATTTAGCTGAAAACCATTTAAAAAAAGCAATTAATGAATCAACAAATAACTGCAATGAAATCATTACTAATACAACCCCTTGAGAAAAAAACTGAGTTGCAATAAATAATCCAAGAACTCCATTCACATGGAAAGCGCTTAAAGAAAACGCGATTTTATCTTTTTTAGTATCAGCCATGAAAAGCCCTGAAAACATTAATAAAATAAGTAAAATTAAAGTAAATAAAGCTGAATTAAAAAAAGA
>JAFGBZ010000043.1 GCA_016932875.1 Candidatus Iainarchaeum sp.
AAAGCCGTGAGAAACCATACTCCTGGAGTGAAAGTATAAAACCCAAATTCAAATGGATTAATTGTTTTACTGAATAAGCCAAATGAATTTAATGCCCTTAAAGTTACGCCAATGCAGATGAATGGAATTAATGCTAAAAAGAATTTAAAGTTTAAAGGAATATTATTTTTTTTCAATAAAGGAAATAAAACATAAAATGAAATTAATAATAAAATTGCGCCGTAAACCAGTGTATTAACTGGATTATATCCTTGAATTGAAGGATTAAGAATTGGATTAAAAAAATAATCCTGTAAAATTGAATTCAAGTCCATGAAATCACAGAAATATAAATGATACCGAAAGCATTTAAATAACTTTATTATATCAATTGATATAGTGATAATATGTCTAAAACTATGACTATTCTGAAAAATGAAAATATTCTTCGTTATCCTAGATTGGATACTGTCATAATGGTTGAGAATGCAATTCAAAGCGCTAAAGAATATCCTACTAAAACAGAACTTTGGCGCAATCTTCCAAAAAAAATGATGTATCAAACATTTAATGTTGTTTTGGATTACCTTGAGGAATCCGGTAAAATAATTATTGAGAAAGACGGTTCAATTGTCTGGATTTGGGACCCTAAAGGAGTAAAAGAAGCGTTAAGCAAGAAACATTTAGTGATTAGATGAAAGAAGATTCAAGACAAAAAAAAGTTGTTTTTGTTGATGAAAAAGTTAAAACTGATTTTGAAAGCCTTAAATCAGGAAAGTCTGAAAATTTACATTTGTATGAATTTATTGACCGCGCTTTTGATGATTTAAAAAATAATCCATGCAGCGGAATTAAAATTCCTAAATCGCTTTGGCCAAAAGAGTACATAAAAAAATATGGAATAAAAAATCTTTGGAAATATGATTTGCCTAACGGATGGAGATTAATTTACACAATTAAAGGAAATGAAGTTGAAGTGATTTCAATAATTCTTGAATGGTTTAACCATAAAGATTACTGCAAAAAATTCAATTATAAATCAAATTAAGTGATTACATGAATTCAGAGTTAAATAAAAAAAAACCAAGAAATTTACGTGATGCATTAAAAGAAAAATTAAATGAAAAAGAAATGCAGTTGCTTCAGACTTCATTTGATTCTTTTGGAAATACTGCAGTAATTGAAATTCCTGATGAATTGCTTAAAAAAGAAAAATTAATTGGTGAAGCGCTTCTTTCAATTAATAAACACTTTCAAGCAGTTTACAGGAAAAAAGGCAAAACTGAAGGCGAATTCAGAGTATTGCCTTTGAAACTTATTGCCGGAAAACCATTAAAGAAAGCAGAATACAGGGAATCCAATGCATTATTCAGGATTTCTTTAGGAAAAGTGTTTTTTTCGCCTAGGTTAAGCACTGAAAGGCTTAGAATAAGCAAAAAAATCAAGAAAAATGAGGTTATTGGCGCATTATTTGCAGGTGTTGGGCCTTTCCCAATAGTGTTTGCAAAGAATTCTGAAATGAGTAAAGCTTATGCAGTTGAATTAAACCCGCAGGCAGTAAAGGATATGGAAGAAAATATTAAACTGAATAAATGCAGTGAAAAAATTATTCCAATTGAAGGAGATGTAAATAAAGTTGTTCCAATGCAGTTGAAAGGATTATGCGATAGAGTTGTAATGCCTATTCCTAAAACAGGAAACACTTTTTTAAATTCAGCAATTGACTGTTTAAAGAAAAAAGGAGGAGTAATTCATTTTTATTTTTTTGGAAGCAAAGAAAAACCTTTTGATAATGCTTTAAAGGAAATTGATTCAGCAATAAAGGAAAAAAATAAAAAGAAAAGAATTTTATTTAAAAAAATTGTGCGTCCTTTTTCTCCAACAACAGTGCAAGTAGTAATTGATTTTAAAGTTTATTAAAATGAATTAAATTAAAAAAGTAATTGAATTAATTAAATTGGTGAATTAATGAATTTGATTTTTTTAGGGGCTCCAGGAGCAGGAAAAGGAACTATTGCTAAACTGATTGAAAAAGAATTTGGGTTCAAGCAATTTTCAACTGGAGATATGCTTAGAGCTGAAGTTTCTAAAGGAACTGAACTTGGATTTAATGCAAAAGAATTTATGGAAAAAGGATTGCTTGTTCCAAATGAATTAGTTGCTGAAATTGTTTCAAATGCATTAAGTGAACACAAAGAAGGAGTTATTTTAGACGGGTTTCCAAGAAATTTAGAGCAGGCTAAAACACTTGAAAAAATAATTCAGGAAAAAGAAATTCAAATTAATTTAGTTTTAGATTTTAAATGCGATGAAGAAATTTTAATTAAAAGAATCACTTCAAGAAGAACCTGCCCGAAATGCAGTGAAATTTATGGATTATATAATCCTTCAAAAGAAAAAAATAAATGTGATAAATGCGGAAGCGAATTAATTCAAAGGCCTGATGATAAAGAAGAAGTAGTAAGAAACAGGTTTAAAGTATTCAAAGAAAATAATAAAGGGCTTCCTGAATTTTATAAAGAAAAATTAAAAGAAATTGATGCATGCAAAAAAATTGAAGAAGTGTTTGAAGAAGCAAAAAAAGCAATTGAAGAAAAATAAAATCAAAAAATAGTTAAAAATTAAATTTTCTGCTGCACACAAGTGTTTTCAATGCATTTTATTTCAAAGTTTCCTGCAATTCCTGTGCAAAAATCAGGGCATTGTTTTTCTGAATTCACATAAACTTTGTTTCCATAAAAGCATTCGCCTGAAATTACATGAGTTCCGCATTCGCAGTCTAAATCTTTTTCACAAAATGATTCAGCATTTAATCCTTGTTCAGGAATTGAATTAAAATCCTGTGAAATCCATTCAATTAAATCTCTTTTAACAAATTCATCTTCTAAAATAAATATTCCATGTTTTGTTCCATGAATGAATTGAATTTCTTTTTCTGATTTAATTAATTCACTTAATTTATTGCAGTCATTAAAAGAATAATCTTCTTTAGAGCAGGCAATGAATACTGGAACTGAAATAGTTTCAGCTGATGGAAAAGTAGTAATTCCTTTATAATCCAGTGAAGGAGAAAGCAATGCAACTGCTTTCACATCATTTTTTAAAGCAAAATTTAATGCATTGTTTGCGCCAAGGCTTGAACCAATTAAATAAATTTCAGTTACTCCAATGGAATTCAAATAATTGTAAGCAGATTCAATGTCTTTCTGCATTAAAAGAAAATCCTGTGAACTGAAATCAACCCATAAATATTTTTCATTGTTTTTTGTAATGCTTTCTCCGTGTCCTCGGAAATCAATTGCAAGAACAGTGAAATTTTTTGCATTTAATTCTTTTGCTAAATCAGAATAACTTTCTTTGGTTGAATTCATTTGATGCAGTAAAATAATTCCTTTATTGCTTTTAGCCTGATGCATGAAGCCAATTATTTTTACATTATCTTCAGTTAAAAGTTCAACTTTTAAAGGATTTAATTGAAGAATTTCTCCATTATTATTTTGTTCTTCATTTACTGAATTAATTATTTGAGTGCATCCAAATAAAAAAAAAGAAATTAAAATCAGTGAAATTAATTTATTCATTTTTTCTCATTTCAGTATTTTGGAGAATAATTTGGTGCTTCTTCAGTTATTTTAATTGTATGAGGATGGCTTTCCCTTAATCCTGCTGCAGTGATTTTAACCATTTCAGTTTTTGACTGTAAATCTTTAATTGTTTTTGCTCCAACCAAACCCATTCCTGAACGCAGTCCACCAAGCATTTGATAAATTACTTCACTTATTGTTCCTTTATATGGAACAATTCCTTCAATTCCTTCAGGAACTAATTTGCTTTTTTCAGTTACTTCTGACTGGAAATATCTGTCTTTAGAGCCTTTCATCATTGCTCCTGCAGAGCCCATTCCTCTGTATTGCTTAAATTTACGGTTATTTAAAAAAACTGTTTTTCCAGGAGTTTCTTCGCATCCAGCAAACATTGAGCCAAGCATTACAGTGCTTGCTCCTGCTGCAAGAGCTTTAACTATGTCTCCTGAATATTTTACTCCGCCGTCAGCAATAATTGGAATCCCATATTTTTTTGCTGCTTTACTGCATTCCATTATTGCAGTAATTTGTGGAACTCCTACTCCTGAAATAACTCTTGTAGTGCAGATTGCTCCAGGTCCAATACCGCATTTAACTGCATCGGCTCCTGCTTTAATTAAATCAGTTGTTGCTTTTGCTGTTGCAACATTTCCTGCAATTAATTCAATATTAAAATCTTTTTTTATTTTTTGCACGCCTTCAAGCACATTCATTGAATGCCCGTGAGCAGTATCAACCACAATTACATCAACTTCTGCTTCAACTAATGCTTTAACTCTGTCAAAATCTTTTGGACCAACAGCTGCTCCAACAAGTAAACGTCCTTTTTTATCTCTTGAAGCATTAGGATTTGTTCCGCGCTTCATTATATCAGTAACAGTAATTAAGCCGGTTATTTTTCCGTTTTTATCAATTATTGGAAGTTTTTCAATTTTATTTTTATGAAGAATATCTCTTGCTTCATCTAATTCAACTTTATGATTAATTGTAATTAATTCTTTAGTCATTATTTCTTTTACTTTTCTGGAATAATTTGTTTCAAAAAGCATGTCTCTGTTAGTAACTATTCCAACAAGTTTATCATTTTCAACAACAGGAAAAGAATTAACATCTTTTTCTTTTCTTAAATGCATTAAATAAGCCAGTGAATCATTAGGAGAAACAGTTATTGGATTAGGCACAATCCAGTATTCGCTTGTTTTAACTTTGCTTACCTGTTCAACCTGTTCTTCTATTTCCATGTTTTTATGAATTATTCCGATTCCGCCATACTGAGCTAAAGCAATTGCTGTTGCATGCTCTGTAACAGTATCCATTGCAGCTGAAAGAAGAGGTGCATTTAAAGGAATTTTCTTGGTTAAAAAAGTTTTAAGAACTGCTTCTGAAGGCAAAACACTTGATTTTGCAGGTAAAAGCAATACATCATCAAAAGTAAGAGCTTCCTTGATTTTTTTATCTGTAGCCATACTATTATAGCACTCAAATAGTTTAAAAATATAATGAATTTAAGAAAAAATCGCTTTAGAATAATTGAATACAATTAAATAATCTTTTTTCTTTTATTAAAGTGATTTAAATGAATGAAGAAAAACGCCCATTAAAGCATTTTTTATCTGGATTGGAATTTGAGTTTTTTTTAATTGATTCAAAAGGAAGAATGAAATTTAATTCAGATGCAGTTATTAAGAAAGCAAATGAAATTGATTCAAATGCAAGTGTTGTAAAAGAATGCGCTAAAAACATGATTGAATTAAATGCTTATCCAAAACAGGAGCCAGAGCAGACAATTCATCAAATTTTGCAGGGAATGAAAGTATTAATTACTGCAACAGAAAAAAATGATTCAAAACTATGTTCTTTAGCATGTTATCCTGGAAGCTTTGAACCAAAAATGAGAACTGAAACTTTTTATAAAGCAAAAGAAAAAATTTTTGGAGAAGAAAAATTTAAAATTGCTGGAAGAGCAATTGGAACTCATTTTCATTACACTATGCCTAAAGGAGTTTTTGATAAAGATAAATTGGTTTTAAAAAAATTAATTAATTCAAAATTAGCTAATTCAATGATGAATGCATATAATTTTTTGATTGCAATTGATCCTGCTTTAAGCACTATAATGGCTAATTCTCCTTTTTATGAATCAGAAAATTTAGGAAAAGATTCAAGAGTATTTGTTTACAGAGGAGGAAAAAAACTTCATTACCCTAAAGGACTTTATTCAAAATTTCTTTCAATTGGAGGTTTGCCTCCATACAAGCAGACTTTAGCTGATTTAAAGTATTCAATTTACAGAAGAAAATTATTATGGAAAAAAGCATTAAAAAAAGCAGGAGAAAATCCTGAACTAGTTGAACAATATAAAACTTATTATGACATTGGATGGAATCCAGTTAAAGTAAATAAGCATGATACTTTAGAGCAAAGAGGAATGGATATGAATTATTTGGATAATACAATGGGAATTGTTTCAATTCTTAATTATTTATTATTCAATATTCAGAATGATTTCATTCAGGTTATTCCAAGCGATATTGGATTAGAAGAACCATTTAAATTAGAAGGAAATTTATTGTTTATTCCTCCTCACACGCATTTAAGAAATAAATTACAGTTTCGTGCAGCAAAATTCGGATTTAATTCAAAAAGCAGTAAAGATTACACTAAAAGATTCATGAATTTAGCAATGAAATTTGTGCCGAAAGAACAAAAAGAAATCATTGCACCAGTAAAAGAAATTGCTTTAAATGAAGAAAGCGAATCAGACAAAATTTTAAAGTTAGCAAAAAAACTCGGATGGAAAGAAAACACTTTGCTTGAAAAAGAAATAGCTGAAAAACTTGCATTGCATTCAGCAGAAGAAACAATTAAAAGATTAAAAAAAACAGAAAAAATATTGGAAGAATTTGTTTAAACAGTGCATTCAATTAAAAGTAAATCATATTCTTGCGGGTTCATTAATTCCCATGCTGAAACTGTTTTTGGAAGAATTCTGTTTGAAGCTGTGATTAAATAATCTGAATTTTTTTCAGTATTGCATATACCTAAATCATTGATTTCACATAAATGTTTTTCAATTTCCTCCAAATCAGAAATGGTTTTTGTTTTACAGTTTTTTTCTTCAATCGCGATAATAAGCGAATGCACTCCGTTTTCAACTTCTTCTGCTTGAACCAAATCAACTGCAATTAATTTGTTTTCCTCTGAATTAAATAAATTATTTTCATTTATTTCAAGCGAATTGATTTTAGCAGTCAAATGTTTTCCTTTTTCAGTTATTTCTTTCTGCAGTTCAGAAGTTATAAATAAATCTGAATGAATTTCATAAACAGTTTTTCTTTTTGGCAGAAACTCAAACCAGTAAATTAAAGAATTTGGTTTTGAATTCATAACAATGGTTTTCAAGTCAAACAAATATTTAGGAGAAAGCATGCCTGTTTTTTCAATTTCTTCCTTAACACCCAAGATAAAACTTTTCTTTGAAAAATCCAGAGAAATCCCGCTTGAAGCAAAAATCAAATTTCTTGATTTAAAAAATTTAACCAACTGAGGCATTAAAGTTCTTCCACCAAAACTAATAACATCATCAGCCATGTTAAAAAGAAAAGTCAAAACTTTAACTTTAACGCTATTACCCGCTATTGACATCGGCATCATATAAGCAATACCTTTTCCAATAATTCCTCCAATTAAATAGAAACGCAAATCAGTCGCAGTATCCATAACATATTTATCTAAAAATTCAAAGCCTGAATAACGTAATTTTTTAAAAAAAGCCTCGTTTAAAATACTGCTTGCATTTTCTGTTGTATCAAGAGAATACTTTATTCTTACTGGGATTTGAGTTGAATAATACTGTGAAATAATTTGCTTTTTTTCTTCTGAAAGCATCTGAAATTCATTTGTGCTCATAAACTCGTTTATTTCTTTTTCTAAATCAGTGAATTTTCTTTTTGCAATCGGAAAAATTTTTTTTGAACCATATTCAATTGCTTCAAAATATTTTAAATTAATTAATTCTTCTTGAGTTGGAGCGCGGTTATGTTGATTTATTATTTTCTGAATTTTGAACAGTTTTTTAAAAGCAGGAGCTGATGAAAAATCTGTCTGATTTTGAGCGTTTAATTCATCTAAATAAAGAATATATCCTTGTATTAGGTCTGA
>JAFGBZ010000044.1 GCA_016932875.1 Candidatus Iainarchaeum sp.
GCTTTACAAGATTTTTTGAAGAAAAAAATTTCCCAGTAAATTTTTTAACAATTAAATCAGGTGAAAAAGAATTAATCACATAACCTGCTTTTTCCGGAGCGCAAACAGTAACAATATCAACTCCTGAACGCAATGCTGCAAGCGCACTTAAAGCGCTTAAAGCCGGAGCTCCAATGAATTCATTGCTTCCCCCAATTACAAGCACTTTTCCATGCATTCCTTTATGAGAACATTCATTTCGTTTAGGAAAAAAATCCTTAAAATCCTTTAAAGAAAGATAATTCACTGTTTCATCACTTCATTAATTTCTTTTTTCAGAAGTTCATTTATTTTTTTTCCGTCAATTTTTCCTTTTAATTGCTTCATTGCTTCACCCATTAAAGCGCTTACTGAACGCATTCCATTCTGTTTAATTAAATCTTTTTTTTCTTCAACTATTTTTTTAATTATTTTTTCTGCTTCAATTGAATCCATTGAATTCAATCCCTGCTTTGAAATTAATTCATTTAATGGAAGCAAAGGATTTTTACTCCATTCCAAAAGAAAGTCAAGCATTACATCTTTTGAAATCAAATTATTTTTTTCTGCTTCAAATAATTCTTCAAGCATTTTATCAGAAATATTATCTGTTTCAGCGCCTTTTCTTTTTAATCCAATTAATCCATCCAGTAAAAGCGATGCAATCATTGTTGCATTGAATCCTTCTGAAACTTTTTTTTCAAAAAACCTTGCATGATTGGATAATTTCATTTGATTTGCAAGTTTTTCACTTAATTTAAATTCACTTAAATATAATTCCATTCTTTGCTTTTCGGTTAAAGGAAGATTTTTCTTTAATTCATTTAATTGTTTTTCTTCAACATTAATTGGAAGCAAATCAGTTTCAGGATACATTCTTGCGCTTGAAGAAATTGAACGTAAATACTCTGAATTAGCATCCTCTAAAGCATTTCTTGTTTCGCTTACAACTCCTTTATCCAGTGTGAGTTTAACTCGTTCAATTACTGCATTTAAAGCGGTTAAAATTGTTTCTTTTTCCCCTGAAACCATTATAAATGCGTCTTCATGAGTGCATTCCAGCAAGGAATTCACTTCTTTTACTTCTTTTTCTGTAACCCCATAAGCAGGAAGTTCATCTGAATGAAGCAGTCCTTTTAATCCTGTTTTTGCTTTAACAACTGAAGCAAGTTCAGTTCCAAATCTTCTTTTAGGCTGAACTTCTTTTCCAATTAATCCTTTTAATTTCTTTAATTTAATTCCAAAAACAGTTTTTTCTTTCAAAAACTTGCATTCACTTTCATTGAATAAACTGCTTAATTCAATTATTTCTGAATCAAAATCAGTTTTAATTAATTTTTTTTCAATCATTTCTTTTCTTAATTCAAGCAAGGCAATCTGTCTTTGAATTTCTCTTTTAACCATTTCATCAATTAATTCTAAATCCTGCACTCCCTTTAATTCAACTCTTGCACCGTTTTCAATTGAAACATTTAAATCCTGTCGAATGCTTCCTAATCCTCTTTTTGCTTTACCAGTTCTACGCATAATTGAACCAATTTCTTTTGCAACTAATTTCGCTTCTTCAGGAGAATTAATATCAGGAGCAGTAGTAAACTCAATTAAAGGAATTCCTAATCTATCTAAACGATAAATTATTTTTTCAGGATGCTTTTCAATTATTCTTGAAGCATCTTCTTCCAATACAATTGCTTCAACTCTAATTTTTTTTCCATTAACAATTATTTCACCGTTCTGCGCAATTAAAGTTGTTCGCTGAAACCCGCTTGTGTTAGAGCCGTCAATAACTATTTTTCTCATTGGAATTAATTCAGAAAAAATTTTTGCATTAACCATTAAAGCTACTTCAAAAACAGTTTTCAATGCAAGCTTATTTATTTCATGAGGCGGTTCACAATCAGCTTCAACCAAACAAGTTGAATCAGCATAACCCTGATAAATAAATTTTTTTCTTTTCTTGAATTCATTTAAAGCAGCTTCATCAATTGAATTTAATTCAGAAGCAGTCGGACGAAGATTTCTTTCAAAAATAATATTCGGAGCATCTTCCCTTAAAATACAAGGGCAACTGCAGAAAAGTTTTCCTGTATCTAATTGCTGATGAACTTCTAATCCAACTTTAAGCCCTAATTTAAAATAATCATATTCCATGCAATTCACATAAATTAATTCAATAAATGTTTTTAATCCTGCTTTCCATATTTTTTAATGTAAAAAACAAACAATAATGCAGCTAAAAGTGAAGTAATTCCTGAACCAATAAACGCATACTCATAGCCTAATATTCCGCCTAAATTTGAAAATAAAATTGAACCAACAATTTCCCCTAAAACAGTCACAGTCATTATTAATGAAGCATTTCCAGCTAAACGTTTGAAATCAAATGAACGAAAAATCCAAAAAACCATTCCAATTTCCACTAAACCATCCCCAAACTCATGAATGCATCTAATCAAAAAAGAAAATTCAACTGGATGCACTACCATTAAAATATGAGTTAAACCTGAAATAAAAATTCCGATTAAAAAAACTTTAGAGAAATCAATTTTTTTTGCATCAATTTTTTTACCATAAAAATAAGAAGCAACACCTAAAAAAAGCAAAGGAAACGCCATATACAATCCGGCAGTAAATAAATCCAAATTAAAATAATTAGTTAAAAGCAATCCATAAGAAGTGCTTTCAGCACCCCAATGCAAAGTAAACAAAAACAAAATTAAAGAAAAAAACAAAATATTTTTCTTTAAAAAATCATCCTTGTATTCCTTTATTTTAGTATCATTTCCTTTAATTTCTTTAAAGAAAAACAAGAAAAAAATTAATAAAATAAATAAAACTGAAACAGCCTGTAAAACCAACTGAAATTTAAAAACAGGAACTAAAAAAGAAACAAATAAAATACCAAAAAACACTCCAAGAATTATAACAAAGTTATAGAAACCCATTGTTTCTCCTTCTTTTCCTAACTCCACAGTTTTAAGAAAATAATTTTTTAAAGAATTAATTCCAATCTTTAAACCAATTCCTCCAATTAAAAATAAAACCAAGAAAAAAACGAATTCCTCAAAAACAGTTATTCCAAAATAAAACAAAGCTAACAAAATAAAACTCAAAAACAGCGGTTTTTTAACTGAACTACGATCATTAACAAAACCGCTTGGAAAAAAACTAATAAATGCTGCAACACTGGATAAAGCAATTAAAACCCCTATTTCAAACCCATTAAACCCTAATCCATCTAAATAAATTGGAATAAAAAAAAATGAAATTCTTGCAGCAAAATAAAACAAAAAAACAAGCAAAAAAAGCATTAACTTTGAACGCAAGTTAAAACACCATAAATTTTTTCTTTAATTTCTTTTTCTTCACTTCTTCATTAAATAAAGCAGGAAAGCTTTTCACAATTCCTTTATTAGAATTAAATCCGAGTTTTTTTGCAATTAAATTAATTTCTTTTTTGCTTCCTTCAATTTCAATCCAAAAACCAATAACAGGCAATTCAACAACATCAACAACTGAATTCATTAAAGAATAAACTGATTTCTTTTTTTCATAAATAAAAAATTCCTTTAAACCCATGCTCCGCAATTCCTTTAAAGTATTTTTTTGATTTACTTCAAATTCAATTTCCATTCTTTCCTTATATTTCTTTGATTTCAGCGGGCCTTTAAAACATAAAAAACTTTTTTTATTCATTCTTCTTAAACGCAGAACGCAGTCATTTTCTGAAATAGCTCTATTGGAAAAATCAAACAAAGAATTTGATTCAAAAAAAACTCCTTTCTTTTCTGCACCAAGATTTTTTAATTTTAATTCAATTTCTTTTTTTTCCTTCAAAGAATTTAATTTAAATTTTAATTCAATTTCATTCACTGAAATCACTTTTCTTTTTTCCTTAATTTAATCATTTTAGCAGAACCAATAAAAAAGAATTCCACTTCCTCTTTTAAAAAATCATTCAAATATCTTGAAACCATGGATTTATCCAAAGAAGTTTTTCTGGCTAATTCCCTTACCCAAACCCCTTCAGGGTGTTTTTTAAGAAAATCAATTAAAATGCTTAATTTTCCTTTATTTGGTCCTTTTGAAGGCATAAATAGTTTAAGACAGTTGTCTTTTTAAATAAATTCATTCCACTTTAAATTCATATGGAGTTCTTTCATTGAATTCTCCTGCAATATTCTGCAGAAATATTTCTTTTGCTTTTTTTGGATTATTTCCTAAACACCATGAAAGCTTTATGAACGCTGTTTCAGGAAGCATGTCTTCAGCAAAAATTACTCCTATTTCAGCTAACCTGCGTAAATTAGTGTAAACTTCTGAATAAACTCTTCCATAAATACATTGAGAAGTCATTACAACAATTGTTCCTGAATTAATTAATTTCTTTAATGCTTCATAATTTGAAAGATTTTCTTTTACATTTGATGGAGCATGCCCCATTCCAGTCCCCTCTAAAATCAATCCTTTGTATTTTTGTTTTCTGTAAAAATCAATTTCTTCAGGCAAAAGATTCGGACGCAGTTTCATTAAAGCAATTTTTTCTTCAAATTTATTTTTTAATTCAGTTTTTTTATTTGATTTTTTTGAATAATTATTTTTCAAATACTCAATTAAATTTTTATGATAATTAACTCTTGCAATCGGAATATCATTTATTGGTTTAAATGCATCCCTGCGCGAAGTATGCATTTTTCTTGTTTTAGTTCCAGAAAGAATTACTGCGTTTCCATCTGAAATTGTTTCATGCATGCATATTGCAATTCCTGCAAAATCTGTTTTTGAAATAAAGTAAACTGCATTCAATAAATTTTCTGCTGCATCAGTTGAAGGCCTGTCTGGCGACCTTTGAGAACCAACAAATAAAACAGGCATTCCTGCATTTTCCACTGCAAAACTCATTGCAGCACTTGAATAAGCTAAAGTATCAGTTCCATGCGCTACAATTATTCCTTTATATTTTTTCTGCATTGCTTCAAATAATTCTTTTGAAATTTTTTTATAATAATTAAAAGTCATATCTTCAGACATAATATTTGAAATCTGTTTTGCTTCAATTTCAGCTAATTCAGTTATTTCAGGAACTAATGCAATTAAATCTTCCGGAGCAAAAGAAGCAGTTACTCCGCCTAAAGAATAATCAACTTTTGAAGCAATTGTTCCTCCAGTATGCAGTACAAGAATTTTTGGAAGCCCTTTTTTTTGAATTATTTTTAATTCGGTTTTTTCTTTTTTAATTTCTCCAAATCCTTTAATTGAAGTAATTTCACTTAATTTAAATCCGGCATTATAACCTGAAGAAAGCTTTAATTGAACTGTTTCAGGCGAAAGAGAAGGAATTAATACTCCTGAAAAAGTTTCTCCTTTTGAAATTAATTCCACTTTGCTTCCTGAACTTAACTTATGTTTTTTCAAAAAAGAGTCTGCATCCATCTTATCAGTTAAAGAATAGAATGAAACCGTTTAAATTCTTTTTCTATTTAATAAAATGGGTTGGGATGAATAAAATCACTCTTGAAAAGCATTTAAAATCAGCTGATTCTGATATATCTAAATTAATTCTTTTGCTTGCAAAAAATTCAATTAAAATAAATAAAGCATTTGAATCCCAGTATAATTATACTTCAAGCAAAAACTGTTATGGAGAGCAACAAATTGCATTGGATAAATTTGCTGATTCTCTTTTAATTAAAGAATTTGAAAAATCTCGTTTAGTTAAAACTGTTGCAAGCGAAGAACAAAATGAATTAATTGAAATAATGAAAGCAAAAGGAGAATTCGGTGTTACTTTAGATCCATTGGATGGTTCAAGCTGTGTGAACAGCAATTTAGCTGTTGGAACAATTATGGGTTTGTTTGATGAAGGAAATGTAATGGAAAAAGGAAGCAGAATGGATGCTGCATGTTATGTTATTTATGGACCGTTAACTTCTCTTGTTTACACCGCTAAAAACGGAGTTCATGAATTTATTTTAAATTCAAAAAAAGAATTTGTATTGAAAAGAGAAAACATTAAAATTCCTGAAGGAAAAATTTATTCTCCCGGCGGATTAAGAAAAGAATTTTTTCCAAAGCATTTAAAATTAATTGAAGCATTGGAAGAAAAAGAATTCAAAGTAAGATTTTCAGGAAGCTTTGCAGCTGATTTCAATCAACTGCTTTATTACGGCGGAATATTTTCTTATCCTGCAGTTAAAAGCGCTCCGCAGGGAAAACTACGTTTATTATTTGAAGCAAATCCCATGACTTTAATTATGAAAGAAGCAGGTGGAGAAGGAATTAATGGAACTGAAAACATTCTTGAATTAAAACCTGAAGCATTAAATCAAAGAACTCCATTATATATTGGAAACAAAAAATCAATTGAGTTGGTTAAAAAATATTTGAGGTGAATTAATAATGAAACCAATTTCTTCACATTATATGTTTGAAGCTCTTGCAGATGAACCATCAATTATTATGGCCTGCAATACCCGTACTAGCATTGGATTAATTAAAGGAATTTTCCGAGCGGCAAAAGAAATGAATGCACCAATTATTTTTGAATTAGCTAAAACTGAATGCAATTTATCAGGAGGTTATACTGGTTTTACTCCGAAAATGTTTGCAGAAAAAACAATGCAAATAGCTGAAGAAGTAAATTATGACTGCTGGGCTTTGCATGCAGACCATTTAACAATTAAAAAAGGAACTTCAGAAGAAATTGAAGATACAAAAAAATTAATTAAAGCACAAATTGATGCAGGTTATACTTCTTTTGCAATTGATGCAAGCCATTTATTTAATTATGAAGGAAAAAACACAAGAGAAGAATTAACTCCAAATATTAATGCAACAATTGAATTAGCTGAATTCATTAAAAAAAATCATCCTTCAAATTATGGTTTAGAAGTTGAAGTAGGAGAAATAGGAAAAACAGATGAACATGGAAGAGTTTTAACTAAACCAGAAGAAGCAGTTGAATTCATTACTGCATTAAAGGAAAAAGGAATTGAACCTCATGCAATAGCTATTGCTAATGGTTCAGTGCATGGAAACACTTATGATGAAAAAGGAAGAATTGTTCCTCAAAGTTCAATTGATATTCCTCAAACAATTAAAGTAGCTGAAGCTCTTGCAAAAACAGGAAGCAAAGTAAGAATTGCACAGCACGGCATTACTGGAACTCCAATTGAATTCATTGAAAAATATTTTCCTAAAAAAGCAATAATTAAAGGAAATGTTGGAACAGAATGGCAGAACATTATTTGGAGTGCTTTAAAAGAAAAAGAACCATTGCTTTGGAAGGAAATTAATTTCTGGACTTATGAAACTTATTCAAAAGAAGCAGAAAAAAAAGGAATTACTTCAAAAGAACAATTAATGGGAACTTACTCTAAAAATGCTTTCAAGCCATTCAAAGAAAAAATTGATTCATTAAATGAAAAAACAGTTTACGCAATTGAAGTAAAAGCATTTGAAAAAGCAAAAGAATTCATTAAAGCATTTGGAGCAAAAAACTCAGCTGAAAAAATAAGAAAATACATGAAATAATTATTTTCGTTTAGGAACTCTTGATTTAGATTTTCCTGCAAGCCAATCAAGTTCTGCTAATTTTGCCTGTAATTCAGAAGGCAAAATAACAGTTGGTTTAATTTTTTTCTTTTTTTGTTGAGCCCTAATATCATCTAGAATTCTTTTTTCTTTTTTAACATGTTCTGCAAAATTTGCTTTAATTTGAGCAGGAGTTAATCTTTTTTGAGTTTGAATTTTTCTCATCGGCATTTAATCACTAATAATTAATGCTTTAAAAGTATTAAAATATTGCTTTTTTAAAGGTTTTCAAAGGAATTTAAGTAATATGAAGCTATGCGCATTATTTTCAGGAGGAAAAGACTCCACTTACGCAGTATATAAAATGCAGAACCGAGGCTATACTGTTGATTGTCTGCTTTCAATTAAAGGAGTCAAAGACTCTTATATGTTTCATGTTCCAAACATCGATTTAACTAAAAAATTAGCTGAATCAATGAATAAAAAAATTTATTTCATTGAAACAAATAAAGGAAAAGAAGAAGAACTTGAACCATTAAAAGAAGCATTAAAGAAAATTAAAAAAGAAAGAAAAATTGAAGGAATTATTACTGGAGCAATTGCATCAAAATATCAAAGTGAAAGAATTCAAAAAATTGCTGATGAATTAGGATTAAAATGCTTTAATCCATTATGGGGAATTAATCAAATTAAACTGCTTGAAGAATTAATTGAAAACAAATTTGAAGTAATAATTGTTGGGTTTGCTTCAGCTGGATTTAATGAATCATGGCTTGGAAAAAAAATTGATTTAAAAACAATTCAAGAATTAATTAAATTAGAAGAAAAATACCAGTTAAATCCTGCAGGCGAAGGCGGAGAAATTGAAACACTTGTAACAGACTGCCCTTTATTTGAAAAAAAAATGAAAATAATTAAAGCAAACAAAAAAGTCAATGGATTACAAGGATTTTATGAAATAACTGAAAGCGAAATGGAAGAGAAATGAATTACTTAAAATCAGAAGCTCGACTTTTTACATCTTCAACGTAACTTCTTGCACCATTATCCGGGCAATATAATCCATTATATCTCCTTAAAGCAATATCCCATATTTCAAAATATTCATAGTAATGTTTTCCTTCCAAATTAGTGCAATCATATTTTTGAGGTATTGAAGAATGATATCTTTTAAGGTGTTCAATTCCTGCAGCAATATTGCATTCAAAATCTAAAACGCTTTTATTGTCACATTCAAGCAAACCATAACAAAGATTATCACCAATTTCTCCTTTGGAATTAACAATAGTTCTTGTTCTTGATGCATTAGGTTTTGTTTCAAAACAATCAGGATGCACTCCTTTATTTATTTGCATTACTCCATAAGAACTATTATTATAACTAAGCAACAATTTATCCAAATCACAACTAACCGAAACTAAATCAGGTTTGCAATCAGTAGAATGATTTTTTCCTGATTCTTTACAACATTGAGTAAAATTACTTTCTTGTCTTGCAACAGATAATACAAGAATAGATGGCACTCCCTCTCTTGTAGCAATTTCAACTATTTTATTAAAAATAACTTGATTATATCCTTTCTTATTCTCAGGAGTTCCTGAAAACCATTCACCTGTATCAGGAATTTCTTTAATGCATTTACAATTAGAACAAATAAATCCAATTTCACAATTCAATCCAGTTTCACCGCATTCTTCTCCGTCATTAATTTCGCCATTACCACATAATTTTTCTGTTTTTTCAACGCAATTACATCCATCACATTCTTCGTTTTCTGCACAATCTATTTCTTGAGTTTCTTGACTGCATTCGCATTCAGGAATTTCTTTATTGTATTTTGCTGTTGCTTTTTCTGATGAAATTAATTCAAATTCAAATTCATTGAATTCTTCATTGCATTTATTTCTGCATTCAAAAGCATAATTGCATTTCTCGCATAAACAGTCAATGTAATTTATTGAATCAAGCGAAAAAGGTTTTCCTAATTCAGCTGAACAGTTACTTGAAGTAACTGTTTTGCTTACATTAAATGAAACTGTTTTTTTATCATTTCCTGCGTCAGGGCATGAAACTTTTACTGTAACAAAATATTTTCCTGAATCCCTTAAATTTAATTCAATTATTTTTTCATTTGATTCTCCTGCAAACAAGTCACCTAAATTTTCTTCAAATGAATCATAAAGAGATTTAACTGAATTGCCATTTTCTTTTTCTTCTCTTTTAATTTCAATTTCAGAAATACAATTATTTGCATCAATTGAACCAGCATTAAAATAAGAAAATGAAATCAATGCTTTCTCTGAATCCAAATTAAATGATTCATTTGAATTTAATTCATTTAAAATAATTTGCGCTGGTTCAATTCCAAAATAAATTCTGCATTCATTTAAAGGATAATCCTGAATGCATCTGAATGAAACAGTTTGCTCTTGTTTTAAAAGCAGTTTAACTGAATTTAAATCCACATTAATTTTTTCAGGATCACATTTTTGGGTGTAATTGCATTGAAATGAAACAAACCTATTGCTTGAATTAAATGTTTTTGAACTAAATGAAACTGCTTCAGGAAAAAATATTTTTTTTGAATTAAATTTTCCTAAATCATTTTCAGATAAAGAAATTCCTTCCTTTAATTCTTTTATTGGATCAGGATTAACTAAAAAGAAATTAACTATAATCAGAATTAATGCAAGAGCTACAATTCCGTAAACAATTAATTTGAATGGACTAAACTCCATTATTTACGCCTCCGAAAAAAAGCATGGGCTTCCCATTTCAAAAGCTTTTCAAAAATAAACTTGACTACCAATACCAAAACAAAAAGAAGTATGTATGTTTCCCAGTCGCCCATGAAAGAAAAATAATCCTTTAATGGTTCAGCCCAAAGAGTAAGCTGTAAAATAAACCATAAAACAAAAGCAATTGTTGCAACAAAAACAATTAATTTAATCCATGCATTAGTTGATTCACGCATTTACATCACATTAATTAAGTTAAACTATTATTTATTTCTTTCAAACAATGAAATCAATTCATTTTCAGTTGTTGCATCTTCAGGATTTTTATCCTGCCTGAACTGAATCATTCGCGGAAACCTTAAAGCTAAACCGTTGTTCTCTGATTTTGCTGCTGCATGAATTGGCGAACGAGTAATTTCATCAGCAATTACTTCAATTACATATTTTGGTTCAACCCATACATCAGGAATTATTTCTGAAACCACATTCAAAGGTTTTTCCTTTAATGAAATAACTGAAAGCAGTTCATTTAATTCCTTTAATTGTTCTTCGCTTAAACCAGTGCCGATTTTAGCAACTGATTTAAATGAATGTTCAATTGAATCAAACACAGCACATAATAAAGCTCCTACTCCAAACTGAGTGCGTTTTCCTTTTCCTTTAAAGAAACCAATAATCACTAAATCCATTGAATCATTTAATTCATCATTATAGCTTTTCTTTAATTTAATCCAAGCAAATTTTCTTGCTCCGGCAATATATTTTGCATTCAAATCCTTTGCAATAATTCCTTCCAATCCTTTTGAAACAGATTCATTAAAAAATTTTTCAAGAGTTTTTGCATCAGATGCAAGAATTGAATCAGTTAATTTAATTCTTTTTCCTTTACCAATAATTGAATTCAATGATTTTCTTCTTTCAGTTAAAGTTAAATCCATTAAATTTTTTCCATTCAAATACATTAAATCAAAGCAGAATAAAGTCAAAGGAACTTCCTCGGATTTTTCTTTTACTCCATATTTTCTTTTTCTCTGCATTGTAATTTGAAAAGGATAAAACTTTTTTTCTTTTTCATTAAAAGCTAATGCTTCTCCTTCAAAAATTACTTTCTCTGCTTTAATTTGTTCCTGAATTCCTTTCACCAGTTCAGGAAACATTGCAGTCATGTTTTCCTGTTTCCTTGAAAAAATAATTACTTCATCTTTATTTTTATGGCATTGTAACCTTAATCCATCATATTTTCCTTCAACAATGCATTTCCCTAATTTTTCAATTATTTCTTCTGCATTTGAAAGCCTTTCAGCTAAAGTTGGGCGAATTGGAATTCCTGTTTCAATTTCAATTTCATTTAATCCTTTCAATCCTTTTTCCTTTAATTTAAAGCAAATGAATCCTAAATCAGGATGAATATTGTATTTGCTTTCAATTAATTCCTTTAGATTCTGTTTAATTCTTAAATCTGTTTCAATTTTTCTTTTTTCTTCTTTTTTTTCCTTTAAATTTTCTTCAATTAAATTTAATTCTTTTTTAAATAAGATAGGAAATTCAAACGAATAAATTATTGCCAATGCATCCATTATAGATGAATCACCTAAACCTAATCTGGTTTTGCCTAAAACAATTCTTGCAATAAATTTTGCTTCACTTGCATTAGCTGAATTAAATAATTCACTTAATAATTTTAGTTTTGTTTCCTGACTTCCATGTCCTGAACTTAAACCAATTCTTTTCAGATTACTGAAAACTTTTTGCACGCTTAAAACTTCTTTGAATAAAGTTTTCTGAATTTTATTTGCTGAAAAAAAATAAATTACTTCACCTAAATCTCCTTTTTTCAGAAAATCCTGCATTATTTTTTCCTTTGAATAACCAGTTGTTTTTCTTATTGCTTCAATTACTAAGTTTTCTCCTAAACCTAATTCAATTCCATTAAAATCAGGAGCAATTTTTCCTTGACTTAAATAAATTACTTCCTTAATATCAGTTAAATCAGTTTTATTCAGTAATTCAGCATAAAAATCAGTCATTTCCAAACGCGAAGAAGCAGACTCTATTTTTTGAAAAAAATCCGCCACAATACTGAAATCCATGAAATAATTAATGCACTTTAACCTTAAAAGTTTACTTTTTAAAGCTAACCAAGAAAAAATAAGTAATATACTTACGTTTTCAATTCGCGAAGCGAATTGCTTAGGAAGGGTTAACGTAAGGGAAACGTAGTTTCCCTCGGGGATGTAGTCTAGCCTGGTCAGGATTCAAGCTTTGGGAGCTTGAGGCCCCAGTTCAAATCTGGGCATCCTCAAATTAATTCTTATTTTTTTCTTTAAATAATTTTAATCAATTGGGGGGGTAGTCTAACCTGGTTAGGACCCACGCTTGGGGTTTGAAAAAACAATTTGCGTGGAATCCGAGTTCAAATCTCGGCTCTCCCATTCAACAGCGCTTAACAAATTTTGATTCAATCAATCAGGAGAGGTTAACGTAAGGGGAACCTGGGTTCCCCTCGGTTCAAATCTCGGCTCTCCCAATTATTTTCTTTTTAATTACTTTGCAACTAATATTATAAATCAAAAAGTGATTAAAATGAGAAGCAAAATATGGGGATTAAAAAAATTAAGAGCAATTCACAACACTGCTTCAAGACAAGGGATTAAATTAAATTCAACTATTATTCCTTGGAAAGTGTATTCTTCTCCTGCTCAAGTCAGAGAAACTCATTTTCTTAAAGCAGAAAGACTTCTTATCAGAAGCGATTTGAATAAAACAAAAGCAAGACAAACACAAAATGAATGGAGTTCCATGACTAGAACAGATGGAAAACCAACACAAAAAGACGCAAGAAAAAAAATAAATAAGATACTCAGATCAAACAAAGAAGAACCAGATTTACAAGGAAAAAAAACAAGAATTATAATGCATCCAACAAAAACAAGAGAACAAATAAGTTATTCTTGTACAATAAACTTTAAAGGAAACGGAAAAATAGAAATTCTTATCAGAGATTTAACTTCAAACACAAAACACAGCAATGAGGAAAAAGTACATAGATTTATGCCTGCATTCATTATCCCATTAGAAGTATCAGAAAATAAAATAATTTCAAAAAATTACAGCCTTTTCCATGGAAAGAAAGGAACTCAAGTCGCACGACTACTTGAAAACGCAGTATCTTTTTTAAACCATGGAATACAACAAAAACAAATTAAAATAGAAAAAAACAACAAACCATTTGAATTATCTTTTGTTTCATTTAAAGGAACAGAAACAATTCCTGAATTCTATGATTTTTTAGAAGAAACAGAACATAATCTTGATAAAGAAATAATTTAATGAATCAGCATTTACTTTAAATTAATTCTCTTTTATTAATTATTAGTGGTTTTATGGCTGAAAAGGAAAAAGAACAGATGCTTGGATTAACAGTTAAAAAAGAAGATGATTTCAGTGAATGGTATAATCAAGTGGTTTTGAAAGCCCAGTTAGCTGATTTTGGTCCAATTAAAGGATTTATGGTTATCCGCCCTAATGCATTTCAGTTATGGGAAAAAATTCAGAATATTTTTAATGAAGTAATTCAAGAAAAAAAAGTTAAGAATGCTTATTTTCCTTTACTTATTCCTAAATCTTTTTTTGAAAAAGAAGCATCTCATGTTGAAGGATTTGCTCCTGAATTAGCTTGGATTGAAAACAAAGAAGAAGGAGAAGAAAAAGTTGCAATACGTCCTACAAGCGAAACAATAATGTATGATTCTTATGCTAAATGGATCCGTTCTTGGAGAGACTTGCCTTTAAGAATAAACCAATGGTGTAATGTATTAAGATGGGAAGTAAAGCAAACTAAATTATTTTTACGCACAAGAGAATTTTTATGGCAGGAAGGACACTGTGTTTATGAAACAGAAAAAGAATGCTTGGATGAAGCATTAATGTTTTTGAATGAATACAAAAATTTAATGGAAAACTATTTAGCAATTCCAGTAATCACTGGAGAAAAAACTGAAAAAGAACGCTTTCCTGGAGCAAAACAAACTTTTACTTTAGAAGCATTAATGCCTGATGGAAAAGCACTTCAAATGGGTACAAGCCATAATTTAGGACAGAATTTTTCTAAAACATTTAAAATAAGTTTTTTAGGAAAAGACAAAAAAGAACATTTAGCTTGGCAGAATTCATGGGGTTTTTCAACCAGATTACTTGGAGCAATAATAATGGTTCACGGAGACAATAAAGGAATAGTTGTTCCGCCAAAAATTGCAAGAGAAAAAATAGTTATTGTACCAATTTTATTTGAAGCAAGCAAAGAAAAAGTTTTAATGAAAGCAAAAGAATTAAATGAAAAATTAAAGAAATTTAATTCATTTATTGATGAAAGAGAAGAATACAGTGCAGGATTTAAATTCAATGAATGGGAATTAAAAGGAATTCCCTTGCGCTTGGAATTAGGACCAAAAGATTTAGAAAAAAACCAGTGCATTTTAGTTAAAAGAAATTCAGGCGAAAAAAAAGCAATCAAATTAAATGATGTAGAAAAAGAAATTGAAAAAGCATTAAATGAAATTCATAAAGAAATGTTTTTGAAAGCAGAAAAATTCTTAAAAGAAAATATTGTGAAAGCAAATTCATGGAATGAATTCATAAAAGCAATTGAAGGAAAAAAAATGGTTGAATGCATTCACTGTTTAAGCCCTGAATGCGAAGAAGAAATTAAAAACACAACAACCGCTAGTTCAAGATGTATTCCATTTAATTCAAAAGAAAAAGGAAAATGCATTAAATGCGGAAAAGAAGGAAAAAAAGTTTTATTCGCTAAAGCATATTAAAAAGTAATTCAATTAAAAAAATTCAATTGCATAAATTAGTTCAAATAATCTTTTTCAGCTAAAGGTTTTGCATAAACTTCAATTGTTTCGCCTTGGATTTTCCTGTCATGGATTCCAGCTAAATAAAATCCTTTTGATTCATAAAGTTTTTTTGCATGCTGATTTGATTTTCTTACAAGCAAATTAACTTCTTCAATTCCAGTTGATTCAAGGAACGCTAAAGCAAAATCAATTAATTTTTTTGCATGCCCTTGGCGTCTGAAACCATTTTTTACCGCCAATCCATTAATGCGAGCAGTTAATTCATCCATAAATTCCAGTTCAATGAATCCGACAAATTTTTTTCCTTCCATTAATTTAAACATTTTAAGCGAAGGATCTGAAAGACGGTTTTCAATAAAAGCAGGATCCCATTTAAGGTAAGAAAATTCTTTTGAAAGAATTTTTTTCAATGGAATTAAATCATTTTTTTCAACCGAACTAATTTTCATATGAAATCACTTTCATTTAATTCCTCTATTTCTTTTTCTGAAATTGCACACCCTGCAAATTTCAAGGCATAAAGTGTTGCCTTTAATGATTCAAATCCGTCTCCTAATTGATTGCAGAAAAGCCCTTGCTGGAAAGCTAAAGCCATCAATTCAACTGAACGAATAAACGAAAGATTACCCACAATCCTTTTAAGGTTATTCAAAGAATCCTTGTCAATAGTTAATTCAACATCATTTCTTTTTTCAATAATTGTTTTAAGTCTTTTAGGAGATTCAATTAAAACTCTGGCAGTGCGTTCATCAACACCAACAAAAGAAGCATTAATTTTTCCTGCTAAAGCAAGAACTTCTGCTTCTCCTAAATGAAGCAATTCAAACGGTTTGTTTCCAGCCCAAAAAACATTGTTTGCAAGAGAAATAATTTCATTTGATTTAGCAATTAACTCAGCATCATTCTGTGCAACAGTTACAGTTCCGTCCTGAATCATTTTCTTAATCATTAATGCATTTAATTCAAATCTTTTAATTTGTAAAGGTTTTTTCACTGATTCAATATAAACACTTGAAGGCAAAATTAATTCAATATTATTTTTTTTCACAAATTCCGCTAAAACAGGAGTCAAACATTTTTCAGCAATGCAAATTATTGTGCTTGAATCAACAACAATTTTTTTCAATTAGCTTCCCCCAAATAATTTTTTAATTTATTCATTCTTTCAATTATTTTCATTTCTCCTGGCTGTTCATCATGAATTCTTGTAACACCAATATAACTCTGCAATTCAAGTTTGTCTGCATCAGTTAAATCAGCTGCCTGACTTAAACTTAAACCTAAAGCATAAGCAGTTGAAGCTTGTTTTAAACGGGATTTTTCCATTAAATTAATTACATAATTTCCGATTTTTTTATCCAATGCAAGAGTGTGATCCATTATTTTTTTCAGGGATTTATCAAAATTTTTTATGTTTCCAAAACGAATTGCTTCAATGGCTGAATCAAGATTAATTAAAATTTCTTGTTTAACACTCGGCCAGTTCTCACTTTCAATAATATGTCTTTTAGATAAAAGTTTTTTCAAAGCATAAGAAACAAGCGAAAGTTTTGCAGCAATTTTATCAGAAGAAAAAACTGCTTCCTTGATTAAATCATAGGTAAGCTTGCCTAAACGAGAAGTGTCTTTTTTGTTGAAAGCACTCCTCAAAACAGAAGTCTTTGAGGCAAGATCAGACAACATAAAATAAAAAAGAGGTTAAAGTATTTAAACTTTATCCACGCATGTATTCTTCTTTGCATTTTTCACTGCAAAATCTTGCTGAATACATATCATTAACCTGATCGCCTGGAATTTCTCTTCCGCAATTCATGCATCTTTTAACTTTATCAACACCCTTTTTTTCTCTCAAATTCACAAACATCCCCTCTAAAATTCTCTAAATATACTTAATACTGAACAGCTTAAATAGATATTAGATTGATAAAATTACTTTCTTTTTAAAGCTTTATTTGCTGATTTAAAAACGCTAAGTATTGCTTTTGCTTCTGATTCTCTTGCAGGAACCCTTGAAATAAATGCCTTGAATGCATTCAGTGTTTTCTGCTTCTGCCTGATTTTTTCCCCTGAATAGATTAATTCAGTGAATTCAGAAATTAATTGTTCTTTTAAATTTGAATCAATTATTGGAACAAACACATGCTTTTTTTCAGCTGAATTTAAAGCATAAAGTACCACTGCAACTGAATGACTTAAATTCATTGCAGGATATTTAACTGAAGTAGGAATTGAAACAAGCAAATCACATTCATTTAATTGTTCATTGCTTAAACCGTTTTTTTCAGTTCCAAAAACCAATGAAATTTTTTTATTTGCAGAAGAATAATTTTCACTGAATTCCTGTAAAGATTGAACTGTTCTATGCAAACCTTTTTTTTTAGTGAATTTAGCAGTGAAACCAACAATAAAATCAGTTCCTTTAACTGCTTCAGTAATTGAACCTGCTTTTTTTGCTTTGCTTAAAATATCAAATGCTTTCATTGAACGGGTTTTAGCTTCAAGCCCTAACTCTGATTTAGGATTAACTAAAAACAAGTCAGAAGCATTAAAATTCTTCATCACCCTTGCAGTAAAACCAATGTTTCCTTCATATTCAGGTTCAACCAATACTACTCTTAAATTCATATTAATTCACTAAAATGATACTTTAGCATACTTTCTTACAATTCTGCGAAGCAGAATTGCTTTTTTCTTGGTAACCTAGCTTCTTTTTTCTAAAAAGAAGCCGGAGATACTTTTTTATTATAGTAATTAATTAATGTAATAATGAAGGAAAAAATATTAATTGTAATAGCTTTACTGGTTTTGCTTGTTTCAGTCAATGCAATCACTGCATTTGATGCAGTTAATTTTGTTAAAAGCGAAAACCATTTTCTTTTAGACGGAGAAACAATTGAACAGCCTTATAATCCTTTAAGTGTCGGCACAACAAAATTCTGGGTTATTCCAGTCACTTCAAATGATTTAATTGTAACTTATTTTGTAATTAATTATGATGAAAAAAGTTTTTCAGATGAAAAAATAAAATCAAGAGAAGCAATTTCGACAGCTTATTTTTTAAGGGAATTAATTAATTTAAGAGAAAGATTCTCTGAATCGCAAAGCAATGAATGGATTGTTTCAGCAAAACATTCAACTGCATTCAATTCATTAAAGCAGACTATTTCAAATGAAATATTTGAATTAAATTTAATTCAATCAGATATGAATTCAAGTTCAATTAATTCTAAAGTAACTAAAGTTCAAAGCAGACTTAATTCAATGAATTCACAGTCAGAAAAAACAGCTAAAGCAATTGATACTGCATTGCAGGAAGAAAGCGATTTCATTTCAAATCCTTCAAAAGAAAAAAAAGAAGCTCTTGAATCAAGTTATGAAAATGTTTTCACTGAAATCAAAGGAATAATGAATGAATTAACTGATTATTCTTCAGCAGTAAATGAATTAAAGGAAGCGATTTCAACAAGCGGAAATGTGAATGCGGCAGTAAACATTCAAAGAGCTAATTCACCTAATGATTTTCTTTCAATTTCAGGTTATTTCAATAATGCCCAAGCAATGGAAACAAACATTGATTCAATTGATTCAGGAATTACTTCAAAAGCAGATTCATTTATTAAAATAAATGAAGAAAGAGAAAAAAGAAATCATGCATTCACTGTATTATATGAAAAAGATTCAAAAATAAAGGAAGATACAGGAGAAGAATATTCAATAAAAGAATTAGTTGAAACTGTTTCAAATGATAAAAATGACTGGAATGATAAAACAAAAATTCCTGACATGAAAAGCAACTGGAATCTTGCAGTAAGATATTTTGAACAAGAAAAATATGAATTAGCAGAACAAAGCGCTTTAAACGCAAGAAAATACGGTTTAATGGTGTATTCTGTAGGAATTTATGTTCCTGAAACCCCTGAACTTTTTACTCTTGAAAACACTGCATTAATTGTAGGGCTTTTAATCGGTTTGCTGATAATAATTTATGTATTCAATAACAAAGATAAATTAATTAAAAAAGAAGAGGAAAAAAAATATGAATTCTAAAATTTTCTTGATTCTGGCATTAAGTTTTTTAATGATTA
>JAFGBZ010000045.1 GCA_016932875.1 Candidatus Iainarchaeum sp.
AAAAAAAAAAAAAAAAAAAAAAAAAAAAAAAAAAAAAAAAAAAAAAAAAAAAGAAAAAATTAAAAAAAAATAAAAAAAAACTGAAAGATTATGGGTTTAATCTTTCAGGATCTCTTGGTAAAAGCAGTGCTTCTTTTATGTTTTCCAGTTTAAGCATTCTTTGAACTATTCTATCTAATCCAAATCCTACTCCTCCATGAGGAGGGCAACCATATTTGAATATCGCTGCATAATCCTTCATTTCATCTAAATTAACGCCTTTTTCTTTTCCTTGAGCTTTAAGTATTTCATATCTGTGTTCTCTTTGCGCTCCAGTAGCAATTTCAACTCCGTTCCAAATTAAATCAAATGAACGTGTTCCATTGGAATCATTTTCTGGTTTCATGTGATAAAACGGACGTTTAGTGAAAGGATAATTTGTTGCAAAAACAAATTCTGAATTAAATTTTTCTTTCACTATTTTTCCTAAAAGCTCTTCTGCTTCTGCATCTAAATCATCGTTTTCAGGAATAATTTTTCCTTTTTCTTTAAGCATTTTCCTTATTTCCTGAATTGGAATTCTTGGAATTTTTGTTGGAACAATTAATTCAACTTCAAATAATTTTAATTCTTTTTCACATTCTTTTTTAATGCTTGAAATAATGTGTTTCAGCATTCCTTCAATTATATCCATTACTGTACTTTCATCTTTAATAAAACCCATTTCAAAGTCAACGCCAGTGAATTCAGTTAAATGTCTTGTAGTATGTGATTTTTCTGCTCTAAATATTGGACCTATTTCATAAACTTTTTCAAATCCTGCTGCAACCATCATCTGCTTGTAAATCTGCGGACTCTGGGATAAAAAAGCTTTTTTATCAAAATATTTTATTTCAAATAATTCTGCGCCTGATTCAACTCCTGCGCTAGTGATTTTAGGGGTTTGAATTGCAGTGAAATCAAGGGAATCAAAATAATCTATTACTGCTTTAAATGTTTTTGAACGAATTTTAAATAAAGCATTATTTTTCAGAGTTCTTAAATCAAGAAATCTCCAGTCTAATCTGCTTGATAAATCTGATTCAATTTTTCCGCTTATATCTAATGGAATTGGTGCTTCAGCTTTTGAAATTAATTCAATTTTTTCAGGAACAATTTCAAATCCATTCATTGCCTGTTCTGCTTTTTTAACAAGTCCATGAACTAAAATAACTGATTCTTTTGAAAAAGAATCCACTAAATCAAATAATTCTTTTGAAACTTCTTTTTTTGGTAAAACAATTTGCGCTAAACCTGTTCTGTCTCTTAAAACAATAAATTTAATTCCGCCGAAAATCCTTAACTCTGAAACCCAGCCACCAACAATTACTTTACCTGAATCAGATTTAATTTCAGAAATATATTTGCGTTCCATTGAATACCCCCTAATTTAATGATTAATTAAAGAAAGAAAATAAAAAAGAAAGGGTTTCAATTCAAACAATCAGGAAGGGGGAACGTAAGCACTGCTTTAGCAGTGCACGCCTGCCAGCTGGCGTGACAGCTGAACCTGGGTTTCCCTCGAAAGAAAGAAAATAAAAAAGAAAGGGTTCATATATGTTCTTTCTTGAATTAAACTCCTTCACCCCAAGGCGGGTTTGGAATTGGTTCATGTTTCGACTCTGATTGTTCATAACAGTTCAATGAAAATTTTGGATTTTCTTTAATTAATTTATCTTCATTCCACCATAATTCAAATTTGGTTGCATCAGCATAAGCGCATGCTTCTTCGTTTTCAACCATTGAAATTAATCTTGTTTCAGCATCAGCAAGAATATCATTTAATGAAAGAATTTTTGGATGGTTTATTTTTGATAATCTATAACCTTCTTGATTCTGTGAACAAAACCCTTGATTATTTAACATTAAAAATCCTTCATCTGAATTAGGTATAAAACAAGGCTGTTTTTGAACTGTGTCAGGAACAAAAAATATTCCTGCAAGAGAAACAGATCCTGGAAGAAATTCAGTTACATTTATTTTTGCAAAACTTATTCCAATAAAATCATTTGATAAAGGAGCAATGAAATTATTTTCTTTCCATAATTTTGCATTCACATCAGGGAAAAATTTTGGAAGCTTTTCTCCGCTAAATTCAACGCATTCTCCTTCACTATTAGTTATTCCTTTTACTCCAGTCCATCTTGTAAATGAATCATTGCTTCCTAATCCATCAAGCAATTCATTATTTAATTTAAGTTTATAAAAAGTGTTCTGTGCAGGAGTTTCATAATTCAAATTCATTCCAACAATTGAAGGATAACCAATTCTTTGTTTTGCTGTGAATTGGTTTCCGGTGCCAGTTATTGAAAGCAATGAACTTCTATAAGATGGATTATTTAATTCATTGAAGAAAGCTTCTCCGCTCGAACCATTTTCTGAATCAACAGTAAGCGTAACTATTCCTCCTGCATTAGGATTTCTTGGAAGTAATTCAAATTCTTTTAAAAGCCCTTCTGAAATGCTGTTCTGTCCTAAAACAACTCCATAACCATTTCTTTTTCCTTCTGAATCTTTTAAATCAGAATCAAATGGAAGATAATATAATAAATTTTGTTCTTCTGGTTCAGCGATTTTTTCAAGGGTTACAATAACAGTATAAACATTTTCAAAAATACGATGAACTCCTTGACTCCACTTTAAACCTAAATGAACTTTATATTTTCCTGGTTCAATCACATTATCAGGCTGAAATGCAGGAGCATAAAAATAAGTTTTATTGCTGATAAAACTTGCAATATTACTTTGCCCAGTCATCCAATTAGGAGTATAAAGAAAGCTTGTTCCTAAACTTGAAATAAAGTCTTCAGCTAAATTCTTTGAATAACCTTCTTTTTTCAAAAGTAAATCAAAATCGTCAGTTATAAACCAAAGCCCATCATAATTACCCCAATCAGTTTCAGTTCCTTCATTGAAAGCAGTTTCAAGTGATTTAAGCAAGTAAGAAACCAACTGCATTGTTTGAGCTCCATCACAATAAGTTTCACTGCATCTTTCATATATTTCAGTTAATCCTTCTGCTTCATTTGGTGAAGGCCATTCATAAGAATTATTTGTTTTAATGAATTTCTGTAAAGCAAATTCACCTGTTTCACCATCAGGTATTACTGGAGTTGAATATCTCTGACATTTATCTGTGTAACCAGTAACTTTTACATGGAATACACCATAACGTTCAGCATTATTTTCTTTATCAACCACTCCTAAAAGAACATAATCTGATTTATTATCTGGACCAAATTGATTGTCTTGTTCTTTATTCAAAAATACTTCAATTCCATTTCTTGGATTATTTACAGTTCCACGTGAAGCAATAACATTATTAGATAAACTCCAGTTTTGTAATTTGTAAACATCGCCTGAACTAATTAAAGCACCAGTCCAAGGAATTATTTCATCTGAATCAGTTGCAGTCCATAAACCATTTTCATTTACATAAACAATCCAAGCTGAATCAGATGTATTTGCAATATTGAATTCATATTTTGGATTGCATGAATCAATTTCTCCTTCAAAGCACTGCACTGCATTTTCCGGATTAAGTAAATAAAACGGAAGCAATGGTGCATTTGCAGTTCCAAGCAAAGGAGGATTAACTATTACTGTTACTTCAGTTTGCCCGCTTGAAATAATATCTCCATTAGTTCCAATTAAATCCATTTCAAAGTGAATTGGATGAGTTCCTGCAAATAAACCTGAAACAACATAAAATTCAATTGATTCCTGTGACTGAACCGAGAATTCAACTGAACCATTCCTTGCATGTTCCTGTACTGTTCCAATAAGCAAATCACTTGTAGGTTCAAGGAATGCATCAAATTCAACAGTAGAACTACAATTGTTTGTAATGGTTATTACATCATATTCTGTTGAGTTTCCTGACGCAGGCAATTCAATTCTTGTTTTATCAAATTCAATGCAGTCAATTGTTTCAAAAACATCAGGCCAAGGAATTACTTTAATTGAACCAGATACAGTTCTATAACCTGAAGCGCTTGCTGTAACCGCGATATCTCCGTTTACTAACTGAAGCGGTAAATTATAATTCCAAAAATAATTTCCATTTGACTGCTCTAAAACACCACCTATTACCTGATTATTCTGCCTGAATGTTATTATTGCATTATTTACAGGGGCGTTAGTTTCTGTTTCCATTAAATTAATATTCACTGAATAATTTTCTCTTTCAGCATAAAGTTCATCTGGAGTAAAAGTCATTTCCATTTCTTTAAGTTGTGATTCTTCTTCCCATACATTGAAGTCAACTTTATACTCAGTCCTGTGCTCCCATTCACTTTCAGCTGAAGCTCTTGAAAACAAATTAAAATCAAGTTTAATTATTCCTAAATTAATTCCAGTAACAGCAATTGAATCAGTATAAGATTGTCCTGCATTTAATGAAAAACTAAATTGAGATTTATTTAAATCAAGTGAATTTCCTGAACTTGAAAGAACAATATTTAAATCACTTAAATCAGTTCCTGAAATATTTTTTAAAGTGAAATTAAGCGTTCCTATATCATTTTTATTTAAATCATATTTTCCATTTGTTTTGGTTTTATTCCAATCAGTACTCCATTCAAATCCATTTACAGGAAAAGTGTTGCTTGAAATGAAATCAATTTTATCCAAAGGAGTTTTTTCATAAGTTGAACCTGAAACAAGTTTTGCATAAGAACCATAATACATTGAATAAGTTTCGTCATCTTCTGCAGTTTCATTTAATCTGAATTTTATTTTCGCTGCGGTTGTTCCGCCAGTTGAAGTAACTGAATCTGAAAAAAGATAATTAATTACTTTAAATGGCGCAGTATCTGAAGAATCATTTGTTGAATATTTTCCATCAGCCGCAGTAGGAATTTCATCAAATTCCTTGTAATTAGCTGTTTCTCCTGCTTCAGTGAAAACAATATTACTGTCAGCAAGAAGCAAGTCTTCTTCATCAGCCATGTAATGCGCTACAACTTTAGAGTAAACTTTGTTTGGAACACAGAAAATAAATTTAGCAGTATAATTCATTGTTCCTTTCATCAATTCATATTTTCCGTTTTCTTGAACCAATTTATTTTCTCCATGCCATACTCCAGTGAAATAATTTACAGGATTAATTTCACAAAAATCTTCTGGAACAAGTGAAACAAATTCAATTGTAGTCTGGTTTGCGCCGATAGTTGCAGTTGTTTGTTTAATTGATTCAAATCCTTCAGCTGAAACATTTAAATCATATTCAAGTGAGGATGGTAGTTCAATTAAAGGAGTTAAACCAGTTGAATCTGTTTTAGAGGAAGCAACAACAGTTGAAGTTCCTTTTTCAAAAACAGTTATGTTTGCATCTGCAATTGGTTGTTCAGTTAATAAATGATTTACATCAACTTGAAGCATTCCAGTAAAAGTTCCGTCAAGAGTTACATTTAAAATAATTGAATCTCCTGCTTCAGCTTCTTCTAAATCTGATTCACCAAATAATTCAGGTTCTTCAAGAGAAGCACCAGCAAAATAAGTTCCTTCAGGCAAGTCAAGGAATTCAGCTGAACCATATTCATCTGTTGAACCGAAACCCCATAATTCTTCTTCATCATTAAATAATAAAACATAAGCGCCTTCAACTAATCCTCCGCCTAATTCCGAAGGATAATAAACTTTTACTGTAACTTCAACAGAATTCTCTGAAGTTGCTCTGATTAATTCAACTTCTTCTGGAACTGTTTCATCAATATCCATTAATTCAGGGTCTTCAACTAATTCAGTTAAATAACCTGCTTTAACTGCAAGCACTGAATTATTTTCTAACTCCCATGGAAACACAACAGTTCCATTTGCATTTGAAATTTTGCTTAATCTAGGAATATTTCCATTAATTAAATAAGCACTTACTGCAGGCAATGGTTCTTCTGTAACTGAATCAATGAATTTAAGGAAAATCTTTGAATTCGCATTTAAATCTTCATCAGTTATAACAAATTCAAATTCTTTTTCTTCATCTTCTTCTAAATAAAATTCTTTTTCTTCAAAAAAACCACTTTCTTCATAATATAATTCAAGAGAATAATTCTTGAATGCATCAAGAGTAAACAAAACAGTTCCTGCTTCAGAAGTTAATTTTGATTCAACTTCCTGCCCTGAAACAAAATTTTTAATAGTTATTTCAACACCTGAAACCGCATTTCCTAATTCAGTTTCAACTGAAACAAAAACACTTCCTGTACCGCTTAATTCAACAGGATCAACAGTTGATTCAGGGTTTAAATAAATATTATTTGATTTATTATCAATTGCTTCTTTTGAGGATTTATATCCTTCAACTTCAATGAAAGCATAAAGTTTAGTGCAGTTGCCTGCAACTGAAACAGTTACTTCTCCTGAAGAAGTATTTTTTCTTGGAGGTGCTGTTCCTGCAGTGCAGGAAAAAGTAAAAGAAGCATTTTTTCTTATTCTTACTCTTGAATCAGAATCATAAATTACAATAGTTCTTTGAGCAGGACCAAAATTTTCCTGGCTTAACTCAATTTCAATTAAATTAATTTTTTTTCCGTCTTCATCAATTAAATCAAATGTTTTTTCAAAAGAAGAATAACCATTAAGAGAAGCTGAAACCGTTAAAGGAATTTCAGAATAAAGCTCTGCTTTAGCTGAACCATTTTCATTTGTTTCAATTTCAAGCTCTATTTCCTGAATTTGTTTTTCTTCATTCCCCTGCTGCGAAAGCATTAATGAAACTCCTTCCAAAGGTGTTCCATTGGATGAAACAATAAATGAAACCATTGATTTTCCTGAACCAAAAAAAAACATGAAAAGCAATGCAATCAATGCAATTAAAACAATTAAACTTAAACCTAAAAATAATGCAAAACTCGGCACAATTTTATCAATCGGGTCAATGACTTTATACACTGGAATTCCTTTAGCTTCAATGGAATCCATTAAAGCATACCATTTGTCCTCTAAAGAAAAATAAACTTCTTTAACTGAATCCATTAAACCCATTCATTCACCCTTAAAACATAAAATAATAGTATAAATGAATTCATAATATATAAATATATTCTAAATCAAATAAACAAAATGAAAAGGAAAAAAGAAAAAAAATAACAAAAATAGAATGAATACTCATTCTATTAAAGTTAATAGTAAAACTGATTCACTGTCCGTCATACCATCCTCTGCGACGCATACAACCCATCCAATGTTCGGATGCAAAGCATTCAATAGCATCACTCCACCATCCTTGGGTTGTTACTTTATCTACTTGCATTAAACCACAAGAATTACTGCATGAATTTTTTAATTGAACACATTCATTTGAAGAGCTATCTGTTACTGTATTACATGCATTTACTAAACCAGAATTTTTAATGCAATTAAAGCAGTCATCTTCATTTTGCATTAATTTCACTGTATTTTTTTGCAATAAATTTTTTGCATCACCTGAAGGCTCCTGAGTACAACCTAAAGCAAAAATCACTAATACTAAAAACAATAATATTTTTTTCAATTAAATTACCTCCAAAAAACAATAATAAAAATAATAAATTACTTGAATTTAAATACATATTGAAAAAAAAGAAAAAGAAAAAAAAGTAAAATTACTTTTTTTTCACTAATTCTACATAAAGCAGATATAATGCACTTAATCCTACAAGCACATAAACTATTTTTGCAAGCAATGGAATTGAACCTAAAAGCATTTGAACTAAATCCATTTCAAGCAATCCTACTAAACCCCAATTCAAGCCACCTATAACAACTAAAATCAGGGCAATCAAATCTAAAATATTTTTCTCCATTCAAAGTCCTCCTTTAAAATGAAAACTAAAACAGAAAAGAATTAAGTTATTTATAAATGCATATGAATGGATTTCAACAATAAACGAAAAAATCATTGAAAATCAGTTAAACCCAGCTGGAAATGCTTATTCAATGGCTGTGCTGGAATTCCTAATCTTCTGTTAATGAATGAAGCAAGTTCTCTTGCATAACCATGATAAGTAATTACTTTTTTTGGATTTGATTCTTTTACATACTGAATTAATTGATTGAAGTCAGCGTGATCACTTAAAGGAAAATTTTTGTAACGGGAATTATTCCATCCAGAAGCAACTGCAACTGAAACATTTTTTTTAACTGATTTTTTAATGGATTCAATCATTCCTTCAGTGATTAACTGCGGAGGCATAATCAAAACATTTGCTTCATTTAAATTATAATTTAATTCAATGAAATCCCCTAACTTTACTCCAAAGGATTCGTAGACTTTATTGTTTTCATAAATTGATTTAAAAACCAAAGGAGTTTCATTGCAAAGCAAAGAACTTACTGCAGTTAATTCCTGTGCTTTGCCTAACGCATAACCTCCTAAAACAATGAATTCATTTTTCTGAATTCCTGCATTAATCCATTCAATCATTTCTTCATAAATTTTTTCCCTTGAAGGAAACGCATATTTGCTTAAACCAAAAGTTGATTCAATCACAAGAGTTTCAGCAGGAATTATTTCAGCTTCATTAAATAAAATTGTTTTATGCAGATTAAAATCAGAAGTAACAAGCAAATCTTTTTCATTTTCAATTTTAATTTGGCTTGAGCCAAGCATATGCCCTGAAAAATGCAGTGAAACACTTAAATCATTAAAAGAAATTTTTTTATTAAACGGAACAGATGTAAAATTTGATTCAGGAAAATTTTTTTCAAGCAAAGCAGTTGTTTCAAGAGAAGCAAAATAATTTTTTCCTTTTCTTGGTTTTGCATGATCTGAATGAGCATGGGATAAAATAACCGGAACATTGCTTGCACTGTTTCCGTCAATTAACAGCTTTGAACCGGCATTAACCATTAAACCCTTATTTTCAGTAACATGCATTCAAAAAACCAATAAATATAAATGAAGAAGAATTAATTAATATTGAGTCACAAAAAGGGGATTATATGAATGGAGAAGAACATTTAACTGAATTAAATGAAGAAATTGATTTAATAAGCAGAAGAGTGCAGGCAAAAGACTGGAAAGATTACACTCCAAAAACATTTCACTTGAATTTAACACGTGCACTGGAAGAATTTGAAAAACTCCACAAAATTCTTGAAAAATTCAATTCATGGATGAAAGCCAAAGGATACAGTGATTCAATTGAACTGCAAAAACAAATTAATTCAATTGAAACCCTTGAAAAATTCCTTGAAAAAAACATTGAATTAGAGGAAAAAAAATCAGTAAAATTAAATGAATCAGAGCTTGCAAAACAAGTTTTAGATGAAAATCTGAAAGAACTTTATTCTTCAATTGAAAACAAAGTTCTCAATGAATTATTGAAATTAAGGTATTTCAGCGAAAGAGCTTCACTGCATTTAAAAAGAAGAGAAACACCATTAAAGTTTGAATCAAGCGGGAAAAAAATTCTGCTTTTATTAGAGCAAAAAGAAAAAGAACTGCAGGAACTGCAAGAAAAATATTCTCAGTTAAGATTAGAGAAACGCAGTTTCATGACGCAGGAAAAAAATTCAGCTGAACTGGAAAAAGACTTAAATGAATTAACAATTAAAGCAGAAAAAGAAACTGCTTTGCTTAAAGAAAAAATAAATGAAAACAGAAAAAAAATAGAAGAAATTAATTCAGAAATGCATTTCATTGAAAAAAAAATTTCTTACATGGATGAATTAAATGCTTCAATTCATTTGAAATCAATGGAATTAACCGGTGAACTGAAAAAAGAACGTGATTATTCGAGGAAAACTTCAATTGAAACAGAACATGAAACAATGAAACTAAGAAGCGCTTACTCAAAGCAGCTGCTTGAACTGGAAAAAGAAAAATTCAGTGCAAAAAAAGAAGCAGAAAAAGATTTTGAAAAAGAAATAACTGAACTGCACAAAGAATTAAAGGAAAAAAACGATTTAATTAAAAGACTTGAAAAAATAATTGATT
>JAFGBZ010000046.1 GCA_016932875.1 Candidatus Iainarchaeum sp.
AGTGAATTGCTTGAAGGAATTGAATCAAGAATTGAATTAATTGACTTTGAGCTCATTAAAACTAATACTAAATTAAAGGAATTAAAGAGAATGAATTCTGAAAGATTAAAAACATTGAAAAAATCATTATCTGATGCAAATACTGCAGTTCAAATTCTTAATGAAAAAGAACAAAATCTTGATTTAGCTTCAAAAAGAAGTTCGGTTAAAAGTGCTTTTGAAAAAAAAGCAATGAAATTAACTGAAGAAATTCAAAAAGAAAAACAACGCATTCAATTAATTGCTGATTTGCTTAAAAAATATGGTGAATAAAATTATTTTTGTTTTTAAGTTTAATTTATATTATTTAATGTAGTATATTTTTTAGTGAGTTAATGGTTAATTTAAATAAATTCAGTAGGAAGATTCCTGGAAAAGAAAAAAGCACTAGATTAAGCATTAATTCCAGAACTCAATTAAAATCTGAATTTATTCCTATTTTAGGTGCAGAAAAAGTAGTTGTAAAAGAACTCGGGTTTAAAAAAAATCCTAAGAGAGGTGTTCTGCATTTTAATGATGGGAGTATTCTTTATTCTTTTGGTTCTTCTCAGATTCATGTTTCTCAGCGAGGTAAAGAATTGCTTAAAGCAAATCCCGGAATAATTAAAGATTATCTTTCTGGAAAACTAAAAAAAGGTTTTCTTGCTTCAGGAGGGAATGCAAATGTTTTTGTTATTCCTGTTAAAGGTTCTCCTTCAGATAAACCTTTGCTTGCAGTAAAAGAATTCAGTTCAGGGCTTTCTCCTTTTGTTCAAAAAAATCATTTAGATGAATTAAGAAAAGCAATTAAAAAAAGAAGAGGCGTTTTTGTTCCTGAAGTTTTTCTTGCAGCTTTAGTTGAAGGAAAAATTAAAGGATTTATGGTAATGCAGTTCATGCATGCATCAAAAGTAGTAGAAGCAATTGAAACTCTTGAAAATAAAATAAATAAAGAAAAACAAGGAACACCCAGACAAAAAAGCTTTCAAAAACAATTAGACTTACTGAAAAAAAATTACTTTGAGTTTGAAAAAAGAATGAAAAAAAACCCTAAAATTGCCAGAAATTTAACTGATTTTCATGAAGGAAACATTTTAACAAGCTTCAATCCAGAAACAAAAAAATATGAATTTGTAATAGTAGACCAATGATTATCTGCAGTCATTTTTTCCGTAATTGCTTAAATCTTTTTTAACTAATACTTCGCATTCAGGATTTATTTGAAGTGAATAAAATAAATTAAATGCTTTTTCAGCTAAATCATCAAATCCAAGCAATTGACTTAAAGCAGCTAATTCTAATGCTTCTTTTTTAGTTATTTTTCCGTCTTCAAGGATTTTATTAATTCTGTCCCTTATTTTATCCATTATTTTTTGAGTTAATTCATCTGAATCTAATCCTAACTGCTGTGCTAAAGCTAAAGCATTAAGTAGTTCAGGAATTGTTGCATTAGGATTATCAATTATTTCATTAATGTCATCCATGATTTTTGCTTTAACTTTTGCTTCCATTTCAGGAGTATCCAACCCTAATCCTTGAGCTAAAGCCCATGCCTGCATTAATTCAGCAGTGCTTGAATTTGGATTATTAATTACATCATTAATTAATTCTTCAATGCTTGTAGCAGGAGTTCCTTCACTTACTTCAATTCCTTCTCCTGCATTCATTGCTTCTTCAGCACTTGAATCAGAATCATTAATTGTTTCATTGTAATTTTCTTGAACTGTTTCATTTGCTGTTTGTGCTCCTTCAGTGTTTTCACTGCTCATAAAACCAGTTGCAGCGCCTGCTTCAACACTGTCTTCTCTATGGCTTCTTTGTGAATCGCTTTCAGCATTAGAGTAAATATTTTCACTGCTTTCCTGTGTTAAATCATTCATCCATTTCATTACATATTCCCAGTCATCTTCAAAATCTGAAGCTGATTCTAATTTAATTAAATCTGTTTTCATTTTCTTGCTTAACAAATAAGTTTGAATTAATTCAGGATAAGTTTCAGCTTGTTCTAATGCTTCTAATCCGTTTTCAGTTTGAGTTATAGTTAAAGGAATTCTCCAATTTAATGCAAGACTTACTGCTTCTGCTTGTTCTTCTGAATTTCCTCTTCTGTTTAAAACTTTTGCAGTTAATTCGCTTGCTAATTGTTGATCTAATTTTTGAGGCAATAAAATGCTTTCATTTTTCATTTCAACTGCAATTAAATCCTTTAATCCTAAAGGAATAATTTTTCTGGTTAAAACCAATCCATGTTCATTTTCTAAAAAAATTGGTGTAACTACAGCATAATCTTTTACTTCTTCTTTTAATGCATTATTTTTTTTACTGCAAATTAATGGATTAAAATTAATTGATTCAGGACTGCATCTGTTAAATAATTCAGTTCCCCTTAATTCCTTTGTTGCTTCTCCGCCAGTTAAATCAAATACAGCGTAATACTTTATTTTTTGCTGTAAACTTTCAAATTCAATTAATGCTCCAAAACCTAACTCATCATTTAATTCTAAATGCATTTCTCCTGCAGGCAATTCAGTGAAAGGCAAAATCATTACTCCTGCTTCTTGAATTACTTCTTCTTTTGGAACAATTACAAATAATTTTACATTTTCTGAAAGCATTGCTTCAACAACGCCTCCTTTAAAATCAATTATTTTATAACCCATGAAATCAGTTGTAGTTTCACCAAAAGGAAACTCATTTTTAGCAGTTCCTTTAACTCTATGAACACTTGAATTAAACTGAGTTGAATTTTGGTTTGAATTATTTTGAGTGTTTTGATTAGTGTTTTGAATTGAATTATTTGCATTTTGATTTTGTTCATTTAATGCAGCATTTAATTCATTCACTGGAGGCTGAAGTGAACTTTCTCTTGATGGAAGAAACTCAAGACAACCAAAAACCAAAACAAAAATTAATCCTAAAACCAGAAACTTATTTAAACCCATAAAAATCAATTAAATGAATGATTTAGAGGTTAATAATTATTGCTGTTTTTTGGTTTGCAGGAATTATTTTAAATTTAATTTCTTTTTTTCATTTAATTTCAGGTAATTTTTTTCTGAAACAATTTTTTTACCTGTTTTTTCTTCTATTTCTTTTCTTGTATGAAATGCAATTTTTCCACCTTCTTTTGCTGATTCACTGCATTCATTTAATCCTTTTGAATCCCTTGCATTAGTAATATCTGTTGTAGCTTCGCTCAGAAATATTTCATATTTCTGGCGCACCAAAAACTTCGTTTTTGCGTGTTTCGCCTACCATTGTTAAAATTAATTCCCAGTCAGTCATATGATCACGTAAATTCTGATTTTTGTTTTTTAATGATTTAAATTCCTTGTATTCTTCAATTGTTTTTCCAAAGCTTGCTTTACTGATTTCATTTGTTAATATTCCAAATTCATTTCCTTTTATTTCTCTGTTTTTCCATTCATCTGTTAATTCCTGTCTTACTGCAATTCCTCTTAATCTTTTTTCAATCCAACTTTGAGGGTAACCTTTTAATTCATAGTATTCTTTTGCCCTGTTTTGAGCTAATTCAGGGTTTTCTATTTCCTGCACTCTTTCATATCCAACCCTTGCAAGCCATAATTTAAATGGTTCAGCTTTAGGAGAAGGAATTGACTGAATAATTCTAAACATTGATTCAGTATTAGCGCAATCAGTTTCTCTTAATTTACCGTCTTCTGCAGGCAATTTCAACTGTACCCATATTGGGGACAGTTCAAGAGCAATGAATTCCCTGTCTTTAACCTTTCCCCAGTATTGCCTAGGAGTAGGACTTTCAGTTAATACTTCAACCACATCAATTACTGAATAAAACCATTCATCTTCAATTAGTTTTCTTCTGATTTTTTTATCTTCAAACACAACTAAAGCATTATTCAATTCCCTCACCAGAAAAAATAACAATTAATTTATTTTTAATGCTTTGGGAAGTAAGTTGCCGGTGCGGAATTTAATTGCAGTTAATAATTATTACAAATCAGAATAAGGATCTGATATTAATCCTATTTCAATTTCTTTTTGTAATGCAGCATTATGTGCTGTCCAGTAATTTTTTCCTTTTTTCATTAAATTAAATTCAGTTATTTCATGAATTACTGTGCTATCAAAATAGTTTTTGGAAACCTTTATTCCTTTCTTTTTTACTTTGCATTTGCATTTAAGAAAATCATTTTTTCCTTCATCATAATGATGAGAGCAAATCCATAATTCATTCATTGGAATAAACTCATAAACTAAGCCATGTCCGCCATGATCAAAATAAATGCATAAATTGCTTCTAATCCAGTTTCCATTAACTGAATAAATTTTAAATCCTGCTTGATTTCTAATAAATTTTTTCCATTTCCCACTTAACTTAAACGATTTATCTTTCTTATTTCCTCTTAACTGAATTTCATACTCTAATTTACTCCAAAGCTTATCTCTTTTATCTTTTTCAACTTTCATTAAAATCAATTAAATGAATGATTTTAAGGTTAATAATTATTGCTGTTTTTTCGCACCGGCAAACTACTTGAAGAATGTTTTTAAATGCTTTAATTTTATTGTTTTTATGTCTGATTTGAATGTTAACTTAGGGGTTTCAGAGAAGTTTTTTAAAAATGAATTAAAGCTTGAACCTGAACAGCTTACACTTAAATATATGCGTGAACAGAATGCTAAATTTAAGTCTCAAAAGGAATTAATTGAACTTGAAAAATCTATTAGAAAAGCTGAATTTCCTGTTCTTTTGTTAGGCGATAATGAAGAACCAGGCAAACCAAGCAGGTTTTTGGAAAAAATTCAGCAGGATTTTTTTGAATTAGGTTTTCATTGCGGTTTAGGCAGTCATATTTATGCAGTTCAAAAAGGAAGATTTGAAGATGAAATTGAACAGGAAATGTTTTGTGATCCTGCATGCCCTAAAATAATTGTTTTAGTCAGCGGTAAAGGATTTGGAACAATTGGTGAATCAAAACTCATTCGTTTACGCCCTGAACTGAATAATAAAACGCTTTTCTTTTTTGATCATGAAAAAAATTATGAAAATTTAATTAATTTAGTTAAAGAAAAAAAGTATCCAGTTGAATACAAATATCCTATTCCTTATACTGGATTAAAAGAATTAAGGGCTAAAATATTGTTTGGAACATTGCATTGGTTTTATCGTTATTTAAGGTTTAAAAGAAATCAGGACGAAAACAATAATAATAACTAAGGATTAATGAATTATTATAAGTGATATCTATATGAATAAATCTTCTTTAACAGGAATTTTTTTAGATGCTGAAAAAAGGCTTGTATTATATTATTTAGCTAACAATAATCCGCGAGTTACAGAAGAAACTCTGGCTAAAGCAACAAAAATTTCAGCAGACAAAATAAGAGAAATACTGGGTTTGCTTCAAACAGAAAGACTGGCAAAATTTGAATCAGAACACGGTTACACTTTAACTCCTAAAGGACTCACTGGATTATACAATTATCATAAAACAGTATCAAGTCTTTAAAGATTTAAGAAAAATACTTTCTTAAATTTCTTCTTTTTTTACTTTGTTCTCGCACCGGCAAACTACTTGAAGAATGTTTTTAAAGTAAACAATGATTAAATAATTAGATTATATAGTATAAACACAGTAAAATATCTGAAAATGTGATTTAGATGGAAAAACAGTTAGTTGTCAAGTTAACAAAGACTTTTGAAGATTTTGTTCACGAAAAAGATGGTGTTGAGTATTGGTTTGCTAGAGATTTGCAGACGCTGTTAGGATATGATAAATGGGAAAACTTTTCAAAAGTTATTGAAAAAGCCAAGGAATCATGCAAAAATTCAGGTTTTGAAGTAATTAATCATTTTCCTGGCGTCAGGAAAACGATAGCTATGCCTAAGGGTGCAACTAAAGAAATTGAAGACTTTATGCTTACCAGATATGCATGTTACTTAACTGCTCAAAACGGTGATCCAAGAAAAGAAGAAATCGCATTTGCACAGAGTTATTTCGCTATTCAGACAAGAAAACAAGAATTAATAGAACAAAGAATTGCTCTTCAAGAAAGATTTAATGCAAGAAACAAATTAATTGCTTCTGAAACAGAACTTTCTAAACTTATTTACGAGCATGGAGTTGACGATAAAGGTTTTGCTAGAATAAGAAGCAAAGGGGACAAAGCTTTATTTGGAGGAAACGATACAATGCAAATGAAAAAAATTTTAAAAATTCCAAAAAACCGTCCATTAGCAGATTTTCTGCCAACTGTTACAATAGCTGCAAAAAATCTGGCAACAGAATTAACTAATTTTAATGTTAAACAAAACAATCTGGAAGGCGAAACAAAAATAACTTGCGAGCATGTAAAAAACAACAAGGAAATGAGAACTGTTTTAGCAAAAAACAAAATTATTCCAGAAAAACTACCTTCAGAAGAAGACATAAAAAAACTGGAAAGAAGAATAAAAAAAGACGAAAAAAAACTGTCATCCGCGCAAACAACAAAACAATTGCAATCCAAAATAGGAAATAATTAAACTTCAAATTTCTTCTTTTTTTATTTCCTTTATTTTTCCGTTTTCTACTTTTAGTATTCTTTGCCCTATTTTTTCAATAAAGTATTTATCATGAGATATTGCTAGTATTGCTCCATTATAGTTTAAGAAAGCGTTTTCAATGATTTCACATGCATCTAAATCCAAGTGATTTGTTGGTTCATCTAATAAAAGTAAATTAGGCTGTTTAATTAAGATTTTTAATAAATTTAATCTTGATTTTTCTCCTGTTGATAATTTATTTATTGGCTTAAATATGTCTTCATCTGAATTAAATCCAATCATTCCTAATTGCTGGCGTGTTTTTGAATGTTCTTTAAATAAAGCATTTATTTCATCATATAATGTTGCATTACCTGTTAAATCCTTTAATTCCTGGTCAGCGTAACCTAAATTGCTTTTAGGATCCCAAACAATTTTTCCTGAAATTTTTGGAAGTCTTCCTTCAATTGTTTTAATTAAAGTGCTTTTACCTGCACCGTTTTCTCCAATTAAAATAATTCTTTGCCCTGAACCTACATTTAAATTAATGTCTGAAATTAATGGTTTATCATATCCAACCGTTAAATCAATTAAACTTAATACTACATCTGTTTGAGTTGGAATTGCTTGAAAAGGAGTTCTGAATTTAGATTTATCTTCCATTGGTTTTTCAATTGATTCACGTCTTTCCAGTAATTTTTCTCTGTATTGAGCTTGCTTTACTTTTAATGGGCTTTTACCTATTCTTGCAATTTTATCTTTTTGTTCTGAAATATATTGTTTTTCTTGTGCATAAGCATTTTTTTGCGCTTCAAGTAAAGCATTTCTTGCTTTAATGTAAGCAGAATAATTTCCATTAAATTTAGTTATTTTTCCGTTTTCAATTCTTAAAATTGAATTGCATACTTGATTTAAAAAATATCTGTCATGCGTTACCATTAACACTGTTCCCTTGAATTCACGTAAATATTTTTCTAAAATATTTAATCTTTTAAAATCCAAATGATTTGTTGGTTCATCTAATAATAAGAAATCAGCTTGAGCTGAAAGAATTTGCGCTAAAACAAGAATTGCTTTTTGCCCTGTTGAAAGTTCACTTATTTTTTTTTCTAGCCATTCTTCTTTTACTTCCAATAATTTTAATATTGGCTTAATTTTATTATCTTGTTCAGGTGATTCATGTTTTTTTAATTCATTTTGTAATTCCAAATAACGTTCAGTTAATTTAGTTACTTTTTCATTATTTTCATAAATTTCTGGTTTACTTAATTGTTCTTCTAATTCCTTTAATTCTTTTTCAAATTCATTTTGATGATGAATTACTGCTTTTTCTTGAATTAATTCTTTTCCAGTTTTATTTAAATCCAATTCACTTTCCTGAGAAAAAAAAGCAGCTTTCCCATTAAATTCAATTAAACCATTAAAATCCACTTGCCCTAAAACAGCCTTCAAAAAAGTAGTTTTTCCCACACCATTCCTTCCAATTAAACCAACTTTATCCCCATCAGCTAAACCAACACTTTCATCCAAAAGAATATCCTTCTTCCCCAAAGAAATTGAAACATTCCTAACAGTTAACGCCATAACAATAAAACAAAGGCTAAAAAATAAAAAGAGAGAGGGAACACATCACAAATTTTACTAAAATTAACTTCAAGTTTAATTAAAGTAATACTGTGATTAAACTGTAGTTTAATTAAAGTTTTTTCGGTTTAAGTTTTTAATTGTGTTATTATTGTTTTTTTGTTTAAACAGTAATTATTGTTTTTGTTAGTATTAAATGTTATAATAACGCTAAATCTTATTAACGTTTTTAGACTATTTCGTTAATAAGAAAACGATTGGTTTTTAATTAGTTTCGTTTTTGTATTATAATGGTATTATGGAACCTGAAGGTTTTAATGGTGTTGCTGGTATAACTGCTTTATCTTCTAAGGGCATTTATTATGCTTTTACGCCTAAAATGTTGCCAGTGAAAGTAAATTTTGATGATTCTTTGGTTGCTATGTTATCTGAAGCTTCAATGAATCTTGGAAACCTGAACGGAATTGGATTTCTTTTGCCTAATCCACATGTTTTTATTATGCCTTATTTGAAAAAAGAAGCTGTTTGGAGTTCAAGAATTGAAGGAACCAGGACATCTCTTTCAGATGTTTTTTTGTTTGAAGCAAAAGAAGAAAAAGATTCCAAGGAAATGAATTTTGACTTGCAAGAAGTAATTAATCATATTTCTGCTACTGAACATGCGTTAAAAAAAATTAAAGTTCAGGAATTGAATTTGGAATTAATTTTAGAGTTGCATAAAATTTTGCTGAATGGAGTAAGAGGGGAAAAAAAAGAGCCTGGTCAGATAAGAACAACGCAAAATTGGATTGGCAAACCAAATTCAAGCCTGAATGATGCAACATTTGTTCCGCCTGAACCGGAAAAAGTTAAGGCATTACTGGAAAACCTTTTTGATTACTTAAATGCGGAAGATAATATTCCTCCATTAATTAAAGCAGGAATAGCGCATTATCAGTTTGAATCAATTCATCCTTTCAGGGATGGAAACGGCAGGATAGGCAGGCTCATAATAACTTTATATTTATGCAAAAAAAATGTTTTGTCATTGCCTTTGCTTTATATTAGTGGTTACTTTGAAAAAAACAGAGACTCTTATTATGATTTATTGTTGGATGTAAGCAAAAAAGGAAATTATAATAGTTGGTTAAAATTCTTTTTGAATGGAGTAATAATTCAGTCAAAAGATGCAATAGAAAGAGCAACAAAAATTGAAAAATATTCAAAAGAATGCAGAGAAAAATTATTAGATAGATCAAATACAAACAGCTTGAAATTATTTGAGCATTTATTAGGCAATCCATTTATTACTGTGCCAAATGCAAAAAAAATACTGAAAAAAGAGTATCCTACCGCGCAAAGAGCAATCCAAAAGCTTGTTGATGCCGGAATGCTTAAAGAAATAACCGGAAAACAAAGAAACACAGTATATGTGGCAGAAAAAATAAAACAAATACTTGAATAATCAATTTCATTAAATATTTCTTTTTAATGTTTTTAATGCTTTCAATCATTTAATCACACCATATTCTTTTGCTTTTTCTCTTAAATCCTCGGCAGAAGGAAAATCTTTAATTTTTTCTCCGGCAAATACTTTAAATAAATTTTTTGAAACTTCATCTGATTTAATGTTATTTTTTAAAACAAAAACACCTAAAACTAATAATAAACGATAATCCCTGTTTTTTTCAATTACTTTAACTGCATGTTCATATATTTTTTGGATTGAAAGCGTTTGTTTAGGTAAAACAAAATAATTAGTTAAAGGAAAAAATTTTATTTTGCTTTTATCAAAAGCAGAAAAAGCAGTAAAAGAAGCATCAATTAATTCATCATTTGAAAAAACAATTTCTTTTTCTGACTTAAAAAAAATAACTGAATTTTTTGGAATTCTTGAATCAAAACTCATTTCCTGTTCAAACAAGGAATTAAAAAAATCTTTTGCATTAAACCAATTTAATTCATTTAAAACATATTTATTATCAATAACTTTAATTAAACCAATTTCTTTAGCCTTCTGTAAAATTTTATAAATTGTTTGAATATCATAACCAGTTAATTCACTTACTTTTAAAACAGTTTTAGACGAAATTAACTGCAATAAAACAGGCAAACCTGCATTACTGAATAAATCAATTAAAGCATTATTTTTAATCAATAAAATCAGTTTC
>JAFGBZ010000005.1 GCA_016932875.1 Candidatus Iainarchaeum sp.
AAAACTGATTTTTTTGAAGAAATACAAAAATTAGTTGCAAACAAAAATAAAAAAGCTGAAATAGATGAACAAAACTACTTAAAAAAAAGTTAACTGTTTACTTTCATTCTGTTTTTTAAATAATTAACTATTCTAATTAAGAATTTTTTTTCTTCACTTTCTTCAAAAACAGATAATAATTCAATTATTTGATTTCCTTTTTCTTTTATTTCATCAAATGTTTTTTTCATTGATTTAGAGTAAACTATTTCATTAGCAATTATGTCCAAATCTCTTTCAGTTAATTTTCTTTTAAGTTTTTCTTTAAATTTATTTTTTTCTTTTGAATTTAAAGATTCGTAATAATTGATTACTCCTAACGAATAAAATCCGTCTCTTAAATCTTCTTTTATGTCTTTTAAGTCATCTCCTGCTTGGAGTAATTCTCCAAGATTATAACCTATAACTGTTGCTTTATCTATTAATTTTTTGTCATTTGTTGCAGTTAAAGCACCTATTTTGCAGGCCATTTGAAAAAATAATGCTCCTGAAGACCTTACAAGGTTTTTCCAATAAATTTTTTTAGATGGAATTTTTCTTGAATTCATAAATTTCCATTTTTCAATTTCACCCATTCCTCCTTCGCTAACTGTTCTTACAAATAATTCTTTAATTAAATCTCTTTTTTTTGGTTCAAAATCAATAATATTGCTAAAAATTAAATCAAACGAGTACATTACATTTAATGCAACTACAAGCATTGCTTCTTCTGGCGAATATTTGCCTCTAATTGTAGGAATTTTTCTATCTGGACGTATGTCTCTTTTATCTAGTTCATCATCTAAAACAAGAGATGCGCAATGAATTAATTCCATTCCTGCAACAATATTTTTTATTTCATCTGAATTTTTTCCTCCGCACATTTTATAGAAAAGTAAACAAGAAAAAGCACGTAGTCTTTTACCGCCTTCAATTGAATCGTATAATGCTTTTTTTAATGGCCATGCATTTAAATAAAAATCAAATTCTTGTTTGATTGATTCAAAAACTTTTTTATTAAAAAAATCAGTACTTATCTCAACTGCTTGTTCAATTGTTTTATCTTCTAAGATAGAATTAAAGCTTTTCTTCTTCAAGCGATGTCACCGAAATTCCTTTACTGTTTAATTCCATTGGCATTATTCCTTGAGAAAAATCAGTTAAACGCATTTTTCTAATTTCAAATGTTCTGTTTGCTCCGCCTGCAACACTTGAATAAGTTAATGTAATTATTCCATCGCATAAAAATTCTGAGATTGTGTCTCTGCTTAGTCCTACTCCGTTTTCTACTCTTTCGCTTGTGAGTAGTGCTGTTGCTTTTGATTTTGCTATTGCTGTAAAGATTTTTTTTAGTTTTAGTCTGCCTATTGTTGGTGCGTCAAATATTGTTGGAATGACTGATTCAGCTATTTTCTGCATTCCTAGTGAATCGGTTTTATCTGATGGAAATTGTGTTGAAGAAATTGAATCCAATGAATCTAATATGATTAAATCGTAATTTAATTTTTTTATTTCGCTTAAAATATATTCTACTATTTGTGAGTCGCTTGAGTCAACTGAAACTATTTTTAAATTGTTTTTAACTTTTTCTGGATCCCATGCAAATTGAAGCATTTGTGCTTCAAGTCTTCCTTCGTTTTGCTCTAAATTTAAGTATAATACTTTTTTTCCTTTTAATGCATTATTGAAAGCAATTTGACTACATAGAATGCTTTTTCCTGTTCCAGGTGTTCCGCTGATTAATGTTATGCTTCCTTTTGGCAGTCCGTTTTCAATTAATTTATCAAATCCGGGTACGCCTGTTGGAATTCTTTCAACCATTTCATATCACTGTAATTAAAAAAAGCAAAGATATATATAAAACTTCACTATTTTTATTTTAAAGGTGAATTAATTTGAGTGAGTTGCTTAAAAGCGAGTTCATTAAATTGGATTTGTTTCCAACCCAAAAAAATAATTATTCAATTATGGTTAGAGAGATTGCAAGATTTCAGCAGGCTTTAGATCCTCAGTTTGAATTACAGTTATTTGAATTGCGTTCTAAAATGCTTTTAAAAAAAATTACTCCAAAAAAATTTTGGGAAGAGTATAAAAAATTGTTGCTAAAAAGTATTGCTAAAAATGAGTTGAAAATAAAGAAAATTTTAAGCAATGCAGATAAAGAAATGAGTATTTCATTCAATCAAGCAGAAAAAGAACCAACAGAAGAACCGCCAAAAATTGATTTAAGATTGCCTGAATGAATTAATTTCAAATATTTCTTTTATTTTTTCTTTTATTTCGTTTCTTGAGCGTTTTTCAGGATTGCTGTTTTTTCCACATTCACATCCATCAATTCAATTAGGTTTTTAAACATTTATATCCATCAATTATTTTCTGTTTTAATATTTGTAATTAATGTTTGGAGGTAATATTATGACACAGGAAGTACCTAATCAGCAGGTTGTTTTTTTGGGCGATGGCTCTAAAAGAGTTTTAGGCAGAGATGCCCAGAGAATAAATATTTTAATCGCTAAAGCGGTTGCAAATGCAGTTAAATCCACTCTTGGACCAAAAGGAATGGATAAAATGATTGTAGATGAATTAGGGGATGTAACTATTTCAAATGATGGTGCAACAATTTTAAGTGAAATGAGTATTGAACATCCTGCAGGAAAAATGCTTGTAGATATTGCTAAAAGTCAGGATGAAGAAGTTGGAGATGGAACAACTACTGTAGTTGTTTTAGCTGGAGGCTTATTAACGAAAGCTGAAAAGCTTTTAGATGAAGGAATTCATCCATCAATTATAATCAAAGGATATAGATTAGCTTCAAAGAAAGCAGTTGATTATTATGAAGAAATAAGTGATGTAATTGAAGCAGATGATAAAAAAACTTTAAGAGATATTGCTTTAACTTCAATGACGGGCAAGGCAGCTGAATCAGCTGAAGAATTAAGTGATTTAGTTGTTAAAGCTGTTTCAATGGTTGCAGAAAAAGAAGGAGACAAAACAGTAATTGATGCAGACATGATTAAATTAGAAAAAAAAACAGGTGCTTCATTAAATGAAACACAATTATTTTCAGGAATTGTTATTGATAAAGAAATTGTTCACAGCGGAATGCCTAGAAAATTAGAGAAAGCAAAAATTGCTTTAATTGATTCAGCTTTAGAAATCAAATCACCTGAAACAGACACTAAAATTCAAATTAATGATCCATCTCAATTAGAAGCTTTTTTAGATCAAGAAGAAAGAATGCTTCAAAAAATGGTTTCACGAATAAAAGATTCAGGTGCAAATGTTGTTTTCTGTCAGAAAGGAATTGATGACATGGCACAGCATTTCTTAGCACAAGAAGGAATTATGGCAATAAGAAGAGTAAAAAAATCAGACATGGAAGCATTAGCTAAAGCAACTGGAGCAAAACTTGTTTCACGCTTGGAAGGATTAAACAGCAAAGATTTAGGTTCAGCAGGAGAAGTTTACTCTAAAAAAATTGCCGGAGACGACATGGTTTTTGTTGAAAAATGCAAGAATCCTAAAGCAGTAACAATTTTAATTCGCGGAGGCTCTGAACATATTACAAATGAAGCAGAAAGAGCTTTAGTTGATGCAATTGGTTCAACTACAACTGCATTAAAATATGGTAAAATTGTTTCAGGCGGAGGAAGCTGTGAAATAGAAGTTTCAATGAAATTATTCAATTACGCTAAAACAGTTGGCGGAAGAGAACAATTAGCAATTGAAGCATTTGCTGAAACCCTTGAAATAATTCCACGCACTTTAGCTGAAACAGCTGGAATGGATGCAATTGATGCAATAGTTGAACTGCGTTCAAAACATCAAGGCGGAAAAGGAAAATACATGGGAATAGATGTATTTAAAGCAAAAGTAATGGATATGAAAGCAGCAAAAGTAATTGAACCAGTTAAAGTAAAAACACAAGCAATTACCAGTGCAACAGAAGTATCTGAAATGCTTTTACGTATTGATGACATAATTGCAGGAACAACTAAAAGACCTTCAATGCCTCCAGGAGGAATGGACGGCATGGGAGGAATGGGTGGAATGGGAATGTAATTATTCCCTTTCTTTTTTCTTTTTTTTAATTAACTTTAATAATCTCTTTCTTCTTTAATTCTTTCATGCAATGCATTGTTTTAGTTGGACTTGCTCGCAGTGGAAAAGATACTTTAGCTGATTATTTATGCGAGAAATATAATTTCAAGAAATTTGTTTTCTCTGATGTATTAGTTGAATTAGCTGAACAAAAAAAACTTGAACCTTCAAAAATGAATTTAGTTAAATTAGGCGATGAATTAAGAGCAAAAGAAGGAATGCATGCAGTTGCTTCAAGATTATTAAAAAAAGTTAAAGGAGAAAAAATTATTTTAGTTGGAGCAAGAAGCAAAGAAGAATTTTTTGAAGTGAAAAAAAAGTTTTCAAATACAGTATTAATTTCAATCAGTGCTCCGCAAAAAGAAAGATTTGAAAGAAAAAATGATTCAGATCCTTTAACTGAAAAAGAATTTTTTTCAAGAGATAAAATTGATGCAGAAAAAAAAGGATTAAATGAATTAATTTCTTTAGCTGAAATTAATTTAATTAATTCTGGTTCGCTTGAAGAATTACATAAAAAAGCAGATGAATTAATTAAAAAAAGTAATTAATTTCCTAGTAATGGAACATAATTAGCTAAACCCCACCAGTTGGTTTTATTGCTTGAATTAATGTCCTGATATTCTTTTGGGGTTATTTCAGTTGAACTGATTTGGTTTTGCACTTCTTCTGATGGAATTGAATTTGATGCTTTTCCTGTTGGTTCTTGAATGCATCCAAAAATTAAAATTAAAATTAAAATCATTCCAATAATTTTATTCATTTAAATCAATTAATTTATTCCGCGAACTTT
>JAFGBZ010000047.1 GCA_016932875.1 Candidatus Iainarchaeum sp.
ATTAAATTTCATCTTTTAATTCAAATAAGTTTCCATCAAAATCTTCTAAAAAAATCCATTTCTTGTTTTTGGTTTCAAATTCTTTTACTTTAAATCCTTTTTCTTTTGCTTTTAATGCAATTTTTTCTCTGTTACTGCAAGTAAAACAGTAATGCTCAAATTTGTTAATGCATTTTTTTTCTGAATAAAAAACTTCAATCATTATTTTTTCATTTCCATATTTTTCTACGTCAATTTCTTTTCCTGAATTAAAAATAGTTTTACTTAAATCAGCATAAAGTTTAAATGAATCAATTTTTTTTAGTTCGAGCACTTCTTCAAAAAATTCTTTTGCTTTTTCCTTTGAACTGCATTGAATTGCAATATGTTCTAAATTAGTAATCAATTAAAATCACATTTTACTGGTTTAAGAATAACCATTTGTTCTGTCATAGGCTTCATAGGTTGGACCTTCAACACAGGTATCAGCTCTGCATTCTAATCCATCATTGCAGTAATTTCTTCCAGTAAGCATCCCGAATTCATCTGTTCCAATCCATTCACAGCAAGGGCCTTCATAATAACCGCATGCATCAGAATTAGTGCTTGGATTGCCTGTATCATAATAACTTGTATTAGGATTATCATAAGGGCCATAACCAGTGTATTCAGGGTAATCATTTCTATTTGGTTCAAGACAACCACTGAATAAAAACAATGTAATCAAAGCTAAAATTAAAAATTTCATGATAAAATTAACTTCAAAAAATATTTAATGCTTCTCTTTATTCAAACTAATAAATATTTCGCCGAAGAATTCATCCTGCCAGGCATTAATTTTATCTTTATTAATTAAAAATAGTGTTGCAATAAAGTATTCAACTATTTCATTAACGCTGTTATCCAATAAAATTGTATTGAATGTTGTTAGTCCTTGTGAATCAGCTTTTTCTTGAATTAATTTTAGTACTTCTTTCATTTTTTCATCAATGTTTAATGAATTAATTGGTATTTTGAATTCAGGTTTATCTAATTCGCGTAAAATATTTGATTTCTTTTTTTTGGTTGCGTCAAGCATTCCTTCAATTTGTTCAACTAAATCATCTAAAGAAATTTTTCCTTCTTTAACTCTGTGAATTGCTTTTAATTCAGGCAGATTTTCAAGTGAAGCGATTTCTTTTTGCTGTAATTCTTCTTCTTGTTTTTTTAATAAAAATTCTTCTTCATCATCAATGTCTGAAACTTTTAATATGCGGGATTTTAATTTTAATAAAATTGCACTACATAAAATTGCATTAGCTGGAATTCTTAAATCCGTGCTTTGAAGTGAATTGATTTTATTCAAGTACTTTTCTGAAAGCAAAGTTAAATCAATGTTCCATACATCCATTTTCTCTGATTTAACTAAATCAAATAACAAACTTTTCCATGCAGGTTGTTCAATTAAATCAATTAAACCAAAATCAGGCAAAGCAATTTGCTGTTCAGTTAAATTCAGTGATTCACTCATATTATATCAATTAAAGTTTATTGAATTATTTAAGATTTACTTTGATTCACTCCGAAGCAAGATGAATTTCGTGAATTCACCCCGTTCGCCACAGCGGTTTCGTCCGCTGGCGCCGAAGCAAAACTCGCTGTTTAGCATGCGCCTTAAAGGCGCACCGCCTGCCAGCTGGCGGGACAGCTGTTATGTTCCAATTTTCCATGAACTTAAATAATGTTCTTGTTCTGGAGTTAATTTATCTATTTTTAATTCTAAATGCTGTAACTGTAATTTAGAAATTTTTTCATCAACTGTTTCAGGCAAATGGTAAACTATTGGTTCTTTTGCATGCTTTAATCCCCATTCTGCTCCTAATGCTTGTCCGCAGAAACTTAAACTCATTACAACTGATGGATGTCCTTCAGCTGAAGCTAAATTAACTAATCTTCCATCAGCTAAAATATTTATTTTTTTGTTTCTGATTTTATATTGTTTCAGGAATGGACGCATTTCAGTTCCTTTTCCAAATCTTTTTTCTATTTCCTTTAAATCAATTTCAATATCAAAATGTCCTGAATTACAGATTACTGCATTTGATTTCATTTTCTGCACGTGTTCTGCTGTAATTACTTTACAGTCTCCTGTAACTGTAATAAATAAATCTCCTATTGAAGCAGCTTCATTCATTGTCATTACATAATTTCCATCCATGTAAGCTTGTAAAGCGCGGAATGGATTTACTTCAGTTACAATTACTTTTGCTCCTGCTCCTTTTGCTCTTAATGCAACTCCTTTACCGCAAGAACCATATCCTGCAACAACAACTGTTTTTCCTGCAAGCATTAAATTAGTTGCTCTTAAAACTCCGTCTAAAGTGCTTTGTCCTGTTCCATAATAATTATCCATTAAATGTTTTGTAAGATTATCATTAACTGCAATAATTGGATACTTTAATGCATTATCTTTTTCCATTGCTTTTAATCTAATGATTCCTGTTGTTGTTTCTTCTAATCCAAGTTTAACATTATCTAATAATTCAGTTCGTTTAGTATGAATTTCAGTAACTAAATCGCATCCGTCATCAACTGTAATTGTTGGTTTAAAATCAAGAATTTTATTTAAATATTCATAATAATCTTTAGTATTTTCGCCTTTATGTCCGTAAACATGGAATTCTTCTTTTGCTAATGCAGCAGCAACATCATCTTGAGTGCTTAAAGGATTACATCCAGTAATTGCAACCTGTGCTCCGCCTGCTTTTAATGTTCTCACTAATACAGCAGTTTCTTTTGTAATATGTAAAGCTAAACCGATTTTTTCTCCTTTAAATGGCTTTGTTTTTTCAAAATATTCTCTTACTTTCAGTAAAGCACCCATATCTGCTTCAGCTAATTCAATTTTCTTTTTTCCTTGTTCAGCTAATTTAATGTCTTTAACTTCATAATTACTCATTTAATCACAACCTCTAAAACACGTTAAATTAATTCAAGGAAATCAAGTTTTTAAAGTATATAGTATAATAATTAAAGTATGGATAGAAAAGCAAAATACATTATTGCAGGCTTAGTATTACTTATCATTTTCATGTTAATTGTCTTTGTATTCCTTGTTTTAGGAGGAATAGCAGCATACCTTATTTTTATGGCTCCAGCTATAGAAAATAATTCTCCAGAAAATCTTGTTACTGGGCAAGTGGTGGTGTCTGATTTAGTTCAGAATGAGTTGGAAGACGGCTGGAATACTGTTGAAAATGAAGAAACACAAGAACAAGAAGAAACAGAAGAAGAACAACAAGAAGAAGTAGAAGAACAAGAAGAACTTGAACCTGAATTAACTGAAATAGAGAATGTAAGAATTGATTCTTTTACTCCACTTTGTTCTCTTCCTGCTCCAGATGGATTTAATGAAAATGGTACTCCCATTAAAGCGATTACAATAAAAAATACAGGACATGATACAATTTCTGTTGATGGAAAAATAACTGTTTCAGTTACTTTAGATGATGTAACTGATTCAACAATTGAATACAATGAAAAGTTTTCGATTGCAAAAGATAAAACTTACATAATTAATTTAATTAATGTAAAAAATGCTGGGTGGAATAGGGCTTATTTATATGTCGAAGGAAAATCAGGACTTGCGACAGTTAGAATTGATTTGCCTGACAACAAATATATTGAAATGACTAAAACAGTTAGTGGATTATGCTAGTCAAAATTCACTTATTTTTTTGAATTCTTTAAAGCGTGAATTAATGTGTTTTTTATTTATTTTCTGCAGATTATTTAATGAAAATCCTTCTGCATTAAAGCTTGCAACAGTTGAACCATAAACAATTGCTTTCTTTATTTCTTTTTGCGATACTGAATTTTTTGAAGCAAGGTAACCTAACATTGCTCCTGCAAAACTGTCTCCTGCTCCTGTTGGGTCTTTAACATTTTCTAATGGATAGCCTGGAGCTGAAAAGAATTCTTTTTCAGTCATAAAGATTGCGCCGTGTTCGCCTTTCTTAATTATTGCCCATTCAGAGTTTAATGCAAGAATTTTTTTGCATGCAGTCATTAAATTATTTGTATTAAAAAGCATTCTTGCTTCAGAATCATTCATTAAACCAATGTCAACTTCATTAATTACTTTTTTCACTAATTCAGGGTTTTTCTGAATATAATAATTCATTGTATCAGCTAACACTAATTTAGGGCGTTTATTCATTTGATTTAATACATTTAATTGTAATTCAGGTGAAATGTTTCCTAAAAACAAGTAATCAGCATTTTTGTATGCTTCAGGCAGTTCAGGTTTAAATGAACTGAATGCATTTAACTGGGTTTCATGAGTTATTGCTGAATTTAAATCAAATTTATATTCTCCTTTCCAGTAAAAAGTTTTTTCTTTTTCATTCACTGTTACTCCGCTTAAATCTATCCCTTTTCTTTTAAGTAAATTCAAATAATTTTGATTGAAATCATTTCCAATTACTCCAACTAAACCTGTTTTAGAAAAAAAGCTTGAAGCATAGCTTGCATAAGTTCCGCTTCCACCTAAAGCTTTTTGCACGCTTCCAAAAGGAGTTTTAATTGAATCAAATGCAATACTTCCAACAACAACTACTTTAACCATTAAATCACTTTTTTAATTTTTATTTTTTCCTTTTCAATTCTGCTTTAGCAGAATTGCTTTTCTTTTGCACCTGTGCTTTTCTTTTCTAAAGAAAAGCCGGAATCAAATGCAATACTTCCAACAACAACTA
>JAFGBZ010000048.1 GCA_016932875.1 Candidatus Iainarchaeum sp.
GGTTTTCTTTTTTTTACAGAAATTTCTTCAAAATCATTTTCTTCAGATTCAGCTGAATTAATTTCTTTTTCTTCTTCAGTTCCATTTTCTTCTGAAAAATCCATTTCAATAGTTTCTTCTGTTTCAGCTTTCTTTTGCTTTGGTTTTTCTTCTGCTTCCTCTGATTCTTCTTCTGTTTCATCAAATTCAGGTTCTTCTTTTTCTAATGCTTCTTCTAATTCTTTTTCAATTTTTTCCCTTGCTTTCCTTGCTTCAGGAGTTTCAAGTATTTCTTCAAAAATATCCGGTTTATTTAACCCTGCATTTGAAAGAGAAGAATTTTTTTCCATTTAAATCACTTAAACTGAGTAAGTAATTAAATATAAAGTTATATTAATTAATTCCGTTTAAAGAAAAAAGAAAAGCTGTGGACTCAGCGGGAATTGAACCCGCGGTTTCACCCTTGCGAAGGGTGCGTCATACCACTAGACCATGAGCCCTTAATTTCTAATATTAAACAAAAATCATTATATGCCTTGATTTAAATAAATTTCTTTTATTAATATAACCAGTTTTCGGGGGTTTAATCATGAAGAAACTTTTTTTAATTGGATTATTTTTAATTTTTGTTTTTGGATGCATTCAAGAAGGAACACCAATTCAAAATGAATTAATTACTTGCGCTGATGGTTCAGTTGTTAATTCAGTGCAGGAATGTGTTCCAGTGCAACAATCATTGGAATGCAATGATAAATGTTCTGATACAACTCGTTTAACTCAAGGACATGAAGTTAACGGTGAATGCGTTTATGATTCAAAAAAAGATAATGCAATTGAATGCGGTTTCATTCCAGGAATAAGCAACCCTTGCGAAAACATTTCCTGTGAAAATAAATGCAGTGGAACAACCTGGCTTGCAAACGGCTCCTGTTCTGAAGGAAACTGCAATTATTCAACTGAATTAACTGATTCAGTTAAATGCAAATATGATTTCAATGTTTTTTTGCAGGATTGTTATTATTTAGGAAGCCCTGACAATGAATTTGGAATTGTTTTTACAATAAGAAATTTAGGAACAAAAGAAACAAACAGAAAAGAAAGCATTTGGCTGAAAGGAACAGATGGAACAGTTTACTCATATTATTATTTGAATAATAATTATGGAAAAGGAAGAGTTTTATTTGATACAATTCAATGGACTTCAAGCATTTTTACTTGGAGAGGTGATCCGAAAAAAGGACAATTATGGACAATTAAAAATCTTGAATCAGGATTAAAAGAAGAAAACAATAAAGAATTCCAGTTAATTTACTGCCCTAAAGAAACTGATTCAAAATTAGGTGACTGCGATGAAAGCAATGGATTAATTCTTTATGAAGGAAACACTCATTCATGTTTAAAGGAATTACATGAAGAAAAATATTTTCCTCCTTCATGCACAAGCGATTACTGCATTAATGTAGGGGAATTCATTTACCATAAAGTAACAGATGAAACAGCAAACGAATACTTAACTCAAAATCCTACAGGTTATGCTCAAGACATGTTATGGTTTGTTAGAATGGATGATGATTTAACAGGATGCGCAGGAGTGCAAGGATGTTATGGAAAAGATGTTTTAGTATTCAAAGCAAAAAAAATTGGTAAAACAACCATAACAATCCCTAAATGCAAAGTATGGGACTGCGAAAACACAACAAAAACAGAAACAATTACTGTGGAAGTAAAAGAATAAATTAAGTGAAAATTATGAACAGAAAAATAAACAGAAAAAGAACTGCAAAACCAATGAATGCAGCAGACTATAAAAGAATTAATAAGATTAATAGATTCAAAGAACTTGTCGGAACAGAAAGACATTATAATTTAGAAAAACTTTGTTCCAGAATTAATTTTATTATAGATGAAATAGGCCCAGAAAATGCTGATAAAATTGTTAATAATTATGGAACTATGGAAGCAATACAAATTTTAGAATCAGTTAAAACAAAAAACCATTAAAAGCTGTTTCCATGACTATTCCCATTCAATTGTTGCAGGCGGTTTATTAGTGCAGTCATATAATACTGCATTAATTCCATTTATTTGAATTAATTTTTGAGCTAATTCAATTAAAAGTTTTTTTTCAATCCACGCAAATCTTGCAGTCATTGCTTCTCTTGAAGTAACTGGACGTAAAATAATTGTTTCTCCTTCTTCGTTATTGATTTTTAATGGTGCAAGCACTACTGGAAACTGCCAGATTTCATTATATAATTCTTTTTCTTTAATGAATTCATTTACTACTGCATCTGCTTTACGCAATAAATTAATTCTTTTTTCAGTTAAATGGCTTTCAGAAATAAATTCAACTGAATTAATTTTATTTGGATGAACTGCAAAAACAATTCTGTTAATTTCACTGAATGCATTAGTTAAATCAGTTGAAATTAATTCAAGTTTTTCAAATTCAATTAATCCTTCTAATAAACATGCATAACGATAAGTTCTGTTGTCTCCTTGCACTCCTACTGCTTTTAATGGTAAAACTTTTGCAGTAAAATTAAATCCTTTAATGAATTCATTTAAACGCAGTTCAAGTTCTTCTTTTTTTTCAACTTGAATTTTTTTCCCGCATAAAATCCTTATAGCTAATCCTGGACCAGGAAAAGGATGCCTGAAAACTAATTCTTTCGGCAAGCCAAGCATTAAACCTAATTCTCTTACTTCATCTTTATATAATTCATTTAATGGTTCAATTACCCTGCCTTTAGAAATTAATTCCTGCATTAATTCAACTCTATTATGATGAGTTTTAATTTTATCAGCATTTTTTGTTCCACCTGATTCAATTGTATCAGGATAAATTGTTCCCTGCGCAATAATCCAGTTGTTTTTTTCTTTTCCAGCAATTCGTTCTAATTCTTTTTCCGCTAATTCAACAAATTTTTCTCCAATAATAATTCTTTTTTGTTCTGGTTCATCAACTTCATTTAATGCATTCAAAAAATCTTTTTCCGCATTCAATACATTTAATTCAATTCCTTGTTCATTTAAAGCATTTTTTACTTTAATTGATTCATTTTTACGCATTAAACCTGAATCCACATGCAGGCAGTATAAATGATTTTTTGGAATAGCTTTACCTAATAATGCAGCGCAAACAGTTGAATCAACTCCTCCGCTTGCTAAAAGAAAAACTTTTTTGTTTTCAACTTTTTCCTTTATTTTCTTTAATTCTTCTTCTAAAAAATTTTTCATATCCCAGTTTTTTTCAGCTTTACACACATCAAAAACAAAATTTTCAAGCATTTTCATTCCATGAACTGAATGAGTTACTTCAGGATGAAACTGAAAACCAAATAATTTTTTTTCTTCATTACTCATTCCAGCAATTTCACAGTCATTAGTTGAAGCAGTTACTTTAAATCCATTTGGAACAACAGTTACTTTATCGCCATGGCTCATCCATACAACTGAATTATTAATTACTCCTGAAAAAATCATTGATTTTTCTTTTAACTGCAGTTTTGCTTTTCCATATTCTTTTTTTGTTCCATGTTCAACTTTTCCATTTAAAGAAAAAGCCATTAACTGATGCCCGTAACATAAACCTAAAACAGGTTTTCCAATGGAAAAAATCATTTTATTAAATTCAACTGCATTGCTTTCATCAACACTTTTAGGCCCGCCTGAAAGAATTATTCCTTTGCAGTCCATTAACTCATTAGTTGAAGCAGTTGGAAGCATTATTTCACTAAAAACACCTAATTCACGGATTCTGCGTGCAAGCAAATGCGTGTACTGAGAACCAAAATCTAAAACAA
>JAFGBZ010000049.1 GCA_016932875.1 Candidatus Iainarchaeum sp.
GCTTCATGAAGTTTTTCGCGTTCCATTGAATTAGTTATTTTTAATTTCTCGCAAACATCTTTTGCAGGAAATTCTCCATAGCCTTCAGTTTTAATTATTGGAATTGCATTAATTGAATTAATTTCATTCCAGTTTAATCCATGTTTTTCACATAATTCTTTTGAATTCTTTAAATCCTGCAAGCCCATCCAGTCATCTGGCGCATCGCCTGGAACACTTGTAACAATTCCTGTTCCAATATCCGGAGCACAAAAACTTGAAGGAAGAATAATTATTTCTCTTTCAACTCCAGGAGCAATAACTTTTTTTCCAATTAAATCTTTTCCTTTAATTGAATTAATTAATTCAACTGATTCTTTTTGGAATTTTAGTTTTTCTGCTGCCTGCTTTGAAAGAATCCATTTTTCTTTTCCAACTTTAATAATTGAATATTCTTCATTTGAATCAATCCATAAATTTGTTTGTCCGAAAACTGTTTCAGGGCGAAGTGTTGCAGCAACAATGAATTTATCTTCAAATTTAAATTTCAGTAAAGTATATTCGTTTTTTTCTGCATGCCCGCCTTTAGAAATATCTGTTTCACTTGGATCAACTGCTACTGGCCCGTCTTTAGGACAGAACGGAGCAAAATAAGGTTTTTTCACTAAAAGATTTTTTTCATTTAATTTTTTGAACTGCCATTCAATGAATTTATTATAATCTGAATGAACAGTGCATGCAAATCTTTCCCAGTCTGCAAGGAAACCAAATTTTTTCCAGTATTCTTCAACATAAACTTTATTGAAATATTCAACAACTTTTTTTTCATCTTCTAATTCATTTAATTTGTTTTCAGGATAACCGTTTGAAGTCAAATAATTAATCCATGCTTCATCTCTTTTTTTTACTTTTGAAGCAAAAGCAATTGCCTGATTTCCTGTGGCATGGGTTCCTGCTGGAAATAATACATTAAATCCCTGCATTCTTTTCATTCTGGTAATAATATCAGTGTAAGTGAAACCACGCATGTGTCCTACATGCAAGTAACCTGAAATTCCAGGATAAGCAAAAATCATGAAAAAAGATTTTTTTCCTTTCACTGGTTTGGCTTTCCATATTCCTGCTTCAAACCATTTTTTCTGCCATTTACTGCAAATTACATCAAAATCCATTTAATTACCTTAACATTAAATTCCACAAAAAGTTTAAAAAAAAGCTGAATTACTCTTTTTTAACTAATTCATTATATCTTTTTTCAGCTTCAGTTAACAAAGACTTTCTGATAAGCTTTTCAGACTCCCCAGTTAATTCAACAATTTTAGTTACTGCCAAAGGAAGCAATGAATTACAAAGCATTATGTGTTCAGCCATGGGCTTTGCTGAAACAATTATCGGAGGCACTTGCCCAGGCAAAGCCTTTTTAACATTAGAAGTAACCAATGAAACAAATTTGCTTTTAACTTCAATAGGTTTGGTTAAATCAGCAAAAGGATTATTTATTTTTAATTTAAAAGTAGATTTTTCTTGTTTTTTCCTTAATTTTTTTTCTTCTTGTTTTCTCTTTAATTCTTCTATTTCTCGTTCTTTACCTTCTTTCCTTAATTTTTCTATTTTTGCATCTCTTTCTTTTTTTTCTTTAAGCAGTCTATTAAGATATTCACTTGCGTTTATTTTATTCGGCATATTCAATTTAATGCAAAGTATTTTATTTAAGACTTTTCTTTAATGTATTAATTGAATTTTAAAAAGGTGTTTTTTTGAGAGAGCATGCAGAAGTTAAAATAAATGAATTTAATAATTTGAATTTAACAGGTTATACTTTAATTGAAGGATTTCCTGGATTAGGTTTAGTTGGAACAATTTGCGCAAAGCATTTAATTGAAAAACTTAAAATGCAGAAATTAGGATGCATTAATTCAGATATTTTTGTTCCAGTAATTAGAATCAGAGACGGAAAACCAGTGCATCCTTCAAGGATTTTTGTAAGCAAAACAAAAAAACTAGTTGTAGTGATTTCAGAGCAGATTATTCCAAAAGAATTCACTGATGATTTTGCAAGAGCAATGGTTGAATGGATTAAGAAAAAAAAATTCATTAAAGTTGTTTCATTAAACGGATTAACTGTTCCAGAAAAATCAAAGGAAATCTATGGATATGCTTCAGATGATTCAGCAAAAAATTATTTGAAAAAAAACAAAGTAAAATTAATTGAAGAAGGAATTACAACAGGAATAAGCGCTTTAATGATGCTTGAATTAAAGAATGTAAAAACACAGGGAATGAGTTTGCTTACTCCAGTAACTTTAAGCGCGGATTATGAAGCAGCCGCAAATTTAATGACTAAATTAAATGAAATGTATAAATTTAATTTAGATGTAAAACCATTGCTTGAAGAAGCAAAAAAAGTTGAAGCAGAATTAAGCAATTACATGGAAAAACTTAAAGCAATGCAGCAAACAACACAAGGAAAAGAAAACCAAGTAATTGAAACACCTACATTTACCTAGCTTTTCTTTTAAAAAAAGAAAAGCTAAGTTCGCAAAAGAAAAGGAATTTCGCTAAAGCGAAATTCAATTGTTTATTTTTCTACAAAAATGCATGGAACTGGGCAAGAGTCTGCCGCATCCTGATTGCATTCAGCATCGTTTACTTCTTTAACTAATTTATCTCCGTCTTTTTTTGCGCCTTTTAAAAAAGATTTACCATCATCACCCATTTCCCAGTGGTCAGGGCAAATTGCAGTGCAGGCACCGCATCCAATACATTCTTCGTGTTTTTGAATTATTTTAACCAAAAAAATCACCTAATAAAAGGAAAACAAAAACATATTTAAATAAACACATTAAACCAAAAGAACTGAATTTAATTCAAAAAGCAATATTTAAAGAAACTCTTATATTCAATTAATTCATGTTTTCAAAACTTAATTTTGCAACTGCAGGAATTCCTTTAAGCACTCAACAAAGAAGCACTGAAAACGGATTAAAACAAGTGAAAAAGCTTGGATTAGATGGAATGGAATTAGAGTTTGTTCATTCAGTTAATATTTCAAAAGAAAAAGCTCCTGAAATAAAAAAAATTGCTGAAGACCAAGAAATTACGCTTTCATGTCATGCACCTTATTTTATTAATTTAAATGCAAGAGAAAAAGAAAAAATTCATGCAAGCAGACAGAGAATAATGCATTCAGCTGAAATTGCTTTTTTATGCGGAGCAAAAACAGTTACATTTCATGCAGGATTTTATTTAGGCGAACCGCCGGAAAAAGTTTTTGAAAAAATAAAAAAAGAAATAAAAGAAATAAGAAAAGAACTTGATTCAAGAGGAATTAAAATTCTGTTAAGCCCTGAAACCACTGGAAAAGGAACCCAGTTTGGTTCATTAAAAGAATTAATTGATTTATCAAAAGAAATTGATGGAGTGCAACCATGCATTGATTTCTCGCATTTACATGCAAGAAGCAATGGAAAAATGAATTCATTCAATGAATTCAGTGAAACACTGGAAGCAGTTGAAAAAGAATTAGGAAAAAAAGCATTAACTCAAATGCATATGCATTCAAGCGGAATAGCTTATTCAGAAAAAGGGGAAAGAAATCATTTAATTTTCACTGAATCGGATTTTAAATTCAAGGAATTAATGAAAGCATTAAAGGAATTCAATGTAAAAGGACAATTAGTATGTGAAAGCCCGAACATTGAAGAAGATGCATTATTATTAAAGAAAACTTATCAAAAAATTTAAGGAGATGATGAAATGATTTCATTGAAAGCACAGGCAATAAAGCCAAGCGCTACTTTAGCAATTACTGCTAAAGCAAAAGAAATGAAAGAACAAGGAAAAGAAGTTTACTTGTTTGGAGCAGGAGAACCAGATTTTCCGACTCCATTAAATGTTAAAAAAATTGGAATTAAAGCAATTGAAGAAAATTATTCTTATTACACTGCTGTTGCAGGAAGCAATGAATTAAAGAAAGCAGTGCAGGAAAAATTCAGAAGAGATAATAATCTTGAATATAATTTAGATGAAATCACCTGCGGAGCAGGAGGAAAACAGATTTTATTCAATGCATTTATTTCATTATTAAATAAAGGAGATGAAGCAATTCTTGCAAGCCCTTACTGGGTTAGTTATATTGAACAAATTAATTTTGCTGAAGGAAAACCAGTAATTGTAAAAACAACAGGAGATTTTAAATTAAAAGCAAGTCAAGTGGAAAAAGCTTTAACTAAAAAAACAAAAGTACTGCTTCTTAATTCTCCGAATAATCCGACTGGAGCAATAATTGATGAAAAAGAATTAAAAAAAATTTCTGAAATTGCAGTGCAAAATAATTTAACTGTTTTAAGCGATGAAGTATATGAACCATTTGTTTATGAAGGAAAACATAAAAGTATTGCAGGATTTGGAAAAGAAATAAAAGAAAAAACATTAGTAATTAATGCGGTTTCAAAAACTTATTCAATGACTGGCTGGAGATTAGGTTACTGTGCAGGGCCAAAAGAATTAATTAATGCAATGAATAAAATTCAGGCTCACAGCACTTCAAATGCATGCAGCATTTCACAAAAAGCAGCAGCAGAAGCATTAACCGGACAACAGGAATCAGTGCAGGAAATGAAAAATGCTTTCCAGAAAAGAAGAGATTTAATGGCTTCAATGCTTAATTCAATGAAAGGAATTAAATGCGATATTCCAGGCGGAGCATTTTACTGTTTTCCAGATATTTCAGAAACAGGAATGAACAGCACTGAATTCGCATCAAAATTACTTGAAGAAACAGGAGTAACAGTAATTCCAGGAATAGAATTCGGAAATGATAAATGCGTAAGATTAAGTTATGCAACAAAAGAAGAAACAATAAAAAACGGAATGCAAAAAATGAAGGAATGGGTGGAAAAAAAATAAATTAATTTTTCTTCAAAAACAAATTAATTCCCTGAATTAAAGGAGTTACTTCAACATTAATTGAAACAATTTCGCCTTTAACTTCACAATCATTAAAATGTTTTTCAGCAATAATTTTCTTCAAAAACAATTCATCGAGTTCAGTAATTTTTCCTTCAAAATTCAAGTTATTACGGATTCTAATAGAGTAGACTGCTGCTCCGCCTGAACTAAGCGAGACAGTTGTCTTATTTAATAATTCCTTTACCGAACCAATTAAATGAATTGTTCTGAATGAAAAAATTAAATCAATTTCTTTTGGAAATTTTATTTTCATTGCATCTGCAATTATTTTTTCATCAATTTCTTTTTCATTGAATTCAACTGCATCTAATCCAATGCAATGAATTTTTTCTTTGAATTTTTTTTTTAATTCTTTTAATGCGCCTGCATTCCCACAGCCTAAATCCATTACTTTGATTTTTTTATTTTTTTTTAACTGAATTTCTGCAAGCAATTCAATTGAAAGAGAAGGAGAAATTCTCTGAAGAAATAAATTGTATTTCTTCAAAGAGTTTTCTTTTTCCAATAATTCATTTTTCAAAGAATTATTTTTTTCACTTAATTCATTCAGCGAATTGTTTTCAATTGATTTATTTTTAATTGAATTCATTTTAATCTGTTTGATTTTTTAAACTTTTTTTTCTTGAATTAATTTCTGCAGGAAATCGATTGTTAATTTTATTCCAAATCCTGAAGCGCCTTTTTTTAATCCTGCAACTGGTTTTGAAATAAATGCAGTTCCAGCAATATCCAAATGAATCCAAGGTGTTTTGTCAACAAAATTTTCAAGAAATGCTGCTGCAGTAATTGTTCCTGCAGTGCCTGATTTTGAAAGATTCTGTAAATCGCTTCTATCTCCTTTCACATCATCACGGAATTCATCATATAATGGAAGTTTCCATACTCTTTCAAATACTTTTTGTCCTGATTCAAATAATTTTGATGAAAATTCATCTGAATTTGAAATCATTGCAGCAACATGATAAGATAATGCAACAACACATGCTCCTGTAAGAGTTGCATAATCAATTATCAATTCAGGAGAATATTTTTTATTGCAGTAAGCAAGAGTGTCAGCTAAAACAAGCCTTCCTTCTGCATCAGTGCTTTTGACTTCAACTGTTTTTCCATTAAATCCAGTTAAAATATCTCCTGGACGGTAAGCTTTTGCATCAATTAAGTTTTCAGCGCAAGCCATTGCTGCAATAAGATTTACTTTAAGATTTAATTCGCTTACTGCTTTCATTATTCCTAAAACAGTTGCTGCTCCAGACATATCATCACGCATGTCAAGCATGTATTCTGCAGGCTTTAAATCCATTCCACCTGAATCAAAAGTGATTCCTTTTCCAACTAAAAGAATTTTTTTCTTTGAAGCAGGATTTCCATTATATTCAAGCAAAGTTAACTGCGGAGGAGTTGTTCCTGCATTTCCTACTGCTGCAAACAAATTCATTTTATTTTTAATCAAATCTTTTTGTTTTAAAACAGAAATTTTTACTTTTTTTCCTAAATGTTTTCTTGCTGCTTTTTCCAAGTAAAGAGGAGTAGTTATTTCGCTGTTTTCATTAATTAAATCTCTTGTAAGAATAACTGATTCATTTATTTTCAATGCAGTATTAACTGCATTTTTTAATTCAGCTGAAGGTTTTGAATCAATAACTAATTCAGTTACTTTGAAGTCTTCTTTTTTGTATTTGTCAAAAAAATAATTATAATACAAAAAAGAATCAGTTAATGCAACTGCCTGCTGAAGTGAAGAAAATTTTTCTGATTCAGGTAATTCAACTGAATAATTTTTTTCCTTTAACTCAGCTGCTTTATTTAATCCAAGTAAAGCTATTTTTCTGAATTCATTTAATTCAAATTCTTTTTCTTTTCCTAAACCATAAAGTATCTGTAAAAAATTTTCTTTTACTGAAACCTTTGTTTTTCCTTTTTCTCCTTTGAATTCCTTATGTTTTCCTTCAAACACAGGAATAATTTTTATTTTTGTTTTCTGGTTTAATGCAATGATTACATTCAATTTAATTCACCTCTTAAAAGCAGTATTGAAAAGTTAATCAAAAACGCTTTTAATTTCATGCTTTTTTAATTAATTCAATGAAATACTCTTTTTCACAGGAATGGACTCAAAAAACAAGGGAAATTGGTTCAAAAGCCGGAATGAATTATCTTGAATTAAAAAACATTTACTGTATTGAAAGCAATGGAACTAAAACAAGAAGAGTTATTGCAAGAATTCATTCAATTGGAAAAGCAGTTCAAACAGGAGCAGGGCTTCCTCCAATTTATGTAATTGAATTGATTTCAGAAATTTTTTTTAAGCAAAACAAAGAAGAGCAAATTAAAACAATTATTCATGAATTACTGCATATTCCTAAAGCTTTCGGCGGAGGATTTAACGGACACAGAAAATATGCAAATAAAAGAAATGTTGAAAAAATATTTAATGAAATGATTAAATCAGATTTCATCCCATAAAGCAACAAAGTTGTCAACAAGTTCATCTAAAAATGAAGTTTGATGCCCTAAAATTGTTGTTGCAAGTTTTTCAGGTTCAATCACAAAATAAACTGATTCTCTTCCAAGCTTTCTTTTAGCAATAATGTTTTTTTCAGCTAAATTATTTAAATGCCATGAAACAGTTGAAGGGCTTAATTCCAGTTCACGGGAAATTTCCAGATTAGTTGCATTTCCTTGAGTTAAAATAAATAAAAGAATTCTTCTGGTGCTTTTCTGTCTTAAAAATGAAAGCAGGTTTCTTTCAATATCATCGCTTTTTTCTCGGATTGAATAATAGCGCAGGAATTTTCCTGTTTTTTCTGTTTTTACTAAACGCTTTTTTTCCAAGTAATTCAAATGATATTGTAAAGTGCCTACAGCTAAATTTGTTCTTCTTTGAATTTCTCTAAAATGAACTCCAGGAGTTTTCTGAATTTCATCAAAAACTTTTTTTCTTGCGTCTTGCACCAGTGCTTCTTCAAAATCATTCATTCAAAAATCACTTTTTGACGAACAACGCGTAAAACAATGAAGCTAAAATCAATAATTCAAAAACATTTTCACTTGTATCAGCAAAAAAAATACCTGGGCTTATAAACAAATCAAGCAATTTTAAAAGCCATTTTAATGCAAATAATCCAAAAGCAATTGAAACAAACATTAATTTCTGGGATTTAACTTTCATATAAGCCATTAAAGAAATTCCCATTAAAACCAAAGTCAGAACAAATACAATTACTCTGGTAAAAAAATCATATGAACCAGCCATTTCAGCTGCAGGTCTTAAAAAGTCCCATAAATAACCTTCAGCAAAAACAGTTGGAATTACTGCAATTAATCCAAGCAAAAAAAGCCTTAATTTCAATCAAACACCTCTTAAAAGAAGTAAAGCAAAAAAAAGTTAAAGACAACGCAAAAGAAAAAACAGAGAATAAAAATTAAAGGAAATGGGAAGCTGTTTTCACAGTTCATCCCAAAACCTTTCAGGAGGAAAAAATGGGTTTTAGCATTAATTAAATTCTATACTAATTGCTGTTCTTTCTTTATAAAGGGATTATGGTACAAAAACAAAAAAGTAATACAATTATAGTGATGCAGGGAAAAAGAATTTTAGTGAAAACAAGATATTCTGAGAAAAAAATTAATTACCAGATTCTTTTGACTTTAGGGTAATTAATCCAGGTTTTTACTCCGCACCAATGCGCTCCTTCTGGGCAAGGGCCTTCTAATTCTTTTTCTGAAACAATATCTTTTCTTGTAAAGCATGCAGGCCCAATGAATTTACTTATTTTTGGATTAATTTGATTTAATTGCTGCATTGTTGCATCCCATATTTCTGCTTGAGCATTAAAGCATGAACGCATTCTCCATTTATGAAGCCAGTGAATTAATGAACCTGATTCAATTAATCGAATTGAAGTTGCATTTGGAAGCAAGTAATTTGCTTTTTCTGCAGTTAAACCTGAATCAATTAATTCATTTCTTGCAATCCATAAAGAACTGCATGCATTCAAATATAATTCATTTAATTCCTGATTTCTTTTCATTACTTCAGGAACAATAAAATCAGGTTTGCGTGAAATAACTTTGCTTAAAATCGGTCTTGAAGCAGGAGTTCCTCTATGCCTTTGATTCTGTGAATCAGCTGCATGGCTTATTTTAGTGTAAAACACATAATTTACATTAAATAAAGAACGCATTAAAGGGCTTAAAGTCCAGCAGTTAAGTGTTTCCAATAAATAAGGATTTTCTTTTGGATTCAATAAAAGTGAAACAGCTTTTTCATTATTTAATTGTTTTTCACTTAAACCTAAAACACATCTCACTGATTCTCCTAAAATTTTTTCTTCTTCAGGAGAACTGCTTCTTAATTTAGAAATATTTTTTCCTAAAAATAAATCAAATTCTTTTACAAATTCATCTGAATTTTCATTGTGGTTTGATTCAATTAATTTTTCTCCAAATATTTTTTCTTCAATTACTTTATTTTTTTCAAAAGAAATATTTTCAATTTCTTCAATAAAATGAGCATCATGTTTTTTTACTTCTTCAATCATTAATGAAATTACTTTTTTTGCTTCTTCACTGCATTCATTTGCTTTCATCATTTTAATATATCTCTGCAAAGTAATTCCTGAAACAGCGTGATACATGCAAGTGCTTGCCGATATTGGTAAAACATATCTTGCCCATTCAACTGCTTTTTTTTCTGCTTCAAGCATTATTTTTTTTTCATTCTGATTTTTTATTTTACCAATTGCTTTAGCGCTTGGAAGCACTTCTTGAAGCAGTTTTTTGCTTAATTCATCGTATGCATTCCATGCATTCAATACTGTTTCTTTGAATTTTTTTTCCTGTTCTGAATTCATTTCAGGAACAATTACTTTTGCTTCATCTAAAACATTATATCTTTGACTGCTTTGATCTGAATTAAAGAAAGGATGAGAATGCAAGAAACTCCAAGTAAACTGTCTTGAAATATTTTCTAATCCAAAAACATAATAGGAATGCTGAAAAGGAGTATGATGTCCTGCTTCATAAATCATTTTCCCAATTCTTTCACGCTGTCCTTCAGTTACTGATTCAACTTCAATTAATTCAGGAGAATAACAAGTGCGCGCTGAAGCAACAGCTAAATCAAATCCTTTTGGAGTAAAAGCAATTAATTTTACTTTCGGGATAGCTTTAATAAATTCAATCATTCAACGGTCACGCTCCGTTGGCACGCGTGCACTGCTTCCAGCAGTGCTTGCTTCGCAATTAATTTAATTTCCATTTCATCACTTTTACCTTAATGCTTCAGCTATTGCTTCGCCGAATTCTTTTGCTGCTTCAGGCCCTGATGCAGTAATTATTTTTCCTGAAACCACTACATTGCCTCCAATGAATTTAGCTCCTTTAGAAGTAAGCCATTTTTGTTCTGAAGGAAAAGAAGTAACCTCAATTCCTCTTAAAATTCCTGCATTTGCAAGAATTGTTGGAGCAATGCATATTGCTGCAGTGACTTTTCCTGCTGAATAAAATTCTTTTGCAAGAGATAAAGCTGAAGGATTATTAAATAATTGATGTGCTCCACTTCCGCCGACAAAAATGATTCCTTCAAATTCTTCTGAATCAATTCCATTCAAAGAATAATCAGCTTCTTCTTTTCCACCTTTGCTTCCAATGCATTCTCCTTTTTCAGTTGAAGCAGTAAAAGCAGTAACATATTTTTCTAATTCCCTGCGAGTAACAAAAAATTCTTCATCCCTGAAATTATTTTTAGCTATAACAAAAAGAACCTTTTTCATTAAAACACCCCTAATATGTTAATGAAAAGAACTAAAAAGAATTTAAATTCAACCGTCACGTCGGTTGGCGGACGGGATGAATTCGTGGAATTCATCTTCATTCAGAGTGATTTTAATTTTGCGAAGCAAAAAAGTTTTCTTTTTGCGAACTTAGCTTTTTCTTTTTTTAAAAGAAAAAGCTAGGGATAATATCTGTTCATTGTTCTAGGATAAGGAATTACATCCCTTATATGCTCTAATTTACATAACCAAGTTAAAGTTCTGGATAAACCTAAACCAAAACCTGAATGAGGATGAGCTGAATATCTGCGCAAGTCAACATACCATTTATATGGTTCAGGATTAATTTTTTCTGCTTCCATTCTTGAAAGAATTTCCTTTAATTCCCAACACCTTTCGCCGCCGCCGATTATTTCACCATAACCTTCAGGAGCTAAAACATCAGTGCATAAAACTGTTTTACCATTATCTTCAGGATTAGGGCGATGATAAAACGGTTTTAATTTTCCAGGATAATGATGAACTATAATAGGAACTTTGAAATCTTTAGTAATTTCACGTTCTTCTTTCTCGCCCAAATCATCACCCCATTTTAAGTGCTTGAATTTTTTCTGAGCAATATTAAATACTTCATCATAAGAAAATCTTTCAAATTTTGATTCAACAACTGTTTCTAAATCCTTTGGATTTCTTCCTAAAAATTTTAATTCTTCAGGATGTTTTTCTAAAACAAATTCAGCCATATGCTTAATCATGTCTTCTTCAAATTTCATTAATTCATTTAACTGCATCCAGCTTGCTTCAGCTTCAGCATGCCAAAATTCAGTTAAATGCCTTCTTGTTCTGGATTTTTCTGCTCTAAAAGAAGGCTGAATTGAATAAACTCTTTCAAATCCAGTAAGAAAAGTTTCAAGATAAAATTGATTTGATTGAGATAAAAAAACTTTTTTACCAAAATAAGGAACTTCAAATAAAGTTGCTCCGCCTTCAACTGCTCCAGAAACAAATTCAGGCCCCTGCACTTCAACATACTTGCTTTTATCCATGAAATCACGAAATGATTTGAATAAAGTTGCATTCACTTTCAATGCAGTTGAAAGTTTTTTGCTTCTAAGCCATAAATGCCTTACTTCAAGCAAAAATTCCTCGCTTAAATCTCTTTGAATAGGAAATTCTTCTGAAAAAGAAATTACTTCAACTGAATCAGCTTTTAATTCAGCTCCGCCAGGAGCCCTTGAATCAGCTTCAACTGTTCCTGAAATAATTACAGTTGATTCAACCAAAGCTTTTTGAATATCAATAAACTGTTTTTTGTTTTTAAGTTTTTTTTCTTCAATAATGCATTGAATTTCCCCAAAACCATCGCGAAGCAAAATAAAAATCTGCTCTTTTAAATCTCTTTTACGTTTAATCCAACCGCGAACTGAAAAAACTCCTTTCTTTTTATCCAAAACTTTTTCAGTGCTTGAAAACTTATCTGAATCATAATCCATTTATATCACGTACAGAAAATTATTTCACCAAAGCATTAAAAAACCATTTTTTCGCCCGGAAAAGGATTCGAACCTTTGGCATTCCGGTTAACAGCCGGACGCTCTAACCAGCTGAGCTACCCGGGCAACAGAAACAATACCTGCGCTGAAACTATATAAAGTTTGTTCCATTAAAATTGTATTTAATTCAATTAAATGCATTAATTTAAAACAATTTTGGAACAATTGTTCCATTATATTATTTTTGGTGTTTGAATGGATTCAAAGGATTTTTTGATTTTAGAGGAATTGAAAAAAGATTCTTCTCTTTCAGTGAGAAGCATTGCAAGAAAAACCCGTATTCCAATTACTACTGTGCATCACAGGATTAATTCATTAAAGGAATCAGGAGTAATTGAAAAATTTACTGTTAAATTAAATAATAAAAAAATGGGTTTTGGTTTAAGTGCATTTATTTTAATTAATTCAATGAGTTTTATGCCTTCAGGAGAAAAAGTTTCCCAGAAAAAAATATGCGATAAAATAAGCAAATTAAATGAAGTTGAATTTGCTTCAATTGTTACTGGTTCAACAGATGTAATTGTTAAAGTAAAAGTAAAGGAAATAAATGATTTAAATAAACTGATTCTTGATAAAATAAGGGAAATTCCAGGAGTAGATAAAACCACTACAATGATGATTTTAGAAGAAATAAAAAAAGAATAAAAAAAGAAATAGAAAAATTAAAAAAAAATTAAAGAAAAGAAAAAAAATTGAAAATAAAAAATTAAA
>JAFGBZ010000006.1 GCA_016932875.1 Candidatus Iainarchaeum sp.
ATTGAATCCTTTGCCGAAATCAATGCGTGAACGAAAAAGATATGTGTTATTTAAATCAGATTTTACTGGTTCTAAAAAGGATTTTTTTGATGCTGTTCAGTTTAGTTTTTTGAATGAATTTAATTCAATTGGTTTAGCTAAAGCTGATTTAAGGCTTATTTTTCTTGAAAAAGGTTTTGGCTTGCTGAGAGTAAACTTTGCTTGGATTGAAAACGCAAAGAAAATGCTTTCAGAACTTAAAATCAAAGGAAAAAAAGCAAAAAATGAATTCATTTCATTGCATGGAACGATTAAAAGCGCGAAAAAAATAGAAAAAGAAAAGCACTAAAAAGTGCTTTTAATTAATTGTTGCTTTAATGTAGCCAATTCCGTTTGTTGTTTCGACTGAAATTGTGTTAAGATATACTTGAGTTCCTAAAACATAGTTTCCTTCCGAATCAGTGAATTCTTGGCTTAAATTAGTGTTTGGGTTTACTGTCTGAACATCAATCAAAGTTCCTGTTTCATTGTACAAGCTTAGTGTAGCTCTGTAACTTGAAGGTGTTGTTCCGTATTGCATTACACTATTAACATGGATTTTGAGTTTTTGTCCTTCAAATGAGTTTTTTCCCCATAAATTAATCATGTTCTGATTTTCATACCATTTGTTTTTTTCAAGTTTTACAAACCCTATTCCTGTTGAAGGGTTTACTCCTATCTGGGTTACTACTATGGGTGTTGTTAAAGTATAGTTTCCTTCGCTGTCAACAAATGTTTGTTCTAATCTCCCAAGACTATTCATTGTTTTTGAATCGATTAATTCTTCGTTTTCAGTGTAAAGCCCTATTGTTGCCTGATATGAAACTGATGTTGTTCCAGATTGTGCAACCTGCATAACTTTTATTTTTACAGGCATTCCATTAAGCCCTCTTTCCCATTCCCCTTCACTGTAAACTGTTTTTTCTTGAATTAATTCTGCTTGGGTTTTTTGAGTTTCTTCAACTTTCATCATTGAAGCAGTGTTTGAGGTTGTGCTGAAAAGTGAGAATGGAAGCCCTTTTGCTTCTCCTGTCGGCTCCTGAGTACAACCTAAAATGAAAATCAATAAAATTAAGATTATTCCTATTTTTTTATTCATTTGTTTTCCTCCTTTAAATGAATTTAATTAATATTGTTGTTTGTTTATTTTAAAAGCTTTCCTTTTTAATTTTATCTGTATAGTTTTACTATTAATATATATAGGTTTTTTGTTTAAAATCAATTTTTGAGAGGTTTATTTATGTATCCAATGTCTCCGCAGTCAAGCGGTTATGACCGTGTTGCAACAATGTTTTCTCCTGATGGAAGACTTTATCAGGTTGAATATGCTTCAAAGATTGTTGCTCAGGGCACCATGGGCGCTGCTTTAAAGTATAATAAAGGTATTTTGTTTGCTGCTGATAAAAAAATTCCAAGCAAATTAATGATGCCTGAATCAGTTGAAAAACTGTTTAAAATTGACCATCATGTTGCTGCTTTAAGCGCTGGATTGGTTGGTGATGCAAGAAGATTAATTCAGGTTGCAAGAGAAAAAGCACAGGAAAACATAATGTATTATGATCAGCCTGTTCCAGTTGAATTTTTAGTTAAAGAAATAAGCAACATAAAGCAGGCTTTCACTCAGTATGGTGGAATGCGTCCTTTTGGAATTTCATTTGTTTTTGGCGGAGTAGATAAATCTGGTTTCAGATTATTTGAAACTGAACCCAGTGGTGCTTTAGCTGAATATCATGCTATTGCAATTGGAAAAAACAAAAATAAAGCAATGAGTTTTTTTGAAAAAAAATTTAAGCCAAATCTTTCATTTGAACAAGGAATTCAATTATTATTGCAGGCGCTTGAATTAGGTTTAGATGAAAAAGAAAAAATGGATTATTCTCGTTTAGAGTTTGCTTTTATTGACGATAAAAAAGAATTCACTACATTAAGTTCTGATGAATTAAAGGCTTATATTAAGCAGTAAATTTTGGGGGAATTTAACATGGTTAAAATGGAAGACGCAGTTATTGCAAGATATGAAAGAAACGGAGAAAAATTTGAATTATTAGTTGATCCTTATCTTGCAATGGATTTAAAGAACGGAAAACAAATTAATTTTGATGACCTTCTTGCGATTGACCGTGTGTTCAAGGATGCCAATAAAGGTGAAGAAAAACCTGAAGATAAAGTAAAAGAAGTTTTTCAGACAATGGAAATAATTGTTATTGCAAAAAAAATGATTTCTGAAGGAGAAGTTCAATTAACTACTGCTCAAAAACGCGAATTAATTGATAAAAGAAAGCATGAATTAATTCAGTATATTGCAGTCAATGCATTGAATCCGCAGACTAATGCACCGCATCCTCCTCAAAGAATTGAAAATGCTTTAGATGAAATTAAATTTCATGCTGATTTAACTAAATCTTTAATGGAGCAGGTTCCTGAAGCAGTAAAGCAGTTGAAAAAGCTTTTACCGATTTCATTTGAAAAACTGCAGATTGCAGTAAAATTTCCTGCATTGTATTCAGGTAAAGCTCAGGGAATTGTAAGAAAATTTAATTTAATTAAAGAGGAATGGGGCAAGGATGGAAGTTTTCTTGCTTTAGTTGAAATTCCTCCTGGATTAAAAAATCAGTTATTTAATGAAGTCAATCATTTGACTAAAGGTGACGTTGAAATTAAAATTATTGAAAAATAACTTTTTTTATGGGAGTTGATTGTAAGTGAAAAAAATTGTTGTACCAGGCGAACTGGTTTCAGTGGAAAGAAAGCGTTTGGGTTCAAATGTTTATGTTCAAGAAGGAAAAATTTATTCTGAATGCCTTGGACTTGTAGAAGATGCTTCTTCTTCTGCTTCAGTTGTTTGCTTGAAAGGAATGTATGTTCCAAGAGACGGGGATTTAATTATTGGAATAGTTAAATCAGAAAAATTTGCAGGATATTTAATTGATGTGAATTCAATTTATTCTTCATTTATTTCAAAAAAAGAATTAAATGAAATGCTTAAACCTGGAACAGTTGTTTCAGCTAAAGTAATGGAAGTAAATGAAATGAAAGAACTTGTTTTAGGTTCTCCAAGAGTTTTTTTTGGTGGAGAAGTAATTGATGTTTCTCCTGTGAAAGTTCCAAGATTAATTGGAAGAGATGCTTCAATGCTTAATGTATTAAAGCAGGGCACAGGATGTAATTTGATTATAGGAAAAAACGGGCGCATTTGGGTTAAAGGAGGAAACATTCCTTTGCTTTTGAATGCAATCCAAAAAATAGAGGATGAAGCCCATTTAAGCAATTTAACAAATAAAATAACCGCTTTTTTAGCGGAACACAAGGATAAGGTGAAACTTGAATGAAAGAAGAAGAAAATGTTTATGTTAATAAACACGGAAAAAGAATTGACAACCGCGGAATTGATGAAATAAGAGAAATAAAAATTACTATTGGAGTTATTCCTGAAGCTTCAGGCTCAGCTTACTTAGAGTGGGGACAGAATAAAATTTATGCTGCAGTTTATGGTCCAAATGAATTTGTTCCAAAGCATTCATCTGATCCTTTAAGAGCTCAAGTTAAATTCAATTACAGAATGGCGTCTTTTTCAGTTCCTGACAGAAAAAATCCTAAACCAGGAAGAAGAGAAATTGAAATAAGCAAAGTTTTAGGTGAAGCACTTGAAAGAACAATTTTTTTAGAACGTTTTCCAGGAACACAGATTGAAGTTGAAACCCATATAGTTGATTCAAATGCAGGTTCAAGGGTTGCTGCTTTAACTGCTGCTTCAGTTGCTTTAGCTGATGCAGGAATTCCAATGCGTTCACTTATAAGTGCTTGCGGAGTAGGAAAAGCAGGCGGGCATTTAATTGTTGATTTAAATAAACATGAAGAAGATGCTCCTGATGCAGTTGATATTCCTTTAGCTGTAATGGCTAATTCAAATGAAGTTGTATTACTTCAAATGGATGGATTAATTTCAAAAGAAGAATTCAATGAAGTAATGCAGAAAGGATTAACTGCATGTCAGCAGGTTTATGAAAAACAAAAAGCTGTTTTAAAGGAAAAATTCCTTGACGCAGAAAAAGAAGTTCCATCAAAAGAAGATTTATCTGAAGAAAAAAATGATTTAAATGGAAATTCAAAACCTGAAGCACCAGAAGCAATGGATTCAATGCAGGGAGGCGATTTATTATGAGTGAAATTTTATGGGAACTGCAAACAGACAGAATTGTTTCAGATTTAAAAGCAGGCAAAAGATTAGATAACAGAGGATTAAATGATTACAGAAAAATTGAAATAAGTCATGATGTTTCAGAAAATGCTGACGGATGTGCAAGAGTTAAATTAGGCAAAACAGATGTGATTGCAGGAGTAAAATTTGTTCCAGGAGAACCTTATCCTGACATGCCTGATGAAGGAAGCATTTCAGTAGGCGTTGAATTGCTTGCATTAGCTTCACCTGATTTTGAATCAGGGCCTCCAAGAGAAAATTCAATTGAATTATCAAGAGTTGTTGACAGAGGCGTAAGAGAATCAAAATCAATTGATTTCAAAAAATTATGCATTAAAGAAGGCGAACTTGTATGGATTGGGTTTGTTGATTTATATGTATTAAATTATGATGGAAATCTTTTTGATGCATGTTCTATTGCAGCAGTTGCTGCTTTAAAGAAAGCAAGATTCCCTAAATTAGACGGTAAAAAAATAGTGAAAGGAGAATATTCTTCAGAAATTAAATTAAGCAAGATTCCAATAATGACTACTTTTTATAAAGTTGGTTCAAGCATTGTAATGGATGCAAATCTTGTTGAAGAAAAAGCATCAAATGCAAGACTTTCAATTTCTTGCTCTGATGATAAAACAATGTGTGCAATGCAGAAAGGCGGTAATGGTTCTTTTACTCCTGAAGAAGTCAGCAAATGTGTTGAACTGGCTTTAGAGAAATCAAAAGAATTAAGAAAGTTATTGTAAGGAATTATGTCTACGAGTGATATGATATGGGTGAAACAAAAAAAGTCGGATTAACAGGCCGTTTTGGTTCAAGATACGGTGTAGGAATAAGAAAAAGAGTTCTTAAAACAGAAATTTTGCAGAAAAGAAAACATGAATGTCCTAAATGCGGAAAAGAAAATATGAAAAGAACTGCTGCAGGAATATTTGAATGCAAATTCTGCGAAAACAAGGTTGCAGGCGGAGCATTTGTTCCTGAAACCCTTACAGGAAAACTTGTAAGAAAAATGATTTCACAGAAAAAATTCTCTGCACAGGAATTTGAAGCATTACAACAGGAACAGGAAAAATTAAATTTTGAACCTGAAGAAGAACACAAAAAAGATTCAGAGCACAAGGAACACAAAAAAGAAAAACCAGAACACAAAGAAAAACATAAAGAACATAAAAAAGATTCAGAGCACAAAGAGCATAAGAAAAAAGAAGAACACAAAAAAAAGAAAAAAGAGGAATAAATTATGTCATATAAATGCATTGCCTGCGGGGAAGTAATTGATTCTCTTCCTTTCGGAGCAGTAAGATGTCCTTCATGCGCTTCAAAAGTTTTATCAAAATTAAGAGACCCAATAGCAAAAACAATTAAAGCAGAATAAATGAATACTTTTGAAAAGCGTTTGAAAAATTAATTAAATGCATGATTTTTTGGATTGAGAAAAATGAATGAATTCTTTTTTGAATTAAAATTATTTTTCCCTGATTCAGAAAAAGCATTAATTGCATTTAATTCAATTAAACCTGAATTAAATGATTTTCATCAAAAGCGCTCTAAAGCAGAAATAAAAATCAATAAAAACATGTTTTTGCTTGAAATTAATGCGCTTGATAAAACAGCTTTAAAAGCATCAGTTAATGCTTATTTAAAGCAGTTAAATCTTATAGAGGAATTATTGGAGGTAATTTGATGGCAGAAGAAAAAAACCTTGTACAGGAGTTTGAAAAAGGGCGTGCACAATTAATGAATGTTTCCGCTCAAAAACAGCAGTTGACTTTCCAGTCACAGTCGCTTGAATTAACTTTAACTGAATTGGAAAAATCAAAAGAAAAAAAAGTATTGAAAGCAGTTGGTTCAATTCTTATTTCAGTTGATAAAGATGAAGCACAAAAAGAAATCAAAAAACAAAAAGATTCAGCTGACTTAAAACTGAAAACAATTGCAAAACAAGAAGAAGTGCTTGTAAATAAACTGAATAAACTGAAAACAGAAATTGAAGGAAAAACAAAAAAAGAAAAATGAGGATTCAATTTGAACCTTAATTCTTTTTTTTCTTCTTTACCGAAAAAAACACTTGCATTAACTCATGCAGGCGCTGATGTTGATGCAATTGCTTCAGCAGGAGCACTTTATTTTTTATTTAAAAATAAAATAAGCATTGGCGTTCCAGAGCATTTAAATTTAAATGCAAAACAATTAGCTGAAAAAATGCAGATTCCGTTTGAATTAAATCCTGATTTGCATAAATTTGATGCACTTATTTTATTGGATTTTAATTCTTCTTCTCAAATAGGAAAACTTGCATTTCAGTTAAAAAATTTTTCAGGAAAAATTGCTTTAATTGACCACCATACTTCTGGAAATGAAGTTCTTGCAGTAAAATCAATGAGTTTAATTGATTCAAAAGCTGTTTCAACAACTGAATTAATTTATCGTTTAATTAAATCCCAGAAAAAATCAATTTCAAAAGAAATTGCAACTCTTCTGGCTGCAGGGATTTACACTGATTCAGCAGGATTTTATGCTTCAAATAAAAACACTTTTACAATTTTTTCTGATTTAATGAATAAAAGCGATAAATCTTTTCCTGAATTAATTTCATTGATTTCAACTGAAACTGATTTCAGTGAAAAAATCGCTAAATTAAAAGCAGCAAAAAGATTGAAAATATTTAAATCAGGAGAATTTCTTTTAGTTTCAACTAATGTTGGTTCCTTTCAAGCTAATGCAGCAGCAACATTGCTTCGATTAGGAGCTGATGCTGCTTTTGCAGGAGATGTTGAAAAAGGACTGCTTTTAATTTCAGGTAGAGCAAATCATTTTTTATTAAATCAAGGATTTGATTTAGCTAAACATGTATTTGAGCCATTGCAAACTCATTTTAATGGAAATGGCGGAGGGCATGCAGGAGCAGCAGCATTCAATGGAAAAGCCCGTGCAATAGAACCAGTATTACAGAAATGCATTGAATTAACTCATGAATTCATTCACAAAAAAGACAAGAAAGCTTCACTAAAAGAATATGAATAATTCAGCCGTTGCGTTGACTGGCGGACGCAAACGTTTTGCTTTGCTCAACAGTTTTTATTTTACAGTAAATTAAGGTTTATAATTTTTTGATTTTCATTCCATATTTTTTATTTTTAAAAAGCATTGCTCACAGATGAATTTTTCTTTGAATTCCATTCCATGTTCATTGTAATTATTGCATAAAATGCATTGTCTTCCTTCATTTACTTTTTGAGTTTGACTCCATTCAAATAACAGTTCCCAGTTCATCCATTCAGGTAAAACAATTTCTTTTAATACAGTTTTATCATTTTGCTGAATTCTTTTCACAATGCTTGGAAGAAGTTTTTTATTTAAATTTTCTAAATATTCAGCTCTTTCACTCATTCCTTTCCTGTAATATTCATTAATTGTTTCCTCTAAATTCATTTC
>JAFGBZ010000050.1 GCA_016932875.1 Candidatus Iainarchaeum sp.
ATTGTTATTTAATATTAATTATTTTATATTAAATAAACTTTTGCTTTTTGGTGAATTTTTTGATTAAAGAATCAGTTGAATTTCAAGGAAAACAGATTATTCTGGTTGGAACAGCCCATGTTTCAATGGAATCAGTTGAATTAGTGCAAAAAACCATTGAAGAAGAAAAACCTGATGTGGTAGGAGTTGAACTTGATTTTTCACGCTTTAATCAGCTTAAAAGCGGTAAAAAATGGCGTGAAATGGATATAACTAAAGTGATTTCTTCAGGGCAAAGCTATCTTTTCTTGATTAACCTGCTTTTATCCTCTCTTCAAAGAGAATTAGGCTTGAAATTAGGAGTAAAACCAGGCGAAGAAATGCTTGAAGCAATTAAAATAGCTGAAAATCAAAGAATTCCAATTGCCTTATTAGACAGGGATGTAAACATTACTCTGAAAAGAGCAATGAATAAAATGACTTTAATTGAAAAAATGAAATTAGCTGGTTCAATTTTTGGAAGCTTTTTTGGATTAGGCGGAGAAGCAGAAATAACTCAGAAAACAATTGAAGAATTAAAGAAAACAGATGTAATGAATGAATTAATGAAAAAACTTTCAGTTGAAATGCCTTCAATTAAAACAGTTTTAGTTGATGAAAGAGATTTATTTATTGCAAACAAAATACTTAATTGTCCGGGAAAAAAAATTGTTGCAGTAATTGGAGCAGGACATTTAAATGGAGTAAAAAAATACTTGGATGAAAAAAGAAGCATTTCTCAGTTAAATGAAGTAATTAAAAAGAAAAATTATTTAATTACTGCATTAAAATTTTTAATTCCTTTATTAATAATTGGTTTATTTGCTTACACTTTTTTATCCCGTGGATTTGAAGAAACAATTAATGTTTTTTTAATCTGGTTTTTAGTGAACGGAATTTTTTCAGCTTTAGGAGTAATAATTGCAAGAGGACATCCTTTATCTGTTTTAACTGCATTTCTTGCAGCGCCAATCACTTCACTTCAGCCAATGCTTGCAGCAGGATGGTTTGCAGGAATAGTTGAGGCGAAATTCAATAAACCAAAAGTAAAAGACTTTGAAGACTTAAATAAAATTAATTCAATTAAATCATTTTATTCAAACCAGTTCACTAAAGTATTATTGGTTGTTGCATTAGCCAACATTGGAAGCAGTATTGGAACCTTTGTTGCATTGCCAATAATTTTATCGGTGTTATTGTGAAAACTGGTTCACTTAAAGCATTAAAAGGAAAAACAATTGCTGTTTTAGGTTTTGCTTCACAAGGAAAAGCGCAGGCTGAATTATTAAGAAAAAAAGGATTAAAAGTAATTATTGGCGCAAGAAAAAACCATGCTTCATGGAAAAATGCATTAAAAGCAGGATTCAAAGTTTACAGTTTTTCTGAAGCAGCAGAAAAAGCTGATTTAATTCATTTTTTAATTTCTGATCCAGTGCAGAAAGAAATTTATTATAAATTCATTGAAAAAAAATTAATTAAAGGAAAAACAATTTCTTTTTCTTCAGGTTTTTCAATCGCATTCAATTTAATTAAGCCGAAAAAAAACATTGATGTAATAATGATTGCTCCTGTTGCTCCAGGAAAAAAACTTTTAGAAAACAGTGATTCAAATAAAAAAATTCCTGGATTAATTGCAGTGCATCAGAATTCATCTGGCAAAGCAATGCAAACAACAATTGCTTTAGCTGAAGCCCTTAATTTGAAATGCTTTCCTTCAAGCTTTAAAGAAGAAGCTGTTGCAAATCTTTTTTCTGAACAGTTTTTTTTATGCGGAGGCATAACTGAATTAGGCAAAGCAGTTTTCAGCGAAATGATTTCAGCAGGAATAAGCAAAGAAACAGCTTATCTTTATTCATTCAATGAAATTAATCTGCTTGCTGAATTAATTCATGAATATGGAATTGAAGGAATGTATTCACGTATCAGCGATACAGCTGAATTTGGTTCAAGAATTAATGCTTATACTTTGTTTGGAAAAGAATTTAAAAAAAAGCTTTCAATTAAAAGAAAAGAAATTTCTTCAGGAAAGTTTGCAGAAAAATGGGTTAAAGAATTCAGTTCAGGAAAAAAATTACTTAAAAAAATGATATTAAAAGAAAAAAATTCTTTGCCTGAAAAAGCTTTCAGGCAGTTAATGAAATGAATTAATCATAATCTACATCAAATTCTTCGTCTTCTTTCAAAAATTTTTCTTTTTCACTTACAAGTTTTACTTTTTCGCCGTCTGTTTCAACAATATAAATTTTACCGCATTCAGGGCATTCAACTTCATCATCTGTATCTAATTCAGTTGGTTCAAATTCAATTATTGCTCCGCAGTCACCGCATTTTTTTCTCATTTATTCCACCAAAAAAAAGTTTTATTAAAAATTCAACTGCCCATAATCTTTTTAAAGATTTGTGTAACTTCGCTGATTAAAACGGCAGAAATACAGTCAGCATGGCGTAAATCCATAAATAAACAATCAAAATAATGATGTTTTTAGCCAGCCAGTCTTTTTTAGTCACTGAAATAGTGAAATAAAGAATAAACAGAGAATAAACTGTAAGAATAATGCCTATTACAATAAGTAATCCAAAAACCAGTAAATTTGAGTCTCCTGAAAGAAAACTAACTTCTGAAAGCATTGCAGTTGCTTCAGCAACAGTTCCTGCATTCTGGCTTATTTCAGCTAATTGAGAAAAAATATTTGGCGAAGCAATAAGCAATGAAATAAATGTAATGAAAAGCATTGCAAAAGAAATTAATTGAACTAAACTTAAATTAAATAAAATTCCTTTTAAATTAAATTCAGCCTGTTTTCCTTTAAGAATATAAATTAATACAAACAATAAAACCGCGCCCAAAACCCATAACAATAACTGTTTAATTAAGCTAATCAAAGACATTACTAAATCAAAAGAAAAACCATAAAAAAATCCGATTAAAATCAGAAACAAAAACGGCATTAAAACAAATAAAACACTTAAACTTAATTCAGGTTTTTCATATCCTTTTCTTACTAAATCCTTTGGATGCAGAAAATCAAATTTCATTAAATCACCTTTCACTGAAATAAAAAAGAGAAAGAACTATTTAAACCTTTTTAAGATTAAAAAACGAATTCAATAAATGCAAAATATTTAAATTCTTGTTTTTACATTATAACTGTATGAATTTTAAAAAAACAATTCTAAAACACGGAACTACTAGTTTTAAACCTAAAACAAGGAGAAAACCAAAATTATCTAGCAGTTCTGAACAACAAATTAAATTTATTGAAAAAAAATCAAAATTTCATTTAGAGCACATATTAAAACAACTTAATGCAATTCCAAATTGCAGTATTTCACTTGAATTGTTAAAAGATTTTGTTGAAAGAACTTTTCCTGCTTCTAAAAGTGAAATTCATCCTGATATAAAAAAATATTTTGCTGAACACAGAATTCCTTTAAGGGCACAAAAAATCTTGATTGAATACCGTAAAAATATTAGAAAATACTGTAAATCAATTCATTTTGAATAATTCATTCTTCTGGAAATGCTTCCTTATAGGAAGTGATTTTTTAAATTATTTTCCGATTATTATTTGAGTTCCATCGGCTCCAATCAAAAGTCTGTAACCCTTTCCGGGAGACATTGGTTTTCCCATGCAATGATGATTTTCAGGCAATCGGTGTTCTGTGCAGTGGTAGTGTTCGCAGTAATGGCATTTGAATCGGTCCAGTGGTGACTCATAATGTTTATCACAGATAAAACAAAATTCTTTGTCTTTTGGATATTGTTTTTTTTCTGGTTTGGATTTATTTTCTAAATAAGGCGTTTCAGTAATTTCTTTTTCCGGAGAACTAATTTTACTTTCTTCAATTTCTGATTTTGATTTAAATTTTTTAGCGAGTGTTTTTTCAATAATTTTTTTTATTTTATGCAAATGTTTCTTTAAATCAAACATTTTACATCATCATTCTTCTGGAAATGCTTGTTTCAATAATTTTTCTTCTGATTGCATTTTTTTTCTTATTGGTTCAAGCAATAAATTTAATTCTCTTGCAACTGCGTTCTTTAAATCCATTGGATGAAGTTTTCCTTCCAAAAAATCTTTTTCTAATTCAGAATAATTTGAATAAGAAACATTTCCCCCAAATTTTTCAGGGCGTTCAACAACAAATTTTTTTCCTTTATCTTCAATTAAAACCATTAATACATTCTGCATGAAAGCCATTACCCCGTTTTCATTTAATTCTTTTTCAGGGCAGAAAGCTGAACTAATTTTTTTCTTTACTTCTTCAGCTGAATCAATTAAATCAATTTTTGATTTCTTATCGCTTGAACTCATTTTGCTTCCGGTTAATCCAGGAAGAATTGGAGTCATTACAGCAATTCTTGGTTTATATCCTAATTTTGGATGATTTTCTCTTGCAAACATTAAAATTTTTCTCTGGTCAATTCCTCCGAACTGAACATCAACATCTAAATATTGTTCATCTAATGCCTGCAGTATAGGATATAAAAAACCTGAAAGCTTTGGAGTTTCACCAAATCTTACTACTTCTGAAGCAGCTTTCCTGCATTTCTCTAAAGTATTAATTGCAGCCATTCTATACATATCTAAAGTGTATTCTTTTTGCAGTTGAAAATCAGTTCCTTTAACAAATTCAACCTTATTTACGTCTGCTCCAATTGATTCAAGTAAAGCAGTAATTACTTTCTTATAATATTCAACCCTTAAATCAAGTAATTCAAAAGGAGTTTTTCTGTCATCTAAATGCGCATGCAAATCAGCTAAAAGCACTTTAAACTTAAATCCTGCTTTAATAAAATCCTTTACTTTCATAAAAGGAATAAAATAACCTATATGAACTCTTCCAGTAGTAGCTAAACCAATATAAGCTGAAGGAACTTTCTTTTCATTCAATAAATTCATTAATTCGCTTTCAGAAACAATTTCCTGAGTATTTCTTTTAATTAAATCAAATCTTTCATTTGTATTCATGAAATCACTTTAAATGTATTAAAATAGTAATAAAACACTTTTTTTAAA
>JAFGBZ010000051.1 GCA_016932875.1 Candidatus Iainarchaeum sp.
GAATTTAAAGGGTTTTTATCTGACAAAGAATTAAACAAAGAATACAATGAATGTTCTATTGTCTGTGTCCCAGCACTACATGAAGACAGTTTCGGATTAAGTTTAATGGAAGCAATAAGTATTGGAAAACCAGTTATTTCAACTGATTCAATTGGAAGCCCTAAAAAAGAAAAAATAAAGGAATTAAGAGTAAAAAAAGGAGATTCAGAAGATTTATCTAAAATGCTTTTAAAAACATTAAACAATAAAAAATTTTACGAACAGACAAAAAAAGACGCAAATAAGAGAATAGAATTATTTAAAAAAGAAAACGTGATGAAAAAATATTTAGAAACCTATAAAAAATTAGAGTTATAAAAATGAATTCAATCAAAAAACCATGGGGCAAATTTGAAACTTTTGCATTTAATGAAAAATGCACAGTTAAAATAATTGAAGTGAAAAAAAACGGGATTTTATCGCTTCAAAAACATAAATTCAGAAATGAGCTATGGGTTCCTTTAGATAAAGGATTAATAATTCAAATCAGAGAAAAAAAAATTAAAGGAATAGTTGGAAAAAAATATTTTATTCCAAAAAAAACAGTACATAGATTAAGTGCAGTGAAAAAAGCAAGAATATTAGAAATTTCTTTTGGAAAATTTGATGAAAAAGACATTGAAAGAATTGAAGATAAATACGGCAGAGTGAAAAAATGAGTTTAAAAGAATACTATGAAGAATACGCAATTAAAATGCCTATTGAAAAAAAAATAACGTTGGGAACAAAAAAAAGATTTGAATTCATATTAAAACATTTAACTGAACCAATTCTTGATGTGGGCTGCTCAAAAGGATATGATTTAAAAAATATTTATAAAGAAGGATTCAGAAAACTTGAAGGAACAGATATATCCCAAAAAGCAATAAAAGAGGCAATAAAAGAAAACGGAAAATTTGCTAAATTTTTTGTCCATAATTTTGAAAAAAAATCAATGAAAAAAAAATATAAAACAGTCATTTGTTTTGACGTAATAGAACATGTGTTTGACACCACTTCATTTCTCAAAAATATTTTTAATGTAGTGAATAAAAAAGGAAAATTGATAATCACCTGTCCAAATGTATTTGGAATAAAAAACAGGATTAATTTTGTTTTAGGAAAAGACAAAGAACATTTTATTCCAAAAAAAGATAACCCACACATAAGATTTTTTTCGTTTGAAACAATTTCAAGAAAATTAAAGGAAACAGGATTTGAAAAAATAGAAACATGGAAAGATTCTAAAATACCTTTTCTTCCAACTAATTTATGCGGTTCAATAACCATAATAGCATATAAAGAAAAATGAGTTTACAAAATAAATAAATGTGATTAAAATGATTTCCCAAGCATTTATTCTTGCAGGCGGTAAAGGAGAAAGACTGCGTCCTTTAACTGAAAATATTCCTAAACCAATGATTCCAGTTAAAGGAAAACCAATTCTTGAATGGATTTTAGAAAATATTGCTGAATATGGAGTAAAAGAAATAATTCTTTCAGTTGGATACAAGCACGAAAAAGTAATTGATTATTTTGGAAAAGAATTCAATGGAATGAAAATCAATTATGCTATTGAACATGAATTTCTTGGAACAGGCGGAGCACTGAAATATTCTGAAAAAAAATTAAAAGAAAAATTTTTCATGCTTAATGGAGATAATTTAGCTGATTTAAATTTCAATAAAATGGAAGCAGAACACAATTCATCTAAATGTCTTGCAACAATTGCATTAATTGAAGTAACTGATCCAACCCATTATGGAATAGCTAAATTAAATGAAAAAAAAATAATTGAATTCATTGAAAAACCTTTAAAAGAAAACGCTCCAAGCAATTTAGCAAATGCAGGAGCATATATAATTGAAAAAAAAGCGCTTGAATTTTTACCTTCAGGATTTAATTTAATTGAAAAAACATTGTTTCCAAAATTAGCTGAAATGAATTTATTAAATTCATTTAAACATGAAGGACAATGGTTTGCAACAGATACTCCTGAAAAATATGAAAAAGCAAAAAAAGAATTCAATCCTTAATGAAATTAAATTCCTAACAAAAATTTAATTCCATCAAATCCATTCAAAGCAAGAACACTTAAAATTGTTACAATAACTCCTGCAATTAAAACACCTAAACTTATTGCAGGAATTGCTTTTCTTTTTTTAATTCCCAACAAATAAGCACCTAAAACACCGCTGTAAGCTCCGGTTAAAGGCAATGGAATTGCAACAAAAACAGTTAAACCAATAAAACCATATTTTTCAACATATTTTTCTGCTTTCAATTGAATTCTTTGAATTAAAGTTTTTAATATTGGAAGATTTTTAATTAAATCAAAAAAAAATCCTAAAAAAATATAAATTGGTAAAATAAGAATTATGTTTGCTAAAGTTGAAACAAAAAAAACCAGTAAAGGATTTAATCCATACAATAAAATTCCAGTCGGAATCGCTCCTCTTAATTCAATTCCAGGAATAAAAGAAATTAAAACTAAATACAATAATTCATTTAACATAAAAACCAATTAAACATAACGCGATTTAATTAATTTTTATTAATTAGTTTTTTAAA
>JAFGBZ010000052.1 GCA_016932875.1 Candidatus Iainarchaeum sp.
CAGTCTTATTTTAATGAAATGGAGCTTGTTTCAAGCAGAACAAAATTAAGAAATTCATTAAAAGAATTTAATTCAGAAAATAATCTTGAAAAAAAAGAAGAATTAATTTCTTCAATGGATTCAATATTAATTGATGCTGAAAAAGCATTGCCTTCATTTAATTCAATTTCAATAATTGATTTATCTGGAACAATTATTTCTTCAACTGAAAATTCATTGAAAGGAAAAAATTTTGCATTAAATGATTTTTTTATTCAAGGAAAAAACAGGAAATTTATTTCATTAAACCCATTTGAAAAACAACAGGTAATTATTACTGGTCCTGTAATTCTTGACAACATGCTTTTAGGAGTTGCATTAATTGAATCAACTTCAGATAAAATAACTGAAATAAGCAATGACTACGCTGGTTTAGGTGAAACAGGCGAAACAACAATTTCAATGAAAAATCCTGAAGGAAATGCGTTATTCATTGTGCCTTTAAGATTTAATCCTGAAGCAGTTTTTTCAATGGAAGTAAACAAAGAAGACAATAAACCAGTAATAAATGCAGTGAATGGAGAAGAAAACTTTTTTGAAAATACTGTTGATTACCGTGAGCACCCTATTTTAGCATTTACTCGTTATGTTGATGAAACTGGCTGGGGAATAGTTGTTAAAAAAGATAAATCAGAAATTTTTGCTCCAGTTGAATCATTAAAAAACACTATTATTTTTATTGTGCTTTTAATTCTTTTAATATCTGTTCTTGCAGGATTTTTTTTAGCTGAATTCATTTCACGCCCTGTAATAAAATTAACTGAAAAAATAAATAAAATAACTAAAGGAAACCTTCAAATTCAATTAGATAAAAGCAATATCACTGAAATACATGATTTAACTGATTCTTTGAACAGGGTTCTTGCAAGCATGAAATTAGCTATACTGCGTTCAGGATTAAAAAAAGAAGAACTAGGTTTAGGGGAAGCAATTCAGGCAAAAATTGAAGCAGAAAAAAAAGCTGAAAAATATCTGCATTTAGCCGGAAATCTTATTGTCGCTTTGAATAAAAATGGAAAAATTGAATTAATTAACAAAAAAGGAAAAGAAATTTTAGGTTATTCTGAAGAAGAATTAATTGGACAAGATTGGTTTGATTTATGCGTTCCTGAACGAATGCGCGAAGAATTAAGAAAAGGATTTAATAGTTTAATGGGCGGAAAATTCAAGCAAATAGAAAAAGTTTTCAAGGAAGGAGGCGAAAATCTTGTTGTATCAAAATCAGGAGAAGAAAAAATTATTGCATGGCATAACAGTTTAATTAAAGATGAAGAAGGAAATGTTTCAGGAACCGTAAGTTCAGGAGAAGATATAACTGAAAGAAAAAAAACAGAAAAACTGATTAAAATCCAAAGAGATCTTGCATTGAAATTCAGTGAAGTTAAAAGCATTAATGAAACAATTAAAACAATGGTTCATTCAATTCTTGGATTAGAAGAAGTTGATTCATGCGGAGTTTATTTACTTAATAAAAAAAGAGATTTGCTTGAACTGGTTTACTCTGAAGGATTAAGCAAAGAATTTGTTAAAAATGCTTCAAATTTTAATGCTGAAACACCTAATTTCAAGATTGTAATGAAAGGAATTCCTGTTTATGCTGCACATCCAAATATTGGCTATGATGTTCCAAAAGAAAGAATTGCAGAGCAATTAACTATTGTAGGAATAATTCCTATTAAATACAAGGAAAAAATTGTCGGAGCGCTTAATGTTGCATCTCATTCAAAAAAAGAATTTTCATTTAATGTAAAAAACGAATTAGAAACAATCGCCACTCTTGTAGGAGAATTTATTATTAATGCAAATCTACAGGAAGAAATAAAGGAAAAAGAAGAAAAATATGAAAATCTTTTTGAAAATTCTAGTGACTTAATTGTTTCAGTTGATACAAAAGGAATAATTACTGCAGTGAATGAAAAAATAGAGGAAATAGGATACAAAAAAGAGCAGGTTCTTGGAGTAAATGTTTCAAAATTCATTGTTACCCCGCAGGCAGTTGAATTGCTTAAAGCATTAATTAATGTTGCAACAGCAGAAAAAAGCCAGGGAGAAGTGGAAATAATTTCCCCTAAAGGAAATATTTTAATGGAATATGTAAGCAAGCCAATAAAAAAAGAAGGAAAAATAGTCGCTTATCTTGCAAATTTAAGAGATTTAAGCTATAGAAAAGAAGCAGAAGAAAAATTAAGAATTTATAAAAAAGAATTTGAAGGCTCGCCTAATTCAAAAGTTCTTGCAGATTACAGGAATAAAGACGTGCATATTCTTCATGTGAACAAAAAATTCACTGAATATTATGGTTACACTGAAAAAGAAGCAAAAGGAAAAAATCCTAAAGTGCTTAATTCAGGAAAGCAATCCAAAGAAGTTTATGCTGAAATGTGGAAAGCAATTCTTGATCCTGAAAAAGGATTTTGGGAAGGAGAAATAATCAATAAAAGAAAAGACGGTTCATTTATTTCAGTTATTCTTTCAATAAGCACAATATTTAATGAAAAAAATGAAGCAGAATACTTTATTGCAAACCATATTGATTTAAGTGAAAAAAAGAATTATGAAGAAAAATTCAAAACTTTATTTGAAAATTCTGCAGATATAATTACTTTGCTAGATTTAAAAGGAAAAATATTGAATGTGAATAAAGCAGTTGAAGAATACGGCTTAAAAAAAGAAGAAATAATTGGAAGAAACATGTCTGAATTCATTGAAAAAAAATATTTGCTTCAAATACTTAAAGCAATTCCAAAAATAATTACAGGACAAACTGATAAAGGAGAAGCTGAATTAATCACTCCAAAAGGAAACATTTTTATTGAATATGTAAGCGTTCCTTTACAAGATACAGGAAAAATAATCGGAATCCAGTCAACTTTAAGAAATATAAATGAAAGAAAAAAAACAGAAGAAAAATACAGTGAATTATTTGATTCGGCAAACGATTTAATCCAGAGAGTGAATCCTGAAGGAAAAATAATTGAAGTCAATAAAAAATGGCTTGAAGTAATGGGTTATTCAAAAGAAGAAGCAGTAAACATGGATTTATTTAAAGTAATTGCAAAAGAGCATATTGCAGTTTGCAGAGAAAAATTCAGTGAAGTTATTAATGGAAAAAAAGTTTCAGGGTTTGAAACCGAATTTATTTCAAAGCAAGGTAAAAGAATTCTTTTAAACTGCAGTGCTACACCAATAGTAGATGAAAAAGGAAAAGTAATTTCAACATTAGGAATATTTAGATTAAAAAATAAATGAATTTCAAATTAGAAAACGAATAAATGGATTTGATTTTATTCAAATCCGAATTCTTCGCTTAATTTTTTTGCAGTCATTGATGTTTTCAGCATGAAAACAAAAAAGAAAAACACTAAAACCATTCCAACTAATTCCCTGTTTCCTGCTGAAGGTATTACAAGCACTTCTGATTCAATCAAAAAATTCCATAACGCATAAGGGACACCGCATAAAACTATTGTAATAAACAGCCAGAAAAACATTTTTCTAGTTATTCCTGGGCTTAATTTCTTCATTCCAGTAAAAACAAAAAAAGCTGAAATTAATCCAATCACTAAAACAACTAGTGAGCCAATTACATAAATCAAATTCATATAAACACCTCTTAAACCTCAATCACATTATCAACAAACATTTTCATTTGTTCAAGCATTTCTGAATCAGATTCTTTTTCAAGTGAAAGAATCATTCCTTTAACTTTCCAGTCCCTCATTTTTAATGCAAGAAAATGCGCGAACTTTGAACTTTTATCAAAAGAATTATACACTAATAAAGTTGAAATTGAATCAAAAAAAACAAACTTGTTTTCAGTTTTAATTCCGTTAACTGCCTGAGTTAAAGCAATTCCTAAATCAGTCAAATTTTTAGGTGAATCAACAAAAATAGTATTTTTTGCTTTGCCTTTATTCCCGCTGTTTTTAGTTACTCCGTCAATGAAAATCAATGAACTCAAATCAATTCCTTTTTGTTCAAAACTAGTTATAATTGTTTCAGCAGGCCTGTTTAATGAAACATAAACTCCTGTAAGCTTTTGTTCATTAACAAGTTTTTTGATTAACTCTGTGACTGAACTAAAATAATTCTGTGCTTTAGATAAAACAACTGAAACAGTATGCTCTTGATTGAAAAGCATTGAAACATCAACATTTGAAGCCATAAAATCAATAGTATTAAGAAAAAGAAGTATTTAAATAAATCTGACGGAATGTTTTTATTTAAATAAACCCTTAATTAATAAAATTAAAAGTGATTAAAGATTATGCCTAAAACAGATTTCAGCGGAATTTTTAAAGGAAAAAAAGCAGATAAAGAAGAAAAACCAAAAACTGAAAGTTCAGTTTTAAATCAAAAAGAAAAAATTACTGCAATTAAACCTAAACAAATTCCTGCAAAAAAAGAATTAATTTCTGAACAAAAAACAGTTTCAGCTGAAAAAAATATTCCAAATGAGCAAAAACAAAACGCATCAGAAAAAATTGATGTTTTTAAAATAAAAAAAGAAGTTGAAAATGAACTGAAAAAAGGAGTTTCGCTTGAAAAAGAATTAAATGAATTTCATGAAAAACCAAAAGAAGTTAAAGAAAAAGAATCAGAAAAATTTGATTTTAATGAAATTACTTCCCAGATAAAACAGAAAGTTCAGGAAAAAGAAAAATCCAAAACTGCTTTTGATAAAATTAAAACAGTTGTAGGCAAATGGACTGTTGAAAGAGTTCCTTCAGGAATTCAAGGATTAGATGAATTAATTGAAGGAGGCTTTGAAAAAGGAAGCAGTGTTTTAATTGTTGGTTCAGCAGGAACAGGCAAATCCTTATTTGGATTGCAGTTTTTGTATTCTGGTGCAATAGAATATAATGAACCAGGAATATTTATTTCATTTGAAGAAGAACGCGAATCATTATACAAGCATTCAAATTCATTTGGATGGGATTTTGAGGAATTAGAAAAAAAGAATTTATTTAAAGTGCTTCAATATAAACCACATCAGGTTGAAAAATTAATGAAAGAAGGCGGAGGCACAATTAAAGACCAGATTAAATCAATGAATGCAAAAAGACTTGTAATTGATTCAATTACTTCTTATGGATTATTATTTAAAGACGAATACCAGCGAAGAGAAAACATTCTTGCTTTCTTTGATTTGCTTCATAAATGGGGCTGCACTTCAATAATTATTTCAGAACTGCCTCCAAAAGTAGCTGAAGTAAAAGAAGGAAGTGTTGGATTTTTAACTGATGCAATAATTTCATTATATTATTCCAAAGAAGAAGAAAAAGCAGTAAGAGTTCATTCATGTGAAATACTTAAAATGCGCGGAACAAGACACACAAATAAATTGCTTGCACTTGCATTTGAAAAAAAAGGAATAGTAATTTACCCTGAAGTAGAAGTATTTTAATTTAATAAATTATTTTTTAAGTCAAAAAACGTATTTTATTTAATTAAATTCAATAAATTTATTAATAATTAAATTCCTATATTAACTGATTTTTATGTCTAAAAAATCTCTTCTTTCAAATGATTTTGATTGGAAATTTTGTTCTTGTTTAGATGTAGTGCAAACAATTTTTGTAGGCATTAATGAAAAAGGAAAAATAAATGAAATAAATG
>JAFGBZ010000007.1 GCA_016932875.1 Candidatus Iainarchaeum sp.
TAAATGAATTAATTGAAGAAAATAAAATTAATGAAAAAAATAAAAAAGAAAAATTAGACAGATTGCTTGAAGAAGAAAATGAAGCAGAATTAAATGAAGAAATGGAAGCAGAATTAAATAAAAATTATTAGCTTTTTTCAATTAACCAAAATATTCTGTAAAGTAAAAGTATTTAAATTACTTTAATCAATTTTGATTGTGATTGAATGGATTTTATATTAAATTATGATATTTTAATTAAGCTTATTCTTGCAGCTTTAATCGGAGTTGTTTTAGGTTTTGAAAGAGAAATTCATGGACGCCCTGCAGGAATCAGAACTCATTCATTGGTTTGCTTGGGCTCTGCTTTAGTTACAGTTGTTTCAATAAGTGTTATTGATGACCCTGCAAGAATTGCTGCAGGAATTATTACTGGAATAGGTTTTCTTGGAGCAGGAGCAATATTTAAATTTGAAGATCATGTGGCAGGATTAACTACTGCAGCAAATTTATGGGTTACTGCAGCAATAGGTTTAGCAATCGGATTTGGATTCTTTGAAGCAGCAATTACAGCTTTTCTTTTAACTGGAATAATTTTAGTGCTAAAAAGCGTTTCTTTAAAAAAGAAATAAATTATTTTTCTTTGCATTCAATGCATTTAAACTGAGTGTGAAGAATTTTTTTTGCTTTATCTGAACCATAAGTTCCTAAGTATTCTTTGTATAATTTTTTTAATGCAGGGCTTTCGCTTGAAAGTCTTTGCTTGTTTTCTTTATCTGCTTTAAGCAATGCATTTCTTCTTGCTTCAAGAATTTCAGGAGTTGATTTTGGTTGGCCTCCGCCTCCAATGCATCCGCCAGGACAAACCATTATTTCAATTACTTGATAATTATGCATTCTTTCAGGATTACTTAATAAATCTTTTAAATTATTTAAGCCATGAACTATTGCAATATTAATTGTTCTTCCTGCAAGAGAAACTTTTCCTTCTCTGAATCCCTGCATTCCGCGAATTTCATTGAATTCAATTGAATGAATTTTTTCATTTAATTCTGAAGCAGCAAATCTTAACACTGATTCAGTTACTCCTCCAGTTTGTCCAAAGAGTTCACCTGCACCTGTTGCTTCTCCTAAAATTGAATCAAAATCAGTTTCTTTTGCTTTAGTTAAATCAATGTTTTTTTCTTTCATTAACTGCGCGATTTCTTTTGTAGTAATAACTAAATCAACATGCTTTACTCCATTGAACTGCATTTCAGTTCTGTTTGCTTCAAGTTTTTTTACAACACAAGGCATTAATGAAACTGAAAAAATTTTTTCTGGTTTAATATTTTCTTTTTCCGCATAATAAGTTTTAATTAAAGCACCCATTGATTGTTGCGGGGATTTCAATGAACTGAAATGATTTAATAAATGAGGAAAATTTCTTTCAACAAAAAATACTCCGCCACAGCAGCAGGAAGTAAATAAAGGTAAATTCTGGCAGTTTTGAATTCTTTGCAAAAATTCAGTTCCTTCTTCAACTGTAACAACATCAGCACTTAAACTTGTATCAAAAACTTTATCAAAACCTAATTCTTTTAATGCTCCAACAAGTTTTTTGGTTACAATTGTTCCAGGGGTTAAATTAAATTCTTCTCCAATTGAAACTCTTAAAGCAGGAGCAACCTGAACTACAACATGAAATTCTTTTTTCTCTAAAACTTCTTTTAATTTATTTAAATCTTCTAAAGGCATAAAATAAAAAGAGTAAAATAATTAATAAAACTTGCCTTCAGGATTCATATTCCATATAACCTTTCTTTTTTTCGTCTGAAGTGCAAAAATAACTTATTTTGAATTTTCCTAATTCAGTTCCTTCAAGAACATAAACACAATTGTTTGGCTGTTTAATGTTTTGTTTTCTTGGATTTAAGCCAATTAAATTTGAAATAATCAATCTATTAACCCCTTCATGGGCTACAATGCATATTGTTTCAGAGTTATGCTCTGATAAAAGCATTGAAGTGAATGGTTTAATGCGTGTTTCATCAATTCCTGCATAAGTTTCGCCTTCAGGGTGAATGAAATCATATTTATGGTAAATTCTTCTGTAAATTGCATTACCAAACTGAGCAGCAATTTCCTTCATTGTTTTTCCCTCAAAAATACCAAAATTTAATTCATTTAAATGAGGCAATGAAATCAATTCAAGTTTATGAGGAAAAGCAATTAATTCAGCTGTTTTAATTGAACGAATTAATTTACTTGAATAAATTGCAGTAAAAGATTCTTCTTTCAATAATTCAGAAATTTCTTTCGCCTGCTGAATTCCTGTTTCATTTAAAGGAATATCTGAAGTGCCTTGAAATTTATGGTTTTTATTCCAATCAGTCTGCCCATGACGGCATAAAAATAATTTCATAATATCATTTTTCCATTAATTTAATTTTTTTTGAATTCACTCATTTTTCCTTTAAATTTAATTCAATTGTTTTCATAATGCTTTCAGCATCTAATCCATATTTATGCCATAATTCTTTTGGTTTACCGCTTTCACCAAATAAATCAGGAACACCAATTCTTACAACTTTTGTTGGTTTAGTTGAACTTAAAAATTCTGAAATACTGCTTCCTAATCCGCCTAAAATTGAATGATCTTCTAAAGAAAAAATTAAACCAGTTTTATTGGCTGAATTTAAAACTTGTTTTTCATCCAATGGCTTGATTGAAGCCATGTTAATTACTTCAACTGAAATATTTTTTTCTTTTAATAATTCAGCTGCAATCAAAGCATTTTCTAATATTGGACCGCATCCAATAATTGAAGCATCTTTTCCTTCCATTAAAATATTTGATTTACCTAATTCAAATTCATAATTTGAATCAAAAAAAACAGGAGATTTTTCCCTGCATAAACGCAAATACATTGGACCATTTAATTCACTCATTTTAAACACAGCAGAATAAGCTTCCCAGTAATCTAATGGTTGAATTACTTTCATAGTAGGAATTACTCTCATTAAAGAAATATCTTCAATGCATTGATGAGTTGCACCATCTTCGCCAGTCATTAAACCTGAATGGCTTCCTGCAAGCTTTACATTAAAAGAAGAATAACTTAAAGCATTTCTAATTGGTTCATATCCTCTACCACAAATAAAGATTGCAAAACTTGAAGCAAAAGGAATTTTTCCAGTAATACTTAAACCAACACTTGTTCCAATTAAATCTTGTTCAGCAATTCCTACATCAAAAAATCTTTCAGGAAATTGTTTTCCAAACTTATTGCTTTTAGTGCTTTTAGCTAAATCAGCATCCAATGCAACAACATTCTTGTTTTGCTTTCCTAACTCTAATAAAGCATCACCATAACCTTCACGTGTTGCTTTGCGTTCATTTTCCAAGAGATTCACCTTTAATTATTAATTCATTTAATGCTTTATCAAATTGTTCTTGGTTTGGTGCAACTCCATGCCAGTCACATTGATTTTCCATGAAAGAAACATCTTTTCCTTTAATTGTTTTACAAACAATTACTGTTGGTTTTTCTTTGCTTTGTTTTGCTTTTTGAATTGCTGAAATTAATTCATTAAAATCATGTCCATTGCATTCCAATGCATTCCATCCAAATGCTTCAAATTTTTTTGATATTGGTGAAACTTCTTTAATTTCTGAAACTTTGCCGTCAATCTGCAAATTATTCCAATCCACAAAAGCAATTAATTTATTTAATTTATGTTGAGATGAATTCATTGCTGCTTCCCAAATCATTCCTTCTTGAAGTTCACCATCACCCATTAAAACAAAAGTAAATGAATTAATTTTATCCAATCTTTTTCCTAAAGCAATTCCGTTTGCTATTGATAAACCAAAACCTAATGGACCGTTTGATGCTTCAATTCCAGGCAAATCATGAGCAGCAGGATGTCCTTGCAATCTTGAATTTAATTTACGAAAAGTCATCAATTCATTTTCAGAAAAATATCCTGCTAAAGCCATACAAGCATATTGAGCAGCACAAGCATGTCCTTTGCTTAAAATAAAATGATCTCTTTCACTCCAATCAGGTTTTTTTGGATTAAAATTCATTTCATGAAAATATAATGAAACAAGCATTTCAGTTGAACTAAAAGCACCTCCAATATGCCCTGACTGCGCAGAAAAAACCATTTTAAGAACATGAATGCGGACTTTATTCGCTAATTTTTTTAATTCTGTTTCTTTTAAAAGCATTTGAAATCAAAATAACAATGAATTAAAGAATTAAAAACTAATTGCTTTCATTAGAAAACCTATTAATTTATATAAAAAAAAAACGTTTAAATTAATATTAACTTAAAGGAGTTGAAGTTATTATGCCGAAAAAAAGCACAGCCAAAATAAGAAAAGGGATTTCAAAACAGCTTCGAGGAAAATCTTTTACTCAAGTTACTAATACTAAACAAAAAGATGGAAGTATTGTAAGACAAGAAAGAAAACTTGGTAAAGAGGGCTATTCAGTTTACGCAAAAAATTTAAGAACAGGAATAGAAAGTGGAGCTACAACAAAACCAATAAAAGACGCAATAGGAAGAAAAGGAATTGAAATTTATTCATGGAATAAAGGAAAAAGAATGGATGGCAGTACAAGAGCCAGGACTACAAAAATAATGATTGAAAAAAGCGCTCATCAAGGAGGAGATCAGGGAATATTAATTGCTGACAGAACAGGACGTGGTCCGCCAAAATCATTAGGAATTGTAACCCGAAAAAAATATTCTAAAAAAGGTTATTTAAAGTAAATTAATGTTTTCCGCCATTGATTTGGCGGAACATCTTTTTTAATAAAAATTCATTTTTCTAATTTCTTCCAGTCATCTAAGAATTTTTGAATTCCTTTATCAGTTAAATCATGCTTGTACATTTCTTCTAATACTTTGAATGGAATTGTTGCAATATCTGCTCCAATCATTGCAGAACGCTTTACATGTTCAACACTTCTTACTGAAGCAACAATTACTTTTGTTTTAAAACCATAATTTTTGTAAACCTGCATTATTTCTTCAATTACTTTCATTCCGTCTTCGCCTAAATCATCTAAGCGTCCGACAAAAGGAGAAACATAAGTTGCACCAGCTTTAGCTGCTAAAAGAGCTTGGTTTGCAGTGAAAACTAAAGTAACATTTGTTTTAATTTTCTTTTCTGAAAGAATTTGAACTGCTTTCATTCCTTCTTCAGTCATTGGAATTTTAATTACGACATTTAAAGCAATCTTGCTTAATTCTAAAGCTTCTTTAATCATTCCTTCAGCATTTAATGAAATTACTTCTGCACTCACTGGACCTTTCACTATTGCACAAATTTCTTTCAAACGAGGAATAAAAGGAACACCTTCTTTTGCCGCAAGAGAAGGATTAGTTGTAACTCCTTGAACTAAACCTAATTCTTTTGCTTTCTTTATCTGCTCTAAATTAGCTGTATCAATAAAAAACTCCAAATAAAATCACCTTTAATAATTCAATTATTAAAAGAACAAAAGAGTTTTTAAAAGAAATTAATACAATTTTAATTCAAATAAATTCAAGCCATTTCAAGTAATCTTTTTTTTCAGCATTAATTGCTGAATTGAATTCATTAATTAATTTATTTGAAATTGAATCTTCATTTAATTTGAATTTCTTTTTCTGTAATTGATTTACTTTAATTATTCCTGAAGCTGTTCCTGTAATAAATAATTCATCTGCATTCATTAATTCCTTTAATGAAACAGTTTTTTCTTTAAAAGAAATTTTTAATTTACTGCATAATTCTTCAACTGTTTTTCTTGTAATTCCAGGAAGAATTCCTTTAATTTTCGGAGTAAACACTTTACCCTTTTTTATGTAGAAGATGTTTTCTGCTGAGCATTCCATTACTTGTTTTTTTTCATTTAATAATACTGCATCATCAAAATTATTTAATTTTGCTTCAGTTCTTGCAAGAAAACTTAAAGCATAATTTCCTGAAACTTTTGCTTCAAATAATTCAGCATTAAATGGAATTCTTTTCAATGAAGAAACCATTAATTTAATTCCAGTTGATTCTTTTCCTGCAAAAAATCCTTTCATCGGAAAAGCAATTAAAGCAATGTTTGTTTTAAATTCATTTGATTTATGCAGTTGAATGCAGTTTTCTTCAAAAAAAACAATCGGACGAATATATGCATTAGATAAATTATTTTTTTTCAATAATTCTTTAACAAAAAAAATTAATTCATTAATTGAATAAGGGATTTTGTAATGCATGAATTCAGCTGATTTATTTAATCTAATTAAATGCTCTTTTAATCTGAATACTGCTGTTCCTTTTGAAGTTTTATAGGAACGAATTCCTTCAAATACTGCTGTTCCATAGTGCAGGGAATTAGCGTAAACACTTATTTTTGCTTTATTCAATTCAATGAATTTACCGTTAAAAAAAATAAATTGCTTCATACAATTAAATTACATCAATTAGTTTAAAAAATAATTAATCCTAAAGCAAATGAAAGA
>JAFGBZ010000053.1 GCA_016932875.1 Candidatus Iainarchaeum sp.
CATATTTCAACTGATGAAGTTTATGGAAGCATACCAAAAGGAAGCTTTACTGAAGAAAGCGTTTTAAATCCAAGAAACCCTTACAGCGCAAGCAAAGCAGGAGCAGACAGATTAACTTACAGTTATACTCAAACATTTGATTTGAATGTTTCAATTATTCGTCCTTCAAATAATTTCGGTCCAATGCAATATCCTGAAAAATTGCTTCCTTTTTTTGTAACAAATCTTTTAACAGGAAAAAAAGTTCCAGTGTATGGTGACGGAAAACAAATTCGTGATTGGTTATTTGTTTATGATAACTGCAATGGAATTGAAAAAGTTTTGGAAAAAGGAAAGAAAGGCGAAGTATATAATATTGCAGGCGAGAACGAAAAAACAAATTTATGGACAACAAAATTCATTCTGAATTATTTGGGTGCAGATGAATCAATGATTGAACATGTAAAAGACAGACAAGGACATGATAAAAGATATTCAATGAAAGCAGATAAAATCAAAAAATTAGGATTTAAATTAAAAGGAAAACTTGAAGACAAACTGGCTTTTACAATTGACTGGTATGAAATGAATTCATGGTGGTGGAAGCCACTTATTAAAAAAAGAAAATAATTGAATGGTGATTAAATGAAGGGAATTATTTTAGCAGGCGGAACAGGTTCAAGGTTAAAACCATTAACAAATGTAACCAACAAGCATCTGCTTCCAATTTACAATAAACCAATGATTTATTATCCAATTGAAACACTTAAAAGCGCAGGAATAAAAGAAATACTAATTATTACCGGTGTAAATCATGCAGGAGATATTATTGGTTTGCTTGGAAGCGGAAAAGAATTCGGGGTAAACTTTACTTACAGAGTACAGGATACTGCAGGAGGTTTACCGCATGCAATTGCTTTGGCTGAAAATTTTGTTGGAGAAGATAAATTTGTTTCAATTAATGGAGATAATTTATTGTTTGAGTCAATTAAATCATTCACAGATGAATTTGAAAAAGGAAAAGAATTATCACGAATTTTATTATATGAAACAACTACTGAAGAAGCAAGCAAAGCAGGAGTAGCTGTATTGGAAGGAGAAAATGTTAAAGAAGTAATTGAAAAACCAAAAAATCCTCCAACCAACTGGGTTGCAATAGGAGTTTACATGTATACTAAAAATGTGTTTGACATCATTCGAACACTTAAACCAAGTGCTCGCGGTGAATTAGAGATTTCTGATTTGCATAATTATTATATTAAAAAAAATTCTTTGAAAGCAAGCAAGATGAAAAAAGAATGGATGGATGCAGGAAGCTTTGAAGAATTATTAAGAGCAAATAATTTTGTTGAAGGAAAAGAAAAATAAATAAAAAACAAAAACAAGTTAAGAAAAATTAATTAAAATAAAGGAAGTGAATTGAATGAAAATATTAATGCTTAATCCGCCGTTTATTTACAAATTTTCACGCACATCAAGAAGTCCTGCAATAAGCAGAGGCGGATGCGTTTATTATCCTATTTGGATGGCTTATGCTACTGGGGTTTTAGAAAAAGAAGGATTTGAAACAAAATTAATTGATGCTCCTGCACACGGACAAAAATATGAAGAAGTTGAAAAAATTGCTTTGGAATTTAATCCAAAATTAATTGTAATTGATTCAGTGATTGCTTCATTTAATAGTGATGCAAAAATTGCTGAAAAATTAAAAGAAAAAATGCCTGAAGCATTTATTGCAATGGTTGGAGTGCATCCAAGTGCTTTGCCTGAAGAATGTCTAACTCGTGCGAAAGCAGTTGATGCTGTTGCAGTGCATGAATATGATTTTATTTTAAAAGATTTAGCAAAAGCATTAAATGAAAAAAAAGCTCTTGCAACTGTGAAAGGATTAGTTTACAGAAAACCAGGAGCAAAAAATGAATTTATCAGAAATCCTGAAATGCCTTTAATTACTTCTAATGAACTGGATGAAATGCCTTTTGTAAGTGAAGTATGCAAAAGACATCTGAAAATAGAGGATTATTTTTATCCTTCTGTTTTGTATCCTGAAGTAACAATAATGACTGGAAGAGGATGCAAATACAGATGCACTTTCTGCATGTGGCCTCAAACATTAACTTTACGCCCTTATCGTGCGAGAAGTGTGAAAAATGTTGCAGATGAATTTGAATGGATTAAAAAAAATTTACCTCAAGTAAAAGACATAATGATTGAAGATGATACATTAACTCAGGATAAAGAAAGAACAATTGAGTTATGCAAAGAAATAATTAAAAGAAAAATTAATTTACCTTGGACATGCAATTCAAGGGCGGATATTGATTATGAAACAATGCAATGGATGAAAAAAGCTAAATGCAGATTAATGTGCGTTGGATTTGAATCAGGAGTTCAAGAAATACTTAATAATATTAAAAAAGGAACAACTATTCCAAAAATAAAGGAATTCATGAAAGATTCAAAAAAATCAGGAATTTTAGTGCATGGCTGCTTTATGATGGGAAACAGAGGAGAAACAAAAGAATCAATAAAAGAAACAATTAAGTTTGCAAAAGAATTAGACCCTGATACAGCACAGTTTTTTCCAATAATGGTTTATCCTGGAAC
>JAFGBZ010000054.1 GCA_016932875.1 Candidatus Iainarchaeum sp.
TAATTCTTGCAGCAGTAATTTCAATTATTTATGCATTAATTTCTTTTTTTGCTGGAGATAAAATTGTTTTAACAATGAGTCATGCAATTCCTGTAACAAAGGAATCGCATCAAATGCTTTTCAATATTGTTGAAGAAATGAAACTAGCTTCAGGGCTTCCAATGCCTAATCTTTATGTTATTCCAAGCAATGCAATGAATGCTTTTGCTACTGGACGCGATCCAGAACATGCTTCAGTTGCAGTAACCCAAGGCTTATTAAATAAAATGAATCGCGATGAATTAACTGGAGTAATTGCTCATGAAATGAGTCATATTAAAAATTTTGATATAAGAATAATGATGATTTCTGCAGTTCTTGTAGGGTTAAGCGTTATTCTTTCAGACATTTTTTTAAGAATGACTTTTTGGGGCAGAAACAATGATTCAGGTAAAGGCAGATTAGGATTAATTATGCTTGTGGCAGGAATAATTTTAGCTATTTTAACTCCAATAATTGCAACAATTATTAGCAGAAGCATAGGGCGTTCAAGAGAATATTTAGCTGATGCAAGCGCGGCAGAAATGACCAGAAATCCTTCTGGATTAGCAAGTGCTTTAAATAAATTAAAAAATGATTCACAAGTATTGGATTCAGCTTCTGGTGCAACAGCCCATTTATTTATTTCAAATCCATTAAAAAACAAAAAAGAATTTTTTTCAAATTTATTTTCAACTCATCCGCCAATAGAAGAACGCATTAAAAAATTACAATCAATGTAATTAATTCATATATATTCTTTAATTCTTTTCAATTAAAGCAATAAAGAATGCCTGTGAATTATTATCCTGAGGATAAATTCTAATGCATTTTTTTACTTCTGAATTAAATTTTTTTCCATTCCATTCTTCAATTCCTTTTCTTAATTTAAATTCATTTACTTTAATTTCCTTTAATTTAATTTTTCTTGTTTTAAGCAAAAAATCAATTACTTCCTCGTTTTCTTCAGGTGAAAGTGAGCAGGTTGAATAAACCAGTAATCCTTTTGGTTTCAGTAAATCAACTGATTTTAAAATTAATTTTTTCTGCAAAGAACTTTTTGCTTCCACTAATTTAGGAGTCCAGTTCTTTAATGCATCAAATTTTTTTCTAATTAATCCTTCACTTGAACAGGGCGCATCCAGTAAAATTTTATCAAATTTTTTTTCAGTACTTGCTTTCAGTAAATCTCCTAATCTTGTTTCAGCATTTAAATTAAATTTATTTACATTAAATTTCAGTGATTTAAATCGTTCTTTGTTTTTTTCAACTAAAATCAGATTTCCTTTATTCTGCATTAAATTATTTAACTGAATTGATTTATTTCCAGGGGCAGCGCATGCATCCAGAACTCTTTCATTTTGTTTTGGATTTAATATTAATGCTGGAAGCATTGAGCTTTTTTCCTGTAAATTAAATAAACCGTTTTTGAATTCAATTTCTTGCCCAGGTTTTTGTGCACTTTCAGTTAATTCAAATCCATTTTCAGTAAAATTCAATTCCTTTAATTTCCATTTTTTTTCTTCCAGTTTTTTCTTTAATTCTTTTGGATTTATTTTATTTGAATTAACCCAGATGCTTTTACTCCATTTTGTTTTTGAAACTGCAATGAATTCATCAAATTCATTTCCCATTAATTTCCTGTATTTTTCAAGGAATGCTTCTGGAAAAAAAGTTTTATTCATGCTCCACACTACCTTTTAATAAATTATGCAAAAATATTATATTCTGTAGGGGGGTTTTAGCATAACCCGGCAGTGCGGCTGGCTCCAGACCAGTTGATGGGGGTTCAAATCCCTCAGACCCCATTTTATTTAAAAAAAGGTTAAAAATATTTGTTGTTGATTTGTTAATAGGGTTTCTATGTCTAAAAAAGAGATTTTAACTGATTCAGATAAAGAACTCCTTAAATCAAATACTGGGCTGGAATTTGTTTTAGTCAATCAATATGGCTTAAATGATTTGAATAACTTAAATCAGAATCTAATAAATTCAAATTCAAAAACTTTAATCAATTTTGATTCATTATTAACTGAAAGAATCAATGAATCAATCAAAAAAGTGAACTCTTCTCTTGAATTAGAAAAAGAGGAATTAATTAAAAAAATTGACTCTGAATTTGAAATTAAATCTGCTGAATTAATCAAAAAAACCAGAGTTGAGGAAAACAAATTAAAAAAAATGAAGTCTCAGGCAGAGCTTTCATTAAAGGAATCCAGAAAAATGAATCTTGTTTTGGATAAAACAATTGATTTGCTTAATTCAAGAATGCATGAATTATCTGAGTTAGAGGAAAAATTAAATCCTGAGGATTTAAAACAGTTGCTTTCTCTTTTAAAAAATGCTTCTGTTGAATTTGAGAAAAAAATCCATTCAAAAGAAATTTTAAGGCAGTTAAATAATGAAATGCAGTTGCTTGCAGAAAAACAGGCGGATAAATTCACTTGGGATGTAAAAGAAGAAATAAATGAAGAAATTAAAAGAAGATTAAGCAGTACTGAAAAAGAATTAAATGAAAAATCAATGAAATTAAATGAATTGATCAACAGAATTGATTTGGATAAAATTGATTCAGTTGAAGAAGAACTGAAAGTATTTGAAAAGCAATTTCTTAATACTCTTAAATATAATGTTCTTCAGTTTAATAAATCAAAAAAAGAATTGGATGATTATTTATTGAATCAAAAATCAGATTCAAAAAAAGAAATACTTGCAGTCCAGGAAAAAATTCATGAGCTTGAAAAATTTGAAGAAAATTTTGCAAAAGAAATGGGTTTAGCTCTTGACAAATTAAAAAAATAATAAAGTGTTTTTTTTGACTGAAAAAATTTATTTAACTGACTCTTATGTAAAGGAATTTGACGCAACTGTAACTGAAATTACTGGGAATTTTGTTGTATTAAATAAAACTGCTTTTTATCCTTCTGGGGGAGGACAGCCTTCAGATACAGGAAAAATTCTTTGCAATGGAAAAGAGTTTGAAGTAATTTCAGTGAAGAATTCAGGGGAAAATGTATTGCATGAATTAATTAATGCTGAAGGATTAAGTGTTGGAGATAAAGTTAAAGGAATTCTGAATTGGGAAAGACGTCATGCTTTAATGAAAATGCATTCCGCAGCCCATATTTTAAGCAAAATAATTTTTAGTGAAACAGGTGCTTTATTTACTGGAAATCAGTTAGGTGAAAAAGAATCAAGAATGGATTTTTCAGTTAAAGAATTTGACAGGGAACTATTAAATTCCTTTGAAGAAAAAGCAAACAATGCAATAACACAAAATCTGAATGTAATTGTTTCTTTTCTTGAAAGAGATGAAGCTTTTGAAATTCCTGAGTTATTTCGTTTAAAGAATGTTCTGCCAAAAGAAATTCCTGTGTTTAGAATTGTTTCAATTGGAAACTTTGATGTTCAGGCTGACGGCGGAACTCATGTAAAAAACACTTCTGAAATCGGCAGAATAAAAATAACTAATTTAAAAAACAAGGGTGCTGAAAATAAACGTATTTATTTTGAATTAATTTGATTAAATTTTTTTGATATTTGAAATTGATTAACTTTTTTAATACCCGAAATGTGATTTTTCTTCTTTTGCTTTTTCATGCAGGTATTTTTTGAATTCTTCTTCTAAATGAAATATGCTTCTTATTTTTCCTGTTTCAAGGAATTCTGCAATCTGTTTAATGAATTCATTTGAACCAATAATGTGAGGCATTACAACAAAATCTGTTCCGTTTTCATAATATTTTAATGCATCTCTGTAATAATGTGCTCTGGCAAAAACAGTTATTTTAGGGTTTTCTTTTCTTGCATAATTTAAAGCACTTACTCCTATTTTTACATCAGGAATTGCAAGAATCAATAATTTTGCATCTTTTATTTTTACTTTTTCAAGAATTTCAGGATTGTTTGCTTCGCCGTAAACTGAATTAAATCCTTTTTTAATGGAGTCAAAAACAATTTCAGGATCATGATCAATTAAAATGAATTCTTTTTTTCCTTTCATTATTGAAGCAATAGCATAACCCATTGTTCCTCCGCCGACAATAACTAAATGGTCAACGAATTTTTCAGGAATGCTTTCAAGCATGTTAAGTTTATGATGCAGTAATTTGTTGTCCTTTAATTTTGGGAAAAATTTTGTTAAAATAAATTTATCCAGCCATGAATAAAGTTTATTGCTGTGCTGATGCAGGTAAGGAGAAGCAATCATTGAAAAAGCAATTGTTAACAGTAAAAAAGAGTAAAGATTAGGTGTTGCATCAATAACTGTTTTCCCGCTGTTTGCAAGAATAAACGAGAACTCGCTTACTTGTGCTAAACCCAATGCAACAAGCAAAGAAATTTTTCCGCCGTAACCTGAAAATAAGGTAATTAAAAAGAAAATTAATGGTTTCAGTAAAAAAACAATTGCTAAAATAAAAAGCATTAATTCTAAAGGAATTGAAGAAAAATTAAATGTAATCTGAATTCCTAAAGTAACAAAAAAAATCGTTGCAAAAAAATCCCTTACCCCGCGTATTTTATTGAATACTTCAAAACTGTAAGGCAGAGTTGATAATGAAACTCCTGCAATAAATGCTCCCACTGCAACTGGAAATTCTAATGCCACTGCAAGCAGAATGAAAATAAATGCGCTTGAAATTGAAGCTAAAAACAACAATTCATCGCTTTGCACTGCAAATTTATATAGTGAAGGATAAATTGCTTTATTCATTAAATAAGCAATTGCAATAATCAAAATTCCTTTTCCTAAAATAATTAAAATAAAATTTAAATCAAGAACTGCAGTGAAATTATTTGCTAAAGGAAGTACAAGCATTACAAGCAAGTCCTGCACTAATAAAAATCCAATCATCATTCTGCCCTGCAAAGTATTAATTTGATGTGCATCAGACAAAATTTTTACTACAATCAAAGTTGAACTAAAAGCTAAAATTAATCCGACAAAAATTCCCTGCTCAAAACCTAAACCTAAAAAAGTTGTTCCTAAAAAAGAAAAACTTAAAGTTAAAAGAACCTGAATTATTGAACCAAAAAAAAGTGTTTTACCCATTCCCATTAATTTAGAAAAATCAGTTTCAACTCCTACACCAAACAATAAAAACGCAACACCTAACTCTGAAAGCAGTACAACATCATCAATTTTAGTTATTCCTATTGGAATTCCATTTATGTTTAATCCAAGTGAACCTAACACAACTGGGCCAATAAAAATTCCTGCTAAAAGATATGCAAGCAGATTAGGCTGTTTAAAAAATCTTGCAAGATAATTGAATAAAGTGGCTGAAAAAAGAATTAAACCTAAATCAAACAATAAAGTAAAATCAATAAATGAAGCCATTTAATTCCCGTCCTTTAATGAAAATCAATTGATTTTCCTCCATTTAGTTCCATCCTTTGAATCAATTAATTCAATTCCTTTTAATTTTAATTCATCCCTGATTTTATCAGACAAACTCCAGTTTTTTTCATTTCTTGCTTTTTCTCTTTCTTTAATTAAATTCATTAAATTTGAGTCAAGCTCTTCTTTTTCTTCAAATGAAAAAACATCCATAAAAGAATTAATTTCCTTAAATAAATTAACTGCGTTTTCAGAATTATGTTTTCCTATTTTTTTTTCATCAATTAATGCATTCATTTTTTTATTAAATTCAAAAACTGAAGCCCATGCTTTTGGAGCATTAAAATCATCATCCATTGCTTCAATGAATTCAGTTCTTTCTTTTTCAATTACTTCATCTGCTTCAGGAGTTTCTTTTACTTCACTTGATTTATTTAAATCAATTAATTTTCCTATGAGTTCATTAATTCTTTGCAGTGTTTTTTCCGCCTGCAGAATATTTTTTTCACTGTAATCAACTGGCGAACTGTAATGAATCAGTGAAATAAAGAATCTGAAAGTAACTGGATTAACTTTCTGAAGTAATTCAGGTAAAGTAATAAAATTTCCTAATGATTTGCTCATTTTTTCTCCGTTTACATTTAAAAAACCTGTATGCATCCAGTACTTTACAAAAGGTTTTTTTCCACTGCAAGCTTCACTTTGGGCAATTTCATTTTCATGATGCGGAAACTCTAAATCCTTTGCTCCGCCATGAATATCAAATTGTTCTCCTAATAATTTTTTACTCATTACACTGCATTCAATATGCCATCCAGGACGTCCTTTACCCCAAGGGCTTTCCCATGAAGGTTCATTTTCTTTTGCTTTTTTCCATAACGCAAAATCCATTGGATTATCTTTATCATATTTATCTGTATCAACTCTTGTTTTTCCTTTGCTTTCATCTATTTTTAATCTGGATAATTTTCCGTAATCCTTGAATGCATTTATTTTAAAGTAAACTCCGTCATCAGTTTCATAAGCAAAACCTTTTTCCTGCAATGATTTAACCATTTCAATTATTTCAGGAATTACTTGGGTTACTCTTGGATAATTTGTTGCCCTGTTAATTTTCAATAAATCTAAATCCTTGAAAAACAATTCAATATTTTTATCAGCTAATTCAAAAATAGTTATTCCCTGCTTATTAGCAGTTTTAATCATATCATCATGAATATCAGTTATATTCACAACAAAATTAACTTTAAAATTTCTGTACTCTAAATATCTTCTGATTACATCAAAAGCAATATAAGTTCTTGCATGTCCTATATGCCCTGGACCATAAACAGTTGGACCGCAAACATACATTCCAATTTCATTTTCTTTTAAAGGAATTAATTCTTCTTTTTCGCGTGAAAGCGAATTATATAATTTCATTTAATCACTGCAAATTCTTTTTTTGGCAAATAATGAATTTGCCTCTGTAATTAAATTTTGTATTTAATTACATCACTTTAAAATAAGTATTAAAAGTATTTAATATATTGCGCTTGTTATTTGCTGTTTTTTTCAACCAGTTTTAGTAAGTTAGTAATTCTTTTTTCATCAATTTCTTTTACTGAACTAATCTTTAAATTCCGCATGGTTTTTCCTGTTCCTTCGAATAAATCCATTTCTTTTTTATTTAATCCTTTAACTGAAAAACCTATATTCACTGAATCCTTTAATGCAACTAAATAATATTTTCCTTCATCAAATGAAGGAACACCCCATTTCATTTCTTCTTTGATTTTTGGATAAGTTTTGAAAATAATTTTCCTTAATTTAATTAGAATTTCTTTTTGCAATGATTTTTGCTTTTCAAAGTATTTTTGAATTTCTGAATTCATGAAAACCAGTTTTTAATTACGGGCTGCCGAAGGCGCCCTTCGCCCGCCAACCGGCGAGACGGTTGCAGGGAAGCGGATTCGAACCGCTGAACGCACTAAGCGACGGGATTTTGAGTCCCGCGGATTTAACCACTTTCCTATCCCTGCGTAAGTTAAGAATTAATTCAAGGAATTCATTAAAAAGCTTTATTCAAAGAAAAAAACAAGTTATTATGTAGCAGTTTGCTTTCATTTATTCGTTTTTTGGGTTCATCAATTTTCCTATAAATAATATGTTTCCTGTTTCTTTTTCTTGAATAATAAATATGAATGGATGGTTTGCTTTGAATTCTTTTGGTTGTAAAGGTGTTGCAGAAGTTGTTTCCATTATTACTGCTGTTGCTGCAGCTGCTTCAGTTCCTTCTTCATTTACTTCAACAAAAGCCTGATGAATTACTTGGCTTATCATTAAATCTTTGCTTCCAGTCATTCCAGAAAAATCTGCTGAAGGGCTAAATGCTGTTGGCATTCCCATTTCACTTAAATCTTGTCCCATAAAATATTTTGTTTCTAATTTAAATTTAGGCAAAGAAATATTTACTTTTTCTTTACGCATTGAATTTTTTAATTCACTTAATTTTTCATTATTTAATTGTTCTTCTAATTCATTTAAATTATTTTTTGGAAGTAAAATAAGCATTGATAATTTGTCTTCATTGTATTCTAATTCAAGCATTTGCATTGAATCATTTTCCATATAATTAAATAAATCTTTTCCTGGTTCTTCATCTTTTAACTCACTTGATTTTAAATGCATGAATTCAGTTTGAATTGATTGTGTTTCATTTAATTTAAATTCTTCTTGAAAAGTTTTTTCTGTTTTGAATTGATGTAACCAGTTTCCTTTAAAGTAAATTGCATTAGTTAGAACAAGTTTTGTATCTCCTGTAATGCTTCCTTGCGGAATTAAATCTTTTATTTTATTGTTTGTTTTTTGTTCAACCCATGAATTAATTGTTTTTCTTGATTCTTCTGTTTTATTTATGAAATCCAAATTAGTTACTTTTCCTGCGTAATATTTTTCAATTAAATCAAAGTATTCCTGTAAAAAAACATAATCTTTTTGTGCCCATAAAGCATTAGCTGTGCTTAATTTAATTTTTTCATTTCCTTTATTTAGTTTATTATAAAGTATTGCAGTGCTTTCTTTTCTGTTTTTTTCATTTTCAATAAAATGAAATACTTCTCTCATTTCTTCTGCTGTTTGTCCTTTAGCGCCTTCAAAAGTCATTCCTAATGCAGTTGAAATGCTGTAAGGAGAGAAAAATATATTTTCTTCTTTTGAAGAATATTTATTGTAAAGTTCAAATGCAAACTGATTATTTGCATTAACTGCTTCTTGAAGTACTTCTTCTGAAACATTAAAGTTTTCTAATTCAACTGGTTTACTTTCATGAGTTTCAGTTGGCAGTGTTATTTCGGTGCAAGCACTTAAAGCAAGTAATGCAATTAATCCTAAAATTAAAATTTTTGAATTCATGTAGAATTAATGATTTCTTGTTCTTTAAATTCTTTTGTTTTAATTAGGTTTTATGCTTAACTCCATTCCTTAATTTTTCCTTGCTTCCATCCATTTAATTCAATGAATGAATCAGCTCTTTTCAAAATTACTCCCAATTCCTGTAATTGTTTTCTTGAATGAATTTTTTCTTTTTTTCTGAATTCACTTATTTTTGAAGCAGTTTTTAATCCAATTCCAGGCACTCTTATAAGTTCTGAATAATCGCATGTATTTGGTTCAATGCATAAATTGTTTTTTACTGCTAAAACTGTTTTTGGTTCAGTTCTTGGAAGAAAACCATTTTCATCTAATACTTCAAATAATTCTTTTTTCTTAAAATTGTATAAACGGTAAAGATAATCTGAATTATATAATCTTACTTGCCTTAAAGGATTAACTGCTTTTTTTTCTTCCAATGGAGTATTTTTTAATGGCTTGAATGCTGAATAATACATTTTTTCAATGCCGATTTCTTTGTATTCATAATCCATTGTGTTAAGAATTTCTTTATCTGTTTCTCCTGCACAAGCTCCAACAACTAATTGAGTTGTTTGACTTGAATCATTTAATTTTTGAATCCATTTCTGTCTTTTAATTAAATCAGTTTGAAATTCTTTTTGAGAACTTAATTCATTTAATCTTGAATTGCTTGTAGCTTCAATATTAATGCTTACTCTTTGCGCTAACTCAGTTGCTCTTTTCACTAAATCATAATTTGTTCCAGGCAATACTTTCAAATGAATGTATCCATTAAATTTTTGTTTAAATCTGATTATTTCTGTTGCTTCAATCATTGATTCCATTACTTTATCTGCTTCACCACTCATTGCAGAGCTTAAAAATAATCCTGAAACCAATCCTTTTCTTTTCATTAAATCAAAAGTATTTGCAAGCTCTTGCGGAGTATAAGAAAACTTATTTAATTTATTTTTGCATACACTTGAATTAGAACAATACTTGCAGTCAAAAACGCATGCATTAGAATAAAGTGTTTTAAATAAATAAATAAATTTATTGTCTGGCATGCTTGCTTTGTAAACCATGCTTAAATAATCTGACTTAATTTTAGGAATATCTTTTCTTTCTTCATTGCATGAACAACTTAAGTCATATTTTCCTGCTTCTGCTAAAGCTTTTACTTTTTGAATTTCAACCATGAAATAAAAAAGAAAAAAGTGAATTTCAATGTTTTCGGAAGAGTAGTTTGCCGGTGCGAGTTCATACAAAAAAAGCTACTGCGCCAGTGAAAAGAAATTGGATTCCCCATGCAATTGTAACTATTCCCAGCATTGTTGAAACAACTCTCATCCCGCTGTGTCCAATTAATTTATCTATTTGTTTTGATAAAAGAAGAGTAATTAAAACCACAAATAATGCAATTAATCCTGCTCCTAAAGTAATCATTAAACCTGATTCTTTAACTAAAAGAATTGTTGTAGTAATTGTTGCAGGCCCGCTGATTAAAGGTGTTCCGATTACTACTGATATTTCGCTTATTTTTTCTTCTTTTTTAGGAAAAGAAAAACCCATTGCCATCTGAATTCCAAGCAGGATTAAAATTATTCCTCCTGCAGCTTTAAAGCTGTCAATGCTTACACCTAAAAGTTGGAGAAGAAAATCTCCACTTAAAGCAAAAACAAGAAAAACAGTTCCTGCAACTAAAACTGATTTTACTGCAATTTTCTTTTTGTCTTCTTTATTATCTGTAGTGAATGAAAGCAATGCGCCTAAACTGACAATCGGATCCATTATAACTAAAAGCAAAATAAATGCCTGAATAAATTCCATCATTTTAAACGCCTTTAATTTAATGATTTTTCATTTATTTAATTCCTTGGTTTACTGTTTTTTAATTTCAACTACTTTAATCCAGAAATTAAGTGTTTTTCCAGCTAATTCATGATTAAAATCAACAGTAACATTTTCATCATTTATTTCAGTTATTGTTGCAGGCACTCCGGAAGCAAAAATATGCATTCCTACTTCTGGATTATTTAATCCTGCATCAATTAATTGCTGAATTGGAACTGAAATAATTGCTTCAGGTTTTATTTCGCCATAAGCTTCGTTTGGACTTAATTTAATGTTTTTTTCTTCATTTAATTTCATTCCAATTACAGCTGAATCAAATCCTTTAATCATTTGTCCTGCTCCTGCAGTAAATTCTAATGGACTTCTTCCAATGCTTGAATCAAATTGAGTTCCATCCTCTAAAGTTCCAGTGTAATCAACTTTAATTAAATCTCCTTCTTCTACAATCACTTCAACAACTCCTGTATTTTGATTATTAATTTCTTCATTTAAATTCTGTGAATTATTCAATTCATTTTGTGCTTCATTATTCGCTTGATTTTGAATACATCCAAAAACCAAAAGCAAAACCATTCCTAAAAAAAATATTTTCGAATTCATGGAAATTAATGGGATAAGAAAAGTATTTAATTGCTTTTATTCAAATCCTCTTAATTCAACTTTTTGAATTGTTTTTTCAAGGATTTTTTTTAATTCAACTGCTTCGCTGAAAGAATATCTTTTTTTTTCTTTAAATGATTCATCAATCATTGTTTCTGCTGGAACAAATTGTTGTAAAAAATATTTTTTTGCTCCATTAATTAATTCGCTTATTTTTATTGCATCTTTATTTGAATAAATTTCAGGAATAATAGTGCTTCTGAATTCATAATCAATTCCTGAATTCATTATTAATTCAATTGATTTTTTTATGTTTTCAGTATTTACTTCAGTTCCAACTGCTTTAGAATAATTTTCTAAAGAGCTTTTAATATCCATTGCAATGTAATCAATTAATTTTTCTTCAATTGCTTCTTTTATTGCTTCAGGATTTGTTCCGTTTGAATCAAGTTTAATTAAGTAACCTAGTTTTTTTGCTTTTAAAACAAATTTTTTTAATTCATTCCAGTGCAAAGTTGGTTCTCCGCCAGTAATAACTATTGCTTCCAAATATTTTTTTCTTTTCTCTAAAAATTCCAGTGCTTCTTGTTCAGTTATTTTAGGCAAAGTATTTGGTGTAAGTACAAGCTGTTTGTTGTAACAGAAACCGCATCTGAAATTGCATCCAGGAGTAAAAAAAATGCATGCAATTTTATCAGGGTAATCCAGTAAAGTTGTTTTTTGTAATCCAACAAAATCCATTATGGTTCACTTTAATAATAAAAAAAGAAGGAAAAAATCAGGCAAAGCCTGCTCTGATTTTTGCTTTTAATTCTGCGTCATTATTTTCTGTTTTTTGAATTATTTTTGTTTCTTCAATGCATAATTTATTTTGCAGTGATTTGTTTTCAGAGTAAGCTTTTCTGTCTTCAAATTCTTCTTTTTTTCCTTCATTCCAGTTGTTTACTGGACGAAAATATCCTACTACTCTTGAGAATACTTCTGTTTCTTTATTGCATTTTGTTTCATCCATATTTATTTCACCTCTTTTTTTATTTCTATTTCAACAGGGCATGTATGGTGTTCTCCTTTAATGTATCCATGCACTGGACAAATGCTGAATGTTGGTGTAATAGTATAGTAAGGGAGTTTGAAATTATGTGCAATTGTTTTCACTAGTTTTTTGCATGCTTCAACTGAAGTGATTTTTTCTCCCATAAACCCATGCAATACTGTTCCGCCAGTATACATTGATTGTAATTCATCCTGATGTTCTAATGCTTCAAAAATATCTTCAGTATGTCCTACAGGTAATTGAGTTGAATTAGTGTAATAAGGAACCTTATTTCCTGAAGTAATAATATTTGGATAAAGTCTTTTATCAATTCTTGCTAAACGATATGAAGTGCCTTCAGCAGGAGTTGCTTCTAAATTAAATATTTGTCCGGTTTCTTCTTGGAACTTTTCCAATTTTTGTCTCATTAAATCAAGTACTTCAACAGCAAACTCTTTTCCTGAACTGCTTTCAATTCCTTTTCCTATAAAGTTAAGGCATGTTTCATGCATTCCAACCAATCCAATGGTTGAAAAATGATGGTTCAAGTGCCCTAAATAACGCTTACTATATGGAAGCAAGCCGCCATCCAAGTTCTTAGCCACCTCTTTTCTTTTAATCTGAAGTGATTCTTTTGCTAAATCCATTAATTTGCTTAACCTTTCAAAGAATTCTTCTTTTGTTTTGCTTAAATAACCAATTCTTGGTAAATTAATTGTTACAACTCCAACACTTCCAGTGCTTTCACCGCTTCCAAATAAACCGCCTGTTTTACTTTTTAAATCTCTTAAATCCAACTGTAATCTACAGCACATGCTTCTTACATCGCTTGGCTTTAATGATGAATTAACAAAATTTTGGAAATAAGGGGTTCCATATTTTGCAGTCATTTCAAATAGTAAATTTGCATTCTCTGAATTCCAGTCAAATTCATTTGTAATATTATAAGTAGGAATTGGAAAAGTAAAAATTCTTCCATTCATGTCTCCTTTAATCATTGTTTCAATGAATGCTTTATTAATCATGTCCATTTCTTTCTGGTAATCAGAATAATTTGTGTCCATTAATTCTCCGCCAACAATTGCAGGCTGATCTTTTAAATCTTCAGGAACAGTCCAATCCAAAGTAATATTAGTGAATGGAACTTGGTTTCCCCATCTTGAAGTTGAATTAACTGCAAAAACAAATTCTTGAATGCTTTGCTTTACTTTTTTATAATCTAAATTATCTGCTCTTACAAGTGGTGCTAAATAAGTATCAAATGAACTGAATGCCTGCGCTCCAGCCCATTCATTTTGCAGTGTTCCAAAAAAATTAACTATCTGCCCTAAAGCAGCATTAAAATGTTTTGCTGGTTTAGCTGCAATTCTTCCTTCAACTCCATTAAATCCTTCTAATAATAATTGCCTTAAACTCCATCCAGCACAGTATCCGCAAAAAGTTCCTGTTCCTAAATCATGAATATGAAAATCTCCATTTCTATGGGCTTCGCCTACTTCTTTTGGATAAATATTTTTCAAAGTATATTCAGCTAAAATCGCGCCTGAAACATGCGCCTGCAATCCTGAAAGAGAATAACTTGCATTTGAATTTTCTTTTACTCTCCAGTCAGATTTCATTACATAATCATCAACAACTGAACCTACTTTTTCAAGAAATGCTTTTGAATCACGTATTTCTTTTCTCTGCTGTCTGTAAATAATATATGCTTTTGCAGTTTGAGCATGTCCTTCTTCAATTAAAGTTTTTTCAACAATATCCTGAACCTGTTCAACATTCGGGTTTTTGTTTCCAAATTCTTTCTTTAAATTACTATAAACTTTTACTGATAAATCCTGTGCTAAAGCATAGTTTTCTCCGCCTACTGCTTTCGCTGAAGCAAAAATTGCTTTAGTTATTTTCTCCATATTGAATGGCGCTAATCTGCCGTCGCGTTTTACAACGAATTCAAAAACTTCTCCCATTTTTTCACCTCTGATTCAAGCTCTAGAATTAAGTTTGCTTTATTTAAAAACTTTATTGTAGCAAGGGAATCAATTAGGTAATCAAACTCTTAAAAAGCTATTTTTTTTAAAAAAACAATTTTTGTACTAGAAAAAAGAAATTAAAGTAAGAAATATAATTATTTATTGAATTAATTATTTCTTTTCCAAACTACGCTTTTTGTCTAATTAAATTTTTTAATGGATTTTATGTGTTTTAATTTTATAATTAAATTAAATATAGAGTAGATAATAATTAAATAAAAAAAGAAATTAAAAGGGAAGGAATCCCTTTATTTTTTTGATTTGAATTTTATTTATTTTTTGTTTGCAAGATTGTAGATTGTTTTTAATGCTACAACAAATGCTGCTGGTGCAACAAATACTGCGATATTACTGAATATTGGTAATATCATTGCAAGATACATTCCTAATCCTGGAGTCATTGCTAAAGGACTTAATGAAGCGCTACTGAATCCTAATGCAATTGCTGCTAAAAGGAATTTTGTAACTTCTTTGTCTGTGACATTAAGTAATCCTACAATTAATCCAAGTACTGCTAATACTAATGGCACTTCAGGCATTTGTACAAATGCTGCAAGCACTGCAATAATTACACCTATTAGAAATGCATATCCGCCAATTTTTTCCATATCCATTTAATTCAACCTCCTGTAAAGTAATTGAATTTAATGTACTATTCATTTAACCAGTATTTAAATAATACTGTTTTTGACGAAAAAAGAAACGTTTAATGCCGAAAAAATAAGAATAAAATAAAGAAAAAAAGAAAGGAAATTATTTTTTAGATAATTTCCTGTATCCTGCATAACCTAAAATTAAAAGAATTAAGAAAAGCAGTCCAAGCAAAGCGCTTGCAAAGTCACCTAATCCAAAGAATCCTGTTGGAGTATTTGTTGTTTCAGTTATTTCTTCAGCTGTTTTTTGAATTTCTTCTGTTGCTGGTAAAACACATTCATTGTTTTGGCATACTCCTATTTTTCCTTGTTTATAACATCCTATTCCATTAACTGAATCAAATACACATGAATTTGTTTTTTCATACCATCTTCCTTTAGTGCATGGATTATTATCTTCGCATCTATAACTTTCAGTGAATTCAACTATTTCCTGACATTCTTTTTCTAATTCAATTGATGTTTCATCCACTGGACAATCATTTGAATTAGTGTAAGTTCTTGTTTGAATTCCATTAATGCATGAACTCCAATCACTGTAAACTAAATCTGGAATGCATCTGCTTCCTCCGCTTCCTGAACTTTCAAAAGCAGGGCTTCCGCAGTCAGCTGAACAGCTTGCACTTGTTTCAGTTCCATTACAGCTTCCGTCTCCACAATAAGGGCCTATTGTCCCTCCGTTGCATGAACTACAGTCTTGAGGACAAGTTGAACAAGTTTCTCCATTATTGCATATTGCGTCTCCGCAGTATAATTGAGGTGTTCCTGTTTCGCAAACACAGTTGTTGCATTCAAATCCTTCTCCACAATCTTCATTGAATTCACATTGTTCTCCTTCTTCAATTATTTCGTTTCCGCATATTGGTTCCTGTATTAAAACGCATAAACAATTTGTTTCAACTGAACAAGAATATCCATCTTGACATTGAGTCATTGAATCAATATCGCAGTCTTCTGTTTCTTGTACTATTCCATCACCACAATATCCTTGAACTTCTTCAATGCACATACACTCACTACAGTATTCTCCTTCACTGCAGTCTTCATTGAATTCACATTGTTCTCCTTCTTCAATTATTTCGTTTCCGCAGTATCCTTGTGTTTCTTCTATACAAATGCATTGATTGCATTCAAATCCTTCTTCGCAGTCTTCATTGAATTCACATTCTTCATTTCCATTAATTATTTCGTCTCCGCAGTAAGGTTCTGGTGTTTCCTGATAACATAAACATGCATCACAGTATTCTCCTTCACTGCAGTCTGAATTTGTTTCACATTCTTCTTGTGCTTCTAAAATATTGTTTCCACAAAAAGGATTTTGCGGGTAAGTGCATAAATATTCTAAAAAGAATCCGTCTCCTGCAGTATTAACCCATAAATTAAAATCAAATGAATTAATTCCTGTTTGAACTAATTTATCATAAAATTGATTATGATTTTCAAAACGATTTTGTGTATCTTCAGTTAAATTAATTATTTCTGCATTAATTAATTTAACTTCAGCATTAACTTTTTCTATGTCTCCTGAATTCTGGAATCCATAATGCATAAAATATGCTGAAGCAGTATTTCTTTGCAATGCAATTCCTTGAACATTTCCATTATTTGGTAAAGTTAAATCATTCCAGTTTAATGGAATTATTTCTTCATTTAAAAAAGTATTATTTTCTGTTACTGTTTGCTCTAAGAAATTTCCGTTTCCTTGATTGCTGTAATAAGTGTAATTTATTTTCATTGCGCATGGTTCAATTAAACAATATTCATCACAGCCGTCTTCATTTTCATTGTTTCCATCATCGCATTCTTCTCCTTCATCTAAATTTCCGTCACCACAGTAAGGCATTGGAACACAAACACAATTAGTATTAACTGAACAATAATATCCTTCTTGGCATTGAATTCCTGTATCTGTTTCACAGTCTTCACCGTATTCAATTATTTCATTTCCGCAAACTGATTCAAATGAATTAATGCATGCTTTAATGTAACCTGAATTATCTGGAATATATGTATCGCCTATTTTGAAATCAAGAGTTGATTCACTGTTAATCAAAAGATTTGTTGTATATTGATGTGTTTCTTCATATGCTGGTAAAGTTATTTGTTCGCTTAAACTTTGATTCCATAAAAATAAATTAAATGGATTCATTACATAAGGAATTACTGGTTGTTCATCACGATAACTTGTGTAAACATAGAATGCATCATTTAATGCTTTTCCTGAACTGTTTCCAACTCCGCTTAAAGTTAATTGAATATTTCCAAGATAATTATTTACTGTACTTGTATTCTGTGTTGTTTTGAATGGAACAAGTATTTCTTCAAGTGTTCCTTGAGGACAATCAATTTCGCATGCATTTCCTATTCCATTTTGATTTTCATCTTCTTGTGCTGGGTTCTGTGTTTCAGGACAATTATCGCAAACATTTCCTATTCCGTCATTGTCTGCATCCCATTGATTTGCATTTGAAATTATTGGACAGTTATCTTCATTTCCGCATATCCCATCTGCATCTAAATCATTATCTGCATCTAAAGGACAAACATCTTGTTCATCTGGAATTCCATCATTATCTGAATCCAAAGTATAATAAACTCTGAATGCATCGTGATTGAAAATATTAATTAATGCAGTTGCAATACAAAAATTTCCTTGATTTTCTGAATAAGAAACTTCATCATCTGTTCCAGCAAAAACCGGATTTAAATCTGCATTACATGAACTGTTTCCTTGTTGTTCTATTTTCCAGTGGTTTCCGCCGTATAAATTATTTTCAATTCCAGTAATTATTGCGTAATTTAATTCAAATAATCCGTTAGGAATTCTATAAGATTGAGGGTTGAATGAATCTGCTTTATCAAATAAAACTATTTCAAAATATCCATTCATTGAATCAATTGCACCTCTTCTTAAAAGCAATCCATGCTGTTCTTGAAGTGCAACAGGATATTGAGGATTTGTTCCATCATCATCAATTATTTCTAAATTTTGATGAATCGGTCCGCCAATATCTCCTAAAAGAATTGATTGAGTTCCGTCTGCTTCAATTGAAAAAATCCCGTTTTGTTCATCTCTGTAATAAACTTTGTTTTCAAAAGCAGAATCTCCTGTAACCATTGCATCAAAATTAAAGCTTACTTCAGGATAGCCTGCAAAAACCATTCCTGAAACTAAAATTAAAGAAACTAAAAAATA
>JAFGBZ010000055.1 GCA_016932875.1 Candidatus Iainarchaeum sp.
AGCTTTTATTCCTGTTTCCTCTGTCGCCTCTGTTTCCTCTATCTCTGAAACCGCCTCCGCCGCCTCTATTACCGAAGCTTTGTCTTGGCTTTCTGTGTTTTTGGTAGCAGTCTTTACAGTAAACAGGTCTTCCTTCTTGTGGTTCGAATGGAACCTTTGTTTCTTTTCCGCAGTCACTACAAACTGCATCATACATTTGACGGTCATCTCCGCCTTGATTATCTTCACTCATTTTAATTTACCTCTATTAAATTTGGCTTATTAAGCCGTTAATTAATGCTCTGCATAAAGCTTTTTAAACTGACTTTATTGCACTTATTTATGGATAAATCCCTTAAAGTAAGGCAGTTTTACACTGATTTTCCTTATCCTTCAAAGCAGATTGATTCAAATAAAAACCTTTTTAAGAACGCTCAATGGATTACTCAAATGCTTGGATTTAATCCAAATGAATTTCCTGTAAACTCATTGATTTTAGAAGCAGGATGTGGCACAGGAGAATTTTCCTGCGGATTTGCTTTAAGTGAAAAAAGCAAAATAACTGGAATTGATTTAAGTCCTGCTTCAATTGAAAAAGCAAAAAAAAATGCCGTAAAATTTCATTTAAAGAACGTTTCCTTTAAAGAAGCAGATGTTCTAGTGCTTCCATTTAAAGATAATTCATTTGATTATGTTTTTTCTTTAGGCTGTGTGCATCATACAACTAATCCAAAAAACGCAGTGAAAGAAATATGCAGAGTATTGAAACCAAACGGATTCCTTGTTTTAGGTGTTTACAATAAATATGGAAGATTTATTACTCGGATAAAAAAACTTTTACTGGATTTAATGCATTCAAAAAATGATTTAAAAAAAATTGAATTAGCAAACAAATTATTTTATTCAAACAAAAATTTAACTGAACAAAAAAAAATATGGATTGCAGATAAATATCTGCATCCAAATGAATTTTTTCATTCAATTCCTGAAGTTCTTAATTGGTTTAAAGAAAACAAAATAGAGTATTTGAATAAATCAATTCCTGAAATAATTTTATGGAATTCAAATCCTTATTCTAATTCAAATAAATTAAATTATTTTTTAATTCAATTAAACTGGCTTTTAAAGGAAAAAAGCTTTTTCATTTTAACAGGAAAAAAGAAAGCTTAATTAATTGTTTTGAATAACTAGTTGATGATTTAAATGGCTGTAAAAGGTTTTTCTTGGGTTGGAAATATTAGAAAAAAAATAAACAATAACCTATTAACGAGAAAAATGCCTGTTTTAAAAAAACCTTTATTCAGGGTTTTTTCAAAACCTGAAATAATTGAGTTAAAACGAAAAATAAATAAAAATCATGCAGTAATTGAATCAAAAGGAAAAATTCTTGTTGATTTTGCTGAAAAACTTAAAAAAGAGAACGAATCTGCATGCTTTTCAATATCTTCTTTATATACTGGCTTGCGTAAAAGTCAATTCAGTGAAACTATTCATAGTTTGGAAAAATTAGGAGAATCAGGACGTAAAAAAAATCAAATTGAAGTTCTTTCTGAATTTTTTAATTCATTTTCTTCTAAAAAGTTTTTTCCTGAAATAAAAATGACTGCAGAAGATGCATTAAAAATTATTCAAAATTATAAAACAGCTAATCAAAATTTCATTGATTTTAAAACATGGCGGGCGGAAAGAACAAGAACACCTGTTGGAGAAACCCCTATTGTAAATCCTGAATTGTTTGATAAATTAAAAAAATTTGTTCCTGAAACAATCCTTTCTGAAATCAGGGAATATGAACGCGCGCAAAGATTTTCGCATGCTGCTGAACTAAGATTAGCAAACCCAAAAAAGAAAGAAACTAAAAAACCGAAAAAAAGAACTCGCTGATTGTTTTACTGTTCGCATTCAGTTTCTTCTATTTTTCCGATTTCTTTATTTAATTGTTTTAATGCTTTAATGCTTGCTTCAACAAAATCATTTGTTTTATATTCTAAATAAGCATAATTTAATCCTGAACTGGAATTAATTCTATGCACTAATAAATCATTTCCTGTTTCTTTTAATGCCTGCACTACTTCTGAAGCGCTTCCTCCTTGTGCTCCAACTCCAGGAATTAAAAACGGAATTTTATTGTTTTGAGAAACAAAGTAATTTGATACTTCTTTTAATTCATTCATTGATGTTGCTCCGACTACTGCGCCTAAATTTCCTTCGCTTATTTTACTCCATTCATTTATTTTTTCGCTTATTTTCAAAAACAATTGTTTATCGCCTGCAATTAATGACTGAAAATCATTTGCTCCTTTATTTGAAGTCCTGTTTAAAACATAAACTCCTTTTGGTTTGTCTTTAGTTGCTTCAAGTAATGGCTGAACTGAATCAGTTCCAAGAAAACTTGCTGCAGTCATTGCATCTGCATTCCAGAAATCAAATGCTTCCTTTGCATAAGCTGTATTTGTTTTGCCTATGTCTCCGCGTTTAACATCAAGTATTACTGGTATTTTCATCTCTTTTGCTTTTTCAATCACTTTTTTTAATGCCCTTAAACCCATAAACCCATGTTGTGCATAAAAAGCATAATTTGGCTTTACTGCGCTTGGGAATTCATCTTCTGATTTCCATCCATCCATAATTCTTGAATAAAACAATGCAATATTTTCTTCAGAGTCTTTTCCTTTAATTGGAATTTTATTCATTACAGGATCAGCTCCAAAACAAACAATTGAATTAAATTCAAGTGCTTTTTTCCTTAATAATTCTGAAAAATTCATTTCATTCACTTCCATTTAATTTAATCCTTTCCATTGAGTTGGATTCTTTAAATATTCTTGAATGCTTTCAAATAATTTTGAATCAATTAATTTTAATTCCTTTAATTCTTTCAATAATTCAGTTAATGTAAGCACTGAATGCAGGGTTAATCCTTTTTCCTGCAGTTCTTTTTTTCCGCC
>JAFGBZ010000056.1 GCA_016932875.1 Candidatus Iainarchaeum sp.
GAAAAACTTCATGAAGCAAAACAAGAAGTTTATTCAACAGGATTTTTTAAAGGAACGATGTTAAGCATTGCAGGAAAATATGCTGGAATGAAAGTGCAGGAAGCAAAAGAAAAAGTAAAAGAAGATTTAATTAATTCAGGTAAAGCTGATTTGTTTTTTGATTTCTCTGAAGAAGTAATTTGCAGATGCGGAGCAAAAGTTGTAATAAAAAAAATTCCAGATCAATGGTTTATTAATTACTCTAATGAAGCTCTTACAGTTAAATCAAAAAATCATGCAGAAAAAATGAATATTCTTCCAAAAGAATTCTATAATAATATGCCTGGAGTTCTTGAATGGTTTCAGGACAGAGCATGCGCTAGATTAGGAAACTGGCTTGGAACAAAACTTCCATTTGATAACCGCTGGACAATTGAACCAATAAGCGATTCCACTTTATATCCCTGTTATTATATTGTTTCAAAATTCATTAATTTAAATAAAATCAAAGCAGAACAATTAACTGAAGAATTCTTTGACTTTGTTTTCCTTGAAAAAGGCACTGTGCAGGCAGTTTCAAAGAATACAGGCATTACTGTTTCATTGCTTGAAGAAATTCAAGGAGAAGCAAAGCATTTCCTTCCTTTAGACATTAATTTAGGCGGAAAAGAGCATCAAACAGTGCATTTTCCTGTATTCTTAATGAATCATGTGGCTGTAATGCCTGAAAAATACTGGCCTAAAGGCATTTTTGTCAACTGGTGGGTTATTGGTAAAGGAAGCAAGATTTCAAAATCTAAAGGCGGAGCAGAACCAATTCCTGATGCAATAAAAGAATACAGTGTTGATGCAATGCGCTTGTATTACGCTAATATTGGTTCAAGCTTTGTTGACATTGTATGGGACAATGAAAAAGCAAAAACTTACCGTAAAACCCTTGAAAGAATTTATTCATTAGTTCAAGAATTAACTGAATTAAAAGAAAAAAATTCTAATCCAATTAATGACTGGATTAAATCAAAAATAAATTTAACAATAACTGATTCAACTAATGCATTAAATGAATTTGATTTCCGTTCAGCTTCAGAAAAAATTTATTTTTCAATTCCAACTGATTTGAAATGGTTTTTAAAACGCGGTGGAAATGATAAAAAAACAATTGAATTTGTTTTAGAACGCTGGATTAAATTAATGGCTTTAGTTACTCCGCATTTAGCTGAAGAATTATGGGAATTAATTGGAAAAAAAGAATTTGTTTCAATCAGTGAATGGCCGAAAGAAGAAAAAATTTCAATTGAAGCAATGGAATCAGAAAAATTAATTGAATCAGTTCTTGAAGACATTAAAAATATTTCTGAATTAGCAAAAATAACTAAATTAAATGGAGTAAGAATTTTCACTTGCCCTGAATGGAAATGGAAAGTAATTCAAAAAGTTTCAAATGAATTAACTGCTCCTGATTTTGGGGCAGCAATGAAAATCGCTTCACAATTAAATGAAGCAAAAGCGCATGCAAAAATGCTTCCAAAATTCATTCAATCAATTCTGAAAAAACTTCCTGACTTTAAAGGAAAAAAACCATTAAATGAATTCACTGCATTAATGGATGCAAATGAATTCCTTGAAAAAGAATTAAATACTTCAGTGATTATTTTAAAAGCAGAAGAAGCCCAAGCAGAAGAAACAGTTAAAGCAGGAAATGCTTCTCCATTAAAACCTGCAATATTATTGAAGTGAAATCAAATGAATTTATTTCCAATAAAACTTTTTGAAAAAGAAAACAATGCTGAAGAAAAAGAAAACTTAACTGAAGAAACAGAAATTACTGAAAAAGAAAATTTAATTGCTGAAAAAGAAAACATAGATGAAGAAAACAAATTGTGTGAAATAGAAAAAGAAATCGAACTTCCTGTTTCAGAAAACGAATTAACTAAAACTCTTGTTTCTGAAACTGATTTTACTGAAAATGATTCAGATTCAATTGATTCAGAGAAAACTAATTCAAATAATTTTCTTGAACCAACTGAAGAAGAAATTTTAAAAGAAAAATTAATTGAAAATGAAGAAGAAGAAAACAGTAAAGCAAAAAACTTGATTGAAGCAGCATTGTTTTTATCTCCTTCAATTGTTTCACTTAATGATTTAAGCAGAACAAGCGGTAAACCAGTGCAGTTTGTAAAAGTTTTAATTAATCAATTAAATCATGATTTAGAGGAAAGAAATTCTGCTTTAGAAATTCGTGCTGAAGGAAACGGCTTTCGTTTAGCAGTTAAAAAACATTTAGAAGACACTGTTTCTCATTATGCTTCAAGCCCTGAAATGCATAAAGGTGTTTTAAAAACTCTTGCATTAATTGCTTTCAGACAGCCAGTAAAACAAAGTGAAATAATTAATTTACGTAACTCTAAAGCTTATGATCATATTAGGATTTTAAAAGAAAAAGGATTTATTAAAAAACAAAAACAAGGCATTACTTACATTATTACTACAACAAAAAAGTTTGTTGATTATTTTGGTGAAAGCATTAAACAGCATGAAGCTCAAGGAAAAAGCGCTCAAAATGCATTAGAATTATTAAGTAAAATGAAAGAAGAAGATGAAGAAGATTAAAATTTAATTACAATTGTTTTAATTGGTTCATTCAAATATTTTTCAGGAAAACCTTTTTCTTTAACTTTTTTTTCATACCATTTCATTGTGCTTTCTTTTTCGCGTTCAGGTGTTTCAATTTCAACCGCATTAAATCTTTTTTTTAAATATTTTCTTAAACTTGAATTAGGTGAATCAAAAAAAAGTCCTTTAACTCCGTTCTGCTGCATATATTTGAACTGTTCTTCCAGTTTATCAATTAACTGAATTGTTTCAGATGCATTAATTGAATCAAGTTCAATCATTAAAACTTTTTCGTTTTCTTTAAATAAATTATTGAATTCTTTTTCGTGAACCAGTTTAATTCCAGTAAGCATTTTTGATTCATTCAGCTTATATGTCCTTGGATTGTGTCCTGAAATTTTAATTACTGCGTTACTTTTTTTTCCTAAAGTAGGAATAAATTTTCTGATTTTTTTTTCCGCTTCAACTGGTTTTTTTGCTTTAAATGATTTCATTTCATTCACTTAAAATAATTTTTTTTGAAATCTTTCAGTAATCAATCTTTCGCTTGTGTTCCAGCTTTTTCTTGCGCATTCAGGCAGGCAATTATTTTCTTTCAAATATTTTTCAATGAATGAAATTGTTTTTTCATCATGAGGATAACCTGTTCCTAAATCGCATTCAAATTTTTTGCTTAATTTCTTTATTTCAGTGTCTCTTTCAACTTTAGCAATAATTGAAGCTGCTCCAACAATTAAATAATTTAAATCAGCTTTATGTTTTGAAATAACTTTAATTTTTTTATTCAAGTATTTTTGAATTCTTTTTTCAAAATTTGATTCAATTATGTCAGGTGAATCAACTAAAACCAAATCAGGTAGTTCTTTTAATGAATTAATTAATTTTGCTGCATGCATTGCTTCTAATTCATTTAATGATTTTCTTGCAAGAAATTCATCTATTTCTTTTGCATGGACTTTAACTGAATTAAATTCCAGTAAATTTTCTTTTAATGGTTTAATTAATTCATTTCTTTTGCTTTCAGTTAAAAGCTTTGAATCCTTTACTCCTAATTGCTTTAATGTTTCCTCATTTTCCTTGTTAATTAATGCAATAGCCATTACCATTGGACCTAATACTGGTCCGCGTCCTGCTTCATCAATTCCTGCAATAATCATATATACTCAAATAAAAGAAGAAATTGAGTTCTTTTAAAGTTAAGTTTTCATTAATCAGAACTTCTTTAATTCCTGATTTTTATTCTGTTGTATAGGTTTTTAAAGGTTTTACTGGAAGAAATTGTATCTAAAAAGGTGAATTAATGAATGCAGTAATAGTTAATTATAGAAGAGGAAGAAATACTCAAAACAATAACCAGGTTTTACTGGAATTAGAGTCAACTGAAAGAAAAGAAGTTGCAGGCTTAATTGGTAAAAAATGTGTTTACACAACCATTACAGGCAAAAAACTTTCAGGCAAAATAATGGCTTTCCATGGAAACAAAACCACTTTAAGAGCAGGATTTGAAAAACCACTTCCACCAGAAGCAATCGGAAAAACATTAGAAATAAAAGAATGAAGAAATTCATTTTACTTATTTTATTTCAACTCCAAGTAATTTAATTATTTTTTCCTTTATCTCTTTGCTTTTTTCATGATTTAATGAAACATGTAATCCATAACCAGTGGGCTTTTTGAATAAATAATTTTCTTTAATTAATTCTTCTGCAGCTTCTTTTACTGAATTATGATCTCTTGGTTTGAATCCTTTCTTTAAATCATCAAAAGCAGTATGAGAATTACCCCAATTTCTTCGCCTTGCTAATTTAAATAAAATCCTAGCTTTAACCAAATCCAAAGAGTCCATTTGAAAATACTTTGAAAGTATATATTTATAAACTTGTTTGAGGTATATTTCCTGTGCGAGATTATGGAACAATCAAATTTAATCAGATTTTTTGGCGATAACCCGTTTATGAAAATTCTTGACGTGTTTATTGATAACATTGGAGAAGATTATTCAAAAAAAGAAATTCAGGAACTTGCAGGAATAAGTAAAGGAGCTTTATTTAATCACTGGAATAAACTTGAAGAACTTAATTTGCTTAAAGTAACCCGCCAGTTTGGAAACACAAAATTATTTACTTTGGATACTAAAAGTGCTTTAGTTAAAGATTTACTAAAATTTGAAGCAAGAATAATTGAAGAAACAAGCCCTAAAAAAATCGCAGTAAAAGCAAGAATAAAATAAAAAATAATAAAAATAAAAAAAGAAAAATTGCGAAGCAAGATGTGCTGAAAGCACATCCCGTCCGCTAACCGACGTGACGGTTAAGCCACTACTTCAATGTTTAATCTTTTTTTCAGTTCTCTGTATCTGTTTCTAATGGTTACTTCTGTTACGCCTGCAACATTTGCTACTTCTTTTTGAGTTCTTCTTTCTCCTTTAAGTAATCCTGCAATGTATACTGCTGCAGCTGCAACTCCTGTTGGGCCTCTTCCTGAAATTAATCCGTTTCCAATTGCTTCTTCTAAGATTCTTCTTCCTTCTTCCTGGACTTCTCCTGAAAGATTTAATTCAGATGCAAATCTTGGAATATAATGAATTGGATTAGTTAAAGGTACATCTAATTTCAGTTCTCTAACCAAGAAACGATAAGTTCTGCCGATTTCTTTTTTAGTTAAACCGCTTGCTTCAGCCATTTCATTTAATGTTCTTGGAACATTATATGTTCTGCAAACAGTGTACAATACTGCTGCAACAACTGCTTCAATTAATCTTCCGCGGATTAATCCTTTTTTAACAGTTTTTCTGTAAAGTAATGCTCCGGCTTCAATTAATTGTTCAGGAATATTCAAATAAGAAGCAACTCTTCTTAATTCAGTTAAAGCAATAGATAAATTTCTCTGCATTGAAGAACTAATACTAGCTCTTTTATGCCATTTAATTAATCTATACATTTGTGCTCTGCTTTTGCTTGAAAGTTTATTTCCTCTTAAATCAGTTCCTCTTCTGTCAATCATTGTGACTAAACCTTTGTTTAGTTTCACATATTTCATTGGAGAACCTGTTCGGCTTCTTTCTTCCATTTGATCTGAATCAAATGAACGCCATTCTTTTCCTAAGTCGACTTCATCTTCGCTTAAAACAGTTCCGCATTGAGCGCAGACAACTTCGCCTCTTTCGTCATCTTTAATGAATTTTTTGCTTTTACATTCAGGGCATTCGCTGGCCATAAAAGTTACCCCCAAAAATTTATTCAACAAATTTTTAATTTAAAAAAATTTGTAAGAAAACATGATGTTATATAACTCCTTTGCCCAAACTTTATAAATCTTTCCCTAAAAAAAGGAAATAAAAAATAGATAAAAAAAGGATTTTATTCCTTTTTTTCTTCTTTTAATGCTTTTTTCTTGTTTTTATGTATTTTTTTTGCTTTTTTCTCTGTTTTGGTTTCTGTGGTTCCTTCTTTTGCTTTTTCTGCGTGTTTTTCAGCTTTTTTTGCTTTTAATCCATATATTCCTTCTACTATTACTGCGTTGATATTTGCATCTTGTCCTGGTCTTGAAGTTACTTCAGCGAATTTTTCTTTTCCGTCAAATTTAACTTTAATTATTGCTCCTAAAGTAATAATGTTTCTTCTTGGAAACTGTGTGTTTGCATTATTTTCTTCTACTGTAATTATTTCGCATTTCTGGTATTTTCCTGTTTTTGGTTCTTTTGCATTGGCGTATTTTACTTTTAATGAAGCCATTTTGGTTTTTCCGCCTCTGATTCTGAATGAATCAACTTCTTGTTCTTCAGATATTGCTGTAAGGGCTGGAATTCCTCCTCTCCATGCAAGTTTTTTATCGCTTCTTTCTCTTGAAGCATGAAATCCGCCTGAACTCTTTTTCTTTGATTTTAAATGCCATTGAGTCATTAATTCACCTTTTTATTTGTTTTTATTAATCATTATTTCATGTTAGCAAAGTTAAATAAATCCTTTTACTGCGGTTTAACGCAGGGAATAATCAATAATAATTCCTTTAAAGCAAACATTAAAAGCGTTTTGGTAAGCTCTGAATCCTTATTTTCGCAGGCTGTTTCAATTAAAGCAATTGCTTCACTTAATCAAATTCATTTTGCTGCACTTCAAACAATTCAATGTATTGAATTCAACTCAATGCATTTAAGCAATCCTTCTCTTGAATTATTGCTTAATTTAACTGGAGTAAGACAAATAAATAAAGCACTGGATTTGCTTGAATTAAATGAATTCAATGAAAAAGCTGTTTTAATTGTTATAGGAAAAAACAAAGATAAAGTAAAAAAAGAATTAATTAATTTAGAGAAAATTTCAGAAATTAAAAAAAATTCAAAATTAATTGAATTAAATTTTGTTAAAAATAAAAAAGAATTAATGAAATTATATGGAATTAAAGAAACAGAATTGAAATTATTTGAAGACAAAGATAAAGCATTAAAAGAATTAATTATTGAACATAATGCGAATTTAGTTTTTTTGTGATTATTCAGGTATTTCTTTTTCAAATCTTAATATTGCTATGTTTTGTCCGCATGGGATTCCTGCAAGTATTATGTTTACCCCATTCTTTAACTGTATTTTTTCTCCTTGCGCTGAACTGAATTCTTCTATGTTTCCTTTATACGTGATTGTTAAATAAATAGGATTTATTCCGCATCCGTTCAGTTTGCTTATTTCGTATTCTTCATTTCGGAATATGCATTTTTTTGTTTCAGCTGTTTCAAATTTGCATTCGGTTGAATCCTTTTTTAGGTTTAAATAATCAAATGAAGTAGTTAAAATATTCCATGTACTATTTCCTTTTTTTACAATTATTTTTATTTTCCATTCTCCAAAATCTTTTTTCAGATAACCGTAGTCAATACCGTTTTCTTCATTTGATGATGCGAATGAAAGCAGTTCTCCGCTAGGAACATATTGTTCTTCTGTTTCATTTAATCTAATTCCTGCATTGCATCCTCCGCTACCTTTTTTTATTTCTTTTTTTGCAGGAGTAATA
>JAFGBZ010000057.1 GCA_016932875.1 Candidatus Iainarchaeum sp.
TCTTTTAACCATTTTTTAGCAAGTTTTATATGTTCTGGATTATTAGTATCTTCCCATTTTTTTAAATGAGATAAAACATTAAAAATCCTAAAATATAATTCTTCATCTCCTGAAAGATTTTTTTCAACATGTTTCTTAAACCAAATCCCTTTTTTCCCCATGGTTTCAATAATTATAAGTGTTGCAAGAGCAGTCCATGCTCCGCTAGCAATAAAAGCATATATAAATATTGTTATTGAAATAAAATCAGCTAAAGAAAAGGAAAACTCAAAAATAAAATTTAGTATTGTTGTAAAATAAATAATGAAAAGTGCCACTGCGAGTAATAGGTATGAGTAGAATATTACTTTTAGATTTACTTTTCTATATTCTGTGTCTCTTTTTTTTAATTTAAAGTAGTATTCTTTTAACACAGGGTATTGTTCATTTTGAGTCATATTTAACTAATATTAATATAGTGTAAAATAAAAATATTAATTGTTTTGTTTTTAGGTGGCTTTATCTCATTTCTTTTATTTTTTCTACGGCTTTTTTTCCTTCAATAGTTAATCCATAAATGCTGATGTTTTTTTCTTTTGGGTTTAAGCGTTTAACAAGCCCTTTCTTTTTGAGCTCACTTATTGCTTGGCTAACCGTGGATCTATGGGAATTAAGTTTTTTTGCTAAATCTGTGGGGTTATTTGGAATTATTAATGCTTGTAAAATTTCTGTTCGGAGTTTTCCTCTTCTTACAAATGAAACTAAGTCCCACATACATTTACCGTCGTTTTTAGCTATTTTAAAAGAGCGTTAGACAAAGCGTAGGATTTTATATATTTTTTTGTAGTCGTGTATATTAGAGGTGGTTTCTTGGAGAGGAGATATCTAATTTTTTTAATTGTACTTTTTTTAGGGGTTATTTTATCAAGTGGGTGTACTCAACAAAGTCAAGAACAAAAGACTTGTTCTCAGCTATCTGGTTATGATTGTAAAGAAAACGAATCTTGCTTTGGAAAACTATTAAATGCATCAGATTCAGAAAACTGTTGTGCTGTAACTTGTACTGAAAAAACACAATCAATTCAATCTAATGAAGAACCAAAAGTTAAAACTTGTTCTGAACAAAATGGATTCAATTGTAAGACAGGAGAAAAATGTGAAGGGACAACAATAGAAGCAAGTGGAACTGCAACTTGTTGTTCTGTAAATTGTACTTCGATTCAAACTGAAACAAAAGAAAAAGCATTAGAGGAAATGAATTTGAAAAAAGAAGATTTTTCCGAAGGGTTTGTGCTGAACGATGTGTTTTCAGGATATCAAAAAAATGCGTTAGAATATAAAGATGGAAACCAAGATGCTGCAAATGATTTACTCGCAGCAGGCTGGCAAGAAAATTACGCAGTTGAATACATTAAACGATCAGAGACGCAAGAAATAATGGGTACAAAAATTATTTTGGAAGACTATTTTGCTTCTTTGTCAAGATATGATGTGGCAAAAGATTATGTGAATCGCTTTAAAAAATCAATTGAAGAAAACAAAAAAGATTTAGAAAACAACGGTAACACTATGCTTTCCCAAAAATTTGGAGATAATTCAACATTCGCTAAATATACTGAAACAAACCAATACACTGGACTCACAACTGTAAGTTACACTCTGTATTTCACAAAAAACAATATTTATGTTAATTTTTATGCAAACGGTCAATCAAGACAAATAACTGATGAAAAAGTAATAGAACTTGCAAGAAAAATAGAAAGCAGGATAGGGAGTTAAAGCCAATAATTTCTGTATCGTAGTGAAATAAGAATGCAAAAATAGTGACTTTTGAGCTTTTAGCCATTTTGTTAGGTTTTATTGGCTTATTTTGCTTTTTTAGTTTACAAAAAACCTCCTTTTTCTTTCGTATCTTTCATAAAAACTTGCATATAATTTTAGTCAATATTTATTTTTGAAATTGTTTGGATTGTTATCCTTTTCTCTTAGTTGTCTTATGATTTCTTTAAGCGATCCAATGGTGGCTGATTTAAATTCATTCAAATCTCGTTGTAATGTATTCATTCCAGAAATATACTTTGATAATGGTTCATTGTTATCAATTATTTGTATTAATGAATCCCATGAAATTGGTATTGTGCTTCTTTCTTCTTTTCTTACACAAGTTCCTTTGTCATATATTTTTTTTAAATTAGCCCCCATTGCCGAAAGTGTAATTGAATCTTTTGTTAAAGAAACACCTATGTAATCTGTAAACTGTTCAATGCAATGTATTGTGATCTTAGATTCATCTGTTTGAATTCCGTAAAATTCTTTAGATTTTAACAGTGCATATCGAAGTCCAATGAATACTGAGAATGCATCAAAACCAAACGGTCCAGACAATGAAATGGATAGTTGTGGCTTGTTTTTGCTAGTGAATATTTTAATTTTCCACATGCATTTTTCTTTATTTGGAAAGTACTCTATGTATTTTTTTTGCCCAATTGGTGCTGAAAGTTGAGTTACTGCCCAAATATTTTGAAATCTAATGTGGTTACCGTGTCCTCTTTTTTGCAACAGAGTAGGGGAAAGATAAAGTCCATGGACTTTATCAAAATTTGCTATTAATTTTCCCTCTTTTGCCATTCTATTCATTGTACTTCGAACGCTTGATTCATTTTCATTAAGAAATTTGGCCATTTCTTTTGGTGTACAGCCATATTCCCTGTTTTGCATGTTTACTTTAATTCTCTCGCGTATCTGCTTGCTTTGTGGCATTATTAATTTCTCCATTTAGTTCTTCTTTGATATATTCTCCACTACTTAACGTTGCAATTTCTTGAGACTCTTGTTCCTCTGTTTTAATAAATCTCAATCCAGCATACAAAAGAAATCTTGAGAAAGGATATTTGTTTTTTACACAAAAATTTTTGAAAATTTGAATTGTTTCAATTGGTAATGTAATTGTGACTGGTTTGAATAATTTAGTCATTCTTTTTCCCTCCTTTCTAAAGCTTCAAGAAAAGCTTTGTCTGAAATTGCTTGTAAATAAGGTTTGCCTAATGATTCTTTCAGTTCTTTTAGCGAATGGATAGGTCTTCCGCATTCAACACATATTTCCATTTTTATCTTCTCCTAGAGTAATAGTAATTACTCTATACCTATTACGGTGAGTGCGGTTAAGTTTCTGAAATTACTTAAGTTGTAAACAGCAATAAGTAGTGAATAAATACTAATCTAATGAATGAAGTATTTATGAAAAAGAAAAGAATGAGGGCCGCGAAAACAACTTTGTTAAATGATGTTGAACGAAAATGTTTGATTAACAAAACAGCAATAGGATATGTAAACTCTGATTTGAAAGAAAAATACTTATGTCTTGATAAAACTTTAAAGCGATTTTTTTATGATTCGACTTTGCTTTTAACAAATTATAAATTTCTTCCAGATAAAAACAGATTAAAAGAATCTGATTTACAAGATATTTCAAAAATTGAGGAACTTTCAAAAAAACAATTTGTGCTCAGTTTCTTAGATTCTTTTTATAATCTTGACTTGAAACCAGAATTAAAAGAAAAAGTAGGACGAGAATTTATTGATTCTATTTGGAAAAAAGTACAAAGAACCGAAGACTATGTTGGAAAGCCAGCTACAATTGAATTAAATGTTGAAGAACTTAGAAAAAGTTTTTTGAAAAGAAGTTACAGAAAGCACAGTCCATTATTGCTAAAAATGCTTAAACTTTGGAGAATTTATCATAATACTGAGTTTTTGATTAGTAAAAACAAATGGTTATCAGCAGTAATGCTTCTGGAAGATAATAGAGGTAAGTTAAAATTAAATAAAACGAAAAAAACTGAATTAAAAGAAATAACTGTTGAATCTGCTGATGAACTTATAAAGAAGTTGACTGCTTTTGGGCTAATTCAAAGAATTGATAATCCTTTGGACGTCAGTTTGGATGATTACACTATAAAGTTTTCTCCATTAGGTTTCTTGGTTTCATTGTTAGCTGAAAGACAATCAAAAAACGAGTTACTATTGAGATTTGCTTTAGAAGAAGTCATAAAACAGGTATATTCTTCCCAAGAAGACATGTCTCTAACCCAGTTGATTAGGGATTCAAGGCGTAGAACCCATAAAAAATGACAATTATCAATGAATGCTTTTAAAAAAGCTGTCAAGCATAATAGTATTGTTTGAGTAGTTATTTTAGAGCCATGTGGAAATAGACGATTTGGCGTTCGGTCGGAGCAAAAACTTTTTTTAATTCAGTTAGTTTTTTATTCTTTGAATGCATTTATTTTTATGTGATTTTTAATGGGCCATAGAAGATTAGTAGGTACTACAGATTCTAGTGTTCAGCGAGCATTAAATTCTAATAAAAAAATGTTAGCAGAAATAAATCACCGTGCTTTTGTTGGTGCTTTGCCAGATACTATTAGAACAACTTTTTCATCGCTTTCTTTAGAACGACAAAAAGGTTTTATTTCTTGGTTTAAAACAGCATCTACAAAAAAAGGAACTTTTTTAGACTTAGCAAAAAAAGATTCTGAAACTGCTGCTTATTTTCTTGATAAATATATTCAGAGAATAGAAAGTATTCCTGTCATAAAAAAACCAACTAGTTCAAATAATCGAATGCCTGTTTTTTTGTTAAGGGCTGAGGAGTTAAAACAACAATCCAGTAAACCTTTGCAAGGTAAATTAAAAAAACATTTAGATGAAATAAATAACCTTTCAGAACAGAGTTTAGCTGTTTTAAGTAAACCAAATTTAACTGAACCTGAGTTAGTTCAACAAGTTAGGTTATGTAAATTGCTTGTTGAATCAATGCCAAAAAAAAATAAGTTTATTGTTCCTGTTAATTTAGTTCATTTAATTGAAAAAGTAGTAGAAAGAACAAGACTAAAAAAAGGGTTTATTGCTATTGAAGCAAAATTGACTGTTAACTTGGCTGTAGAAATTTTTCAAAATGCAGTTAATGCAAAAAAATTTGATTTGAATAGTTTAAAAAAATTAAGTAAGTGATTTAAATGGAGTTATCTCGTGAACAGTTTTGCACTCCTTTAGTTACATCTAAATTATTGGATAATTTGCATTTAGGTTATATTATGGAATCTCAGTTGCTTTCAGATTCTGTTTTTAAAGAAGAATTATTTGATTTAAAAACACAGTTTAAAAGAAAACAGATTTCAATTGACGGATGTAATGCAAGAATAGAGCATGCATTAAAAAATTCAATTAAAAGAATTAAAATAAAGAATCTGATTCCAACAATTTAGTTTAAATTGCTTTAGTTATTGTAATTAATTACTTTTTTTTGAGGTGAGCTTTTGGAAAAAAATAATGTAATGAAAAAAGTTTTAGCAGTTTTATTGTTTACTGCATTGGTTTTAATTGGAAGTCAAATTAATTTTTCACCGATTTTAGGTGCTGAAAACCAGTCATTTACTTTCTTTCAGTTTTTTGGAGCAATTCCTGGTTTATTGTTAGGGCCTTTATTTGGAGCAATAGCGGTTTTTGGAGCAGAATTAATTAAGTTCGTTGTTTTTGGAACTGAATTAAGCTGGGTTTCTGTTTTCAGATTGTTTCCAATGGTTTTAGCTGCATTGTATTTTGGAAGCAAGAAAATGAATTTAACTGCATTTATTTCAGTTGCATGCATGGCTTTATTTATAATGCATCCAGTAGGACAACAGGCATGGATTTATTCATTGTATTGGTTAATTCCTTTAATTGCAATGATTTTCACTAAAAATTTGTTCTTTAAATCACTTGGAGCAACTTTTACTGCACATGCAATTGGTTCAACAATCTGGATTTATTCTTTTCCAAGCACTCCTGAATTCTGGTTATTATTAATTCCAGTTGTTGCAGTGGAAAGACTGCTTTTCGCAAGCGGTATTTCAGTTAGTTACATTGTATTCAACACAGTTTTAAGCAAAATAGAACATATTTTACCGATTGAAATTGATTCTAAATATGTGTTTTCAAAGAAAATGATTGGGCTTTAATTAAGCCCTTTCAGTTTCCTTTTTATTTCTTTGCGTGAAAGAGTTTTTATTGAATTAATATAAGTGGTATTTTGGGTACAAGACAAAAGGATTCATCGCGTTTCAAAAAAACCCGTTCCAGACAAAGATGGAAATGGAAAAAAAAGAAAATGCGTAGACAGCAGAGAAAAAAACGTTATTTAAAGAAACGTGCTAAACAATAAAATTTATTTAAAAATTATTTTTGGTTTTTAAATTTTTTAAATTTTCAAACCAAAATTAAATTTATTTTTTGCTTGTTTCTTTTTCAATCAATGAATTAATTGTTTCAATTAATTCTTTGTTTTCAACTTTAATCTTTTTTTCCTTTAAATTTTTTTTGAATTCACTTAATCTTGAAAAAAATTCATTTAATCCTTCTTTGGTTGGTTTTCTTTCCAATAACCCAAAACCCATTGTCTGCACTGTTGAACCATTAAATAATCTTTCAAACCAGTGCTTTGTTGCAAAAACATAAATTGGTTTATTCAAAAAAACTGCTTCGCTGATTGTTAATAAGCCTCCGTGGCAAAGCAATGCATTGCATTCACTGATATCTTTAATCCAGTTTTCACGGGAAAATTTTCTGAATTCAATATTTTCATCTTTTTCATCAGAGTTTTTTCCATAAAAAACAAATTGTTTTTCAGGAAACAATTTAAGCAAAGGAATTATTTTTTCTAAATACTCTGAACCAAAATAACATAAAAATTTGGTTCCTTCAACTGGTTTTGCTTTAATTATTTTTGAATCAATTATTGAATAAAAAAAATGAGTATTTTCATGGCTTTCGGTTGGTTTAATTATTGAAGTTACAACGCAGTGAGTTGGCTTTGGAAAAGCGCTTAAAAGCATGTCATCAGTTAATTTTTGTTCAAGTTTTTCATCTAAATTAAGTTCAGGCTGAAAGAATTTTTCTGCATGCAGATTTGAAATTAAAATGCTTGGAATATTAAATATTTTTGAAGCATAAATTCCAAACACATCAAAATCTGAAACAATTACATCTGGTTTGAATTCATCAATACTTTTCTTTATTTTAGAGTAATTTTTTGCTGAAACTGAAGGAAGGTAAGGCAAATTAAATGCAAATGTTTTGGATTTAGAAATCCTGCCTTTCTTGAAATGAATTTTAAACCAGTCAACTTCTTCAACATTATCGAATTCGCGTTCAAGAAATTCAACTGCATCGCCGTAAGTTAAAATTTTTATTTCATGCTTTTTTTTAAGCTCGCGGATTATAATGCTTGCCCTTGAAGCATGCCCTAATCCTACTCCGCATACAGTGAATAAAACTCTAGCCATTTTTTTCCCTTTAATTTTTTGCATTAACTTATTTATTTTTTTATTGTTTTAATTTATTTCTCAATCAACTTATTTATTTCTTTTAATATTTTATTATTTTCTGCTTTAATTCCTGATTTTTCAATGTTTTTTTTAAATTCATTTATTCTTGAAAAAAATTCATTTAATTTTTTCAGTGAAGGAGTTTCTTCAACTAATCCGAATCCTAATTCTTCATTTACTGCGCCGTTATAAAATCTTTCAAAAAACTTTGCTGAAGTAAAAGTGTAAACAGGCTTTTTTAACTGGATTGCTTCGCTTATTAAAGACATTCCGCCATGGCTTAAAATTCCTTTGCATTCAATTAATTTTTCTGAAAAAAATTCATTTGAATATTTTTCATGGAATTCAATGTTTTTTGCATTTCCTTTTAATCCAAAAACAATGAATTTTTCATTTATTTTTTCAAGCAATGGAATAATATTTTTTAATTGGAATTTATCGCTGTAAACAATGTAAAAATCTTTTTCTTCTGGTTCAGCATTAATTAATTCATCTTTTACAATCATTTTAAAGAATTTTATTTTATCTGTATTTTCTTTTTCTTTTAAAGATAAAACAAATAAATAATCATAAACAAAAGGCATTATTCCAAGCGAA
>JAFGBZ010000058.1 GCA_016932875.1 Candidatus Iainarchaeum sp.
CCGATTAAAGCAACTGGTTTTGAATTATATTGAGAATAAAGCATATCTAAAAGCATTTTTAGTTCTCCTGGAAAAAAATGATTGTATTCAGGTGAAACAATAATTAGTGCATCTGCGTTAATCACCTGCTCCGCAAATTTTTTTGCTTTTTCAGTTGATTCAGTATTATCAGTTGCTTTTAATCTGTAATCGCGTACATCAATTAATTTTGTTTTAATTTTTTCTGAATTTAATTCATTTAAAATAAATTCAGCTGCTTTAATTGATTTTCTGTCTTTTCTGGCAGTGCCGAGAATAACTGGAATATTCATTTTACTCATTTATTATTGACTTAACAATACTATATAAATGGTTTTTGCAGGTTTTTTTTAAGTATTTATAGGGGGTTGTTGAATGAGTGTAATTGTTTATTCTACTAATGCTTGTCCTTTTTGCATTATGGCTAAACAGTATTTGAAGCAGAAAGGAGTTTCTTTTAATGAAATTAATGTTGATGAAGATGAAGTTAAAGCAAAAGAAATGATTGAAAAATCAGGACAGCAGGGAGTTCCTGTGTTGGATATTAATGGAGTAATTATTATCGGTTTTAATAAGCCGAAAATTGATGAAGCGCTTAAAAATTTAAAGGATTGAATTGAAGGTGATTTAATGGAATATGGTCCGGTTTTTGGTAATGCAATAAAGCAGTTTGATGTTGCTGCAGTTAAATTAAAAGATGTGCCGAAAGATTTGCTTGAAGCAGCAAAAAAACCTAAAAGAAGTTTAATTGTAAATATTCCTGTGAAAATGGATAATGGAAAAATAAAAGTTTTCACTGGATTCAGGGTTCAGTTTAATGATTCTCGTGGTCCAACTAAAGGAGGAATTAGATTTCATCCAAATGTTTCATTAGATGAAGTTACTGCTCTTTCTTTTTGGATGACTGTAAAAAATACTGTTGCAGGAGTTCCTTATGGCGGAGGAAAAGGCGGAATAATTGTTAATCCAAAAGAATTAAGTGAAGGAGAACTTGAAAGACTTTCAAGAAATTACATTAAAGCAATTCATCAGTTTGTTGGAGAAAAAATTGATGTGCCTGCTCCAGATGTTTACACTACTCCGCAGATTATGGCTTGGATGATGGATGAATTTGAAAAAATTAAAGGACTTCATACTCCAGGAGTAATCACTGGAAAACCGATTGTTTTAGGCGGTTCATTAGGAAGAGATAAAGCTACTGCTCAAGGAGGATTATTTGTTTTAATGGAAGCAATTAAAGCATGCAATATTACTGGAAAAAAAATCGCAATTCAAGGATTTGGAAATGCAGGCGCAGTAATGGCTGAATTAGCAAATAATGCTGGATTCAAAGTTATTGCTGTAAGCGATTCAAAAGGCGGAATTTTAAATGAATCTGGATTGGATATTGAAAAATTAACTGAATTCAAGGAATCAAAGGGTTCAGTGAAAGGATTTCCTGGTTCAAAAGAAATTTCAAATGAAGAACTGCTTGCATTGGAATGTGATGTTTTAGTTCCTGCTGCATTAGAATCAGTTATTACTAAAGAAAATGCTTCTAAAGTTAAAGCTAAAATGATTTTAGAATTAGCTAATGGCCCTACAACTCCTGAAGCAGATGAAATTTTAAATAAAAAAGGAATTCATTTAATTCCAGATGTTTTAGCTAACAGCGGCGGAGTAACAGTAAGTTATTTTGAATGGGTGCAGAATTTATATGGCTATTACTGGACTAAAGAAGAAGTAAATGAAAAACTTAGAATTAAAATGGTTCAGGCATTCAATAATCTTTTAAGTACAAAAAATGCATTTAAATGCAGTTTCAGGGAATCAGCATATATTTTTGCAATAAAAGAAATAACTGATGCAATGAAATTAAAGGGATTTTATTAAAGTGAGAATTTGAAGGAAACAGATTGTTTAATTGTTGGAATAGGGCCGGCAGGATTAACTGCCGCGCTTTATGCTCAAAGATATGCGTTGAAAACAATTGTAATCGGTAAAAGTTTAGGGCAGGCAGGAGATGCAATTTGGATTGAAAATTTTCCTGCAATTAAATCAATTTCTGGTTCTGAATTCATTCAAAAAATGATGGAACAGGTTACTTCGCTTGGAGCAGAAATTATTTTTGATGAAATACTTGAAATAAAAAAATCAGGAAAATATTTTACTGCTAAAACCAGTTCAGAGGAATTCAAGGCAAAATCAGTTATTCTTGCAATGGGAAGCAGGCAGAAAAAACTTGAAGTGCAGGGAGAAAAAGAATTAATCGGAAAAGGAGTTGCTTACTGCGCCAGCTGTGAGGGGGCTTTTTATAAAAACAAAATTGCCGGAGTAGTTGGAGGAGGAAATTCTGCTTTAACTGCTGCTTTAATGCTTGCACAGCATGCAGAAAAAGTTTATTTATTTCATCGTTCTGAGTTTAGGGCTGAACCTGTTTGGATTGAAAAAGTAAAAAAAGATTCAAAAATTGAAATTCATTTAAATTCAGTAATTGAAAAAATTAATGGAAAAAGCAAAGTGGAATCAGTTTTAATTAAAGAAAACAATAAATCAAAAGAAATAAAGCTTGATGGATTATTTATTGAAGTAGGACATATTCCTAACACTGAGTTAGCAGAAAAACTTGGAGTTAAATTAAATGAAAAAAAATTAATTGAAGCAGGAAAAAATATGAATACAAATATTAAAGGAGTTTTTGCTGCAGGAGATGCAACTGGTGCTTCTGAATTAAAGCAAATAGTTGTTTCAGCAGGACAGGGTGCAATTGCTGCGTTTTCCGTGTTTAATTATTTAAAAAGTGAATTTAATGAATAAAGTGATTTTAATTGAATGAATTTTTTTCAAGTGAATTAAAGAAATACCAGACTTTAATTGAAAGAGAAATTAATTCTTTTTTTATGAAAAAAGAAAAAGAATTTTCATTGCATTCAATTGAATCAAAAAAACTTGTAAGCGATATGAATGAATTTACTTTACGTCCTGGAAAAAGAATCCGTCCAATTCTTGTTTTAATGGGATTCAAAGCATTAAAAGGAAAAGTTGATTCAAAAGTAATTAAAGCGGCTTGTGCTTTGGAATTACTGCAGTCTTATTTATTGATTCATGATGATGTAATGGATGAATCTCCTACTCGAAGAGGTAAAACTGCTTTTCATAAAATTTATGAGCATAAAATGAAGAAAAATAAATTCATTAAAGCTTCAAGGTTTGGAGAATCAAATGCAATTATTGCAGGAGATTTAATGCATTCACTTGCAGTTGAAATACTGCTTGAATGTGGAATGGAAAAAGAACTTTTATTTAAAGCAGTAAAAAAATTAATTGAAATAAATAAATTAACTGCAGTAGGACAACAGCTGGATTTACTGCTTGAATCAAAAAAAGATTTCACTAAAAAAGATGTATTAAAAGTGCAGGAATATAAAACTGCGAAATACACTATTGAAGGGCCTTTACAGTTGGGTGCAATTCTTGCAGGAGCAGATGAAACTCAGTTAAAGCAGTTAAGTGATTATGCTGTGCCAATTGGAATTGCTTTCCAGATTCATGATGATATTCTTGGAGTGTTTGGTTCAAAGGAAACAGGTAAAAGCAGTTCAAGCGATTTAACTGAAGGAAAAAAAACACTGCTTATATTGAAAGCACTGGAAAAAGGAAATTTAAAGCAAAAAAATGCATTGAATGCAGTGCTTGGAAACAAGGAAGCAACTGAAAATCAGTTAAATGAAGCAAGAAAAGCAATCCTTGAATCAAAATCACTGGATTATTCAGTTAATTTAGCGTTTACTCTTTCAATGGATTCAATTAATGCATTAAATAAAACTTCATTTAATGAGGAAGTAAAGCGTTTTTTAAATGAAATGAATTCATTCCTTGTATCCCGTTCAACATGAATTATTTTTCAGGTTTACGCTTTTTCAACCTGAATTTAAATACTTTCATTCCTTAATTCATTGTTCAATGATGAAAACGAGTTTATCCGAATCTCAAAATGTGGTTACTGGCTCGAACTGAGAACAGTTAGTGAATTTCAATGATTCATGAAAAAATTGAAGAGAATTTTGCTCCAATAATTATTTTTGGAATTCTTTTAGGATTATTTTTTCCTGAATTTGCTTCATTTGAATTTCTTGTTTCATTTCTTCTTGCTTTAACTATTTTTATTGCTTCACTTA
>JAFGBZ010000059.1 GCA_016932875.1 Candidatus Iainarchaeum sp.
ATAAAAATTTTTACTGATAAAACTGAAATAATTGAATTAAAATATGAAAAAACATTTATTGAAGAAATTTCAACATATTTTTCGCTTGCAGGAATTCTTTTATTAACTGGTTTAATATTATTTAATAGAAAGTGAGTTCATGGGAAAATTACTTTTATACGGATTTCATTTTTTTTTAATAAGTGGATTTGTTTTTTGTTTATTTTTAATTAATTTATTTCTTCAAGCTACTAATTTATTTCACGGAGAACAATTCAATGAAATTTATTTAATTGTTTTTCTTTCTTTTTTGATTTCAGGGATTTTTTTATGTTTAATTGATTTTGCATTAAATTTTATTTCAAGAAAACCAAGAAAACTCCGTTTTAATCCATTCAATAAACCAAGAATTATTGTTGGAATGACTGCATTCAATGACGAAGGAGTAATAGGTAATGCAGTAAATGATTTCAAATTAAATTCATTGGTTTCAGAAGTAATTGTTGTTGATAATAATTCAAAGGATAACACTTTTGAGGAAGCAAAGCAAGCAGGTGCAAAAGTTGTAAAAGAATCAGTTCAAGGTTATGGTGCTTGCTGTATGCGTGCATTAAAGGAAGCAAGAAAAAATGCTGATTTAATTGTTCTGGTTGAAGGAGACATGACTTTTTCTTCAACTGATTTGAAAAAGCTTTTAGCTTACATTGAAAACGCTGACATGGTTGTTGGAACAAGAACAACAACTGAATTATGTGCGCCTGATTCGCAAATGAACTGGTTTTTGCAGTACGGCAATATTTTTATTGCAAAATTAATTCAATTACGTTTTTGGGGCAAACTTCGCTTAACTGATGTAGGATGCACTTTCAGAGTAATCCGTCCTGAAGCATTAGATAAAATAATGCCTTTGTTTAAAGTTACAAAAAATCATTTTTCTCCGCATATGATTCTTCAAGCATTGAAATCAGATTTAAAAGTAATTGAAGTCCCAGTAACTCTTAAAAAACGCGGAGGCGAAAGCAAAGGAGTAGGTTCAAGCATTTCAAAAGGATTTATTACTGGACTGCATATGTGGAAAGAAATTCTTTTTACTTAACTTTTATTAAAAAAGTAATGTTTAAATGCTTGATTGAATAATCAATTAATTGAAGGTGTTATTTTGATTAATGGAGTTGAATTAAAAAATTTAAATGTTTTTCTTGATGACAGAGGCTATTTGTATGAAATGATGCGTTCAACAGATAAACTTTTTGATAATGCAAAAATAAAACAAACCACTTTTTCTCATTTATTTCCTGGGGCAGTAAAAGCATTCCACTACCATAAAGAACAAACTGATTGGGTTGTATGCGTTGAAGGAAACGTAAAATTAATGCTGGCTGATTTCAGGCCTTTTTTGAAAAAAGGAATTAATTCAATTGAAGGCGTGGAAGAAAAATTAAAAAAAGAATTAACTCCGCATGCGTTTTATTTAGGTGAAAGAAAACCTGTTTTAATTAAAATCCCTAAAGGAGTATGGCATGGTTATACTGCTGTCGGAGGAAAACCTGCAAGCATAATTTATTTCACTGACCAAGAATACAATTTAAATGATGAACACAGAATTCCGTGGGATTTCTTTGGAAAAGAATTATGGGAAGTAGAAAATAAATAAATTGATTCAAATGAAAATTCTTGTTGCAGGGCATAAAGGTTTTCTCGGAAAAAAAATTTATTCTTTTTTATCAAAAAATAAAAAAATAGATTTATTTCCAAAACAAAATGAAAAACCAGATTATCTTAATTACATTTTTCCCTGCAAATTTGATGCAGTAATTAATTGTGCAGGCTATGCTGATGTTGACGGCTGTGAAAAAAATAAAAAAAAAGCGTTTGAATCAAATGTTATTTTAGTCAGAAAACTTTTAGAGCAATGCAATAAAAAAACTCATTTTATCCATATTTCAAGTGATTATGTTTTACAGCCAATTAATTATTATGCTCAAACAAAAAAAGAAGCAGAAGAACTTCTTTATGAATTTCCTGAAATTGACTGGTGTTCTTTGCGTGTTTCAGGGTTATATGGATTTAATGATTTGAATGATAAATCCAGTTTTGCTTTATGGGTTGCTTCGCAGAAAGGAAAAAAAATAACTGTTTTGGATTCAAATGCATTAAATGTAACATTAATTGATGATATTGCTTTAGCAATTGAAAAAATAATTCAAGAAAAAATCACTGGAATAAAAAACTGCGTCGGAAAAGAATGCTTAACAAAATATGATTTCGCGAAAAAAATTTACTCTGTTTTTGGGTTTAATTCTGAAAATATTATTCCTTCAAAAGAAATTCCTTCTTCTTGGATTGCAGAGCGTCCTGAAAAAATTGAATTAAAAAGCGATTTCAAAACAAAAAATGCTGAAGAAGGATTAAAAGAAATGAAAAAACAAATAATGTAGTGATTAAATGGATTATTCAAAAAAATTGTTAGTTATTGGTTTTTCTATTTTTTTCATTCTTTCTTTTTTTGGTCCTTTTTATGATAATTATTGTGTTAATGATGATTGTGCGTATTCTAAAATAGTTAAAAATTTTTCAGAAACTCTTGAATTTAATTCCATGCGCGTGGAATCACCTATGTTTTCTCATTATTTTTTTGGTTCAATTATTTCTTTTTTATTTGGATTTAGCCACACTAATTTAAGAATTTTAGGAATTATTTTTTCTCTTGCATTATTTTTTGCATTAATTTTTTTATTCAAAAAAACAGGATTTGATGAAAATTTAAGTATTCTTTTATCTTTACTGATTTCATTTAATCCAATGGTTTTTTATTTAGCTCATTCTTTTATGGCTGATGTTCCTGCTCTTTTATGGATTGTGGTTTCTTCTTATTTTTTTATTTCTTGGTTTGATTCAGAAAATAAAAAAGATTTTTTTATTGCTTTGAGTTTTTCTTGCTTAGCAATTTTTACTCGTAACTTTGCAATTTTTGTCCCTTTTGCTGTTTTACTGGTTCTTATTTATTCTTTTATCAAAAACAATTCACTTAAAAAACAAGAAACAATTATTCTTTTTTCTTTTCTTGTTTTAATTTCGTTATTTCTGTTAATGTTCACGCTTTCAATTGAATCAACAAAGGAAAGTTCTTTTGGGTTCAGTTTAGGGCTAACTAATTTATCCCGAATTTATGGAATACCTGCTTATTTAGGGTTTTCTTTTTTTGGTGCAGGAATTATTTTAATTAATTTATTTCAAAAAAAAATAATTTCAACTAATTTAATCAAATCCCTTTGTATTGGAATGTTTCTTTGTTTAGGTGCATTAATTGCTTTATTTTTATTTCCATTGCATTCAATAATGCCTTACTATGGGAACATAATTAATTCCAATGGATTTGGTTTTATTTCTCTTTTTGGAGAAAAAGCTTTTTTGTTTGAACTTTTCTGGCTGCCATTAACACTTTTTTCAATTATTTCTTCTTTTGTTTTATTATTTACTTTATTTTCTAAAACAGAATTAACTAAAAAAAACTTGTTTTTGATTTTTAGTGTATTGACCTATTTTGTGTTAATGATTTTTTTTAATTATTTCTATGATCGATTTATTTTATTATTGATCCCTTTTATTATTGCATTGATTATTCCTAAATTAACTTCTTTTTCTTTACTTAAACCAGCATTACTTTTTTCAATTATTTTTTTTATGGTGTTTGGTTATTTTGGTACTGTTGATTATTTTTTATGGAGTAATGCAAATCAAAATGCGATTGATTCACTTAAAGAACAAGTAATTAATTTAAATGAAATTAATGCAGGACATAGTTTTTGTTCTTGGAATGAAGTTAATTGTAAAAATAGTTTTTTTATTACTTCTTTTTCGGAAAAAAAGAATTGTGTTACTATGAATTATTTTGAGGATTCTTTTTTATTTTTAAATCAAAAAGTTTTAACAATTAATTGTAAAAATAATTAGTATGCTTTTTTGTTAATTAGAAATAATTTTTTTAAATGAAAAGTAAAAAGTGATTAGCAGCGCCAAGCAGGCTCCGAGAAAACTCAGGGCCAAACTAATCGCGTACAGGCTTAACTTCCGAGTTCGAAATGAGATCGGGTGTTTCCCTGCCACTGTGACCGCTAATCAATAATAATTGCTTCCTGCAAAGTTTAAAAAGCTTCCGTTCAGCCGTCACGTCGGCTTCAACTGTCGCGTCAGTTGACAGACGCGCGACACTTACAGTGTCGCCTGCCCGCTCAAAGAGCGTGCTTCGGTGCCAGCGGACGAATCCGCTGTGGCGGACGTGCACTGCTTTCAGCAGTGCTTTCTTCGCATTAAATTAGCGTTTATTTGTTGTTTGTCTTAAAATGCATTATTTTGCTTTTTTCATCTAATTTTATTTCTTTTTGCAGGTCAAAACCCATAAAAGGCATGAATCTTAATTCCCAGTAAACAGGAACAATCAATGTTATTGTGCTGTTTTTTTTAAGAACTCTTTTAAGTTCAGGAACGATTTTTTCAATTACTTTCTCTTGTTTTTCCCTTTCTGCATATCTATAATTGTATGGAGGACAACTTATTATTTTGTCAATTGAAGCAGTTTTTAATGGAAGTGATTCTGAATTGCCTGCAATCGGAAAAATTTTTTTTGGCGTATTTAATTCTTTTTGTAACTCATTTGGATTAGGCTGTGATTTATCTGAATAAGTGTAATCAACAGTAATTATTTTTTTTGGATTAAAATGCATTGCAATAACTGAACTGAATCCTGGCCCTCCAAAAGGGTCAAGAAGAATATCTGTTTTTTTAATTCTTGCAGTTTCAGCTAAATGTATTGCATTCTCTGTTCCGCTTGCTTTTTGTTTTCTGTATTCAGGAAATTTCAATGAAATTTTTTCTTTTAACTGATTTATTTTTTCAGTAATTCTTTTTATTTTTAATTTACTTGCTTTCCTGTACATCTAAAATCATTTTTCTTGCTTTATTTAATCCTTTCTTTAAAAGTGATTCTTTTTTTGCTCCTGCACAAATTAATTTACCGTTTTTGAAAAGCAATAAAGTAAGTTTTGGGTCACTAATGCGAAGAATTGCTCCAGGGAATTGTTCTGGTTCATATTCAACATTATCTAATCCCATTGCTGTTTTAAATAAATCAAGGTTTTTCTTTAAGTTCGCGGTTGCAACTAAATTAACTACAGTATATGTTGCATTTTTTTGAACTTTAACTCCTTTCTGAATTTCATTAATCATTTTAGATGCTTTATATATTGCAAGAGAAATTTCTTTTTCATTGCTTGCTCCTGAACAAATTATTTTTCCGTTCTTGAATAAAAGCATTGAAACTTTTGGTTCCTTTAATTTTAAGATTGCTCCTGGGAATTGTTCTGGTTCATATTCAATATTTGGAATAGTTATAGCTAAATCATATAAATCAAGATTAGCATTCAATGAGCCTGAAGCAACTAAATTAACAATTTCATATTTCAAAAAAACACCCCTTTAAAAACAAATTAACTCTGATTAGTTAAAAGATAAATTACTTTAAAAAGGTTTATAAAGGTATTTAAAAACACCGTCGGTTTAATTAACTTCTTTAGTGTTTATTTGCTTATGAATATTCCTTTTATTTCATGGTTATTTAAGAAAAAACTTGAAAAGATTTCTTTTACTGAACTTGAAAAACGTCTTTTAGAAGAAGAAAAAAAGCGTTTCACTGAATTTGAAAAAAAAGCTTTCTCTGTTTTTGCTCAGATAAATTATTTATTGAAAAAAATAAATTTTCAAACTGATGCATTAAATAAAATTGATTCAGAGAAAAGCGGAAGAATTGGAAAAATTGTTTCAACAAGCAAAAGAGATTTTGTTTTTCAAGTGAATTCACTTGCTTCAAAAATTGTTCCTCCTAAAGAGCATTCCTTTGAAGCAATAAAAAATTATTCAGTTAATTCTCTTTCATTGCTTGAAACAGAATTAATTAAAATAAGAAAATTAATTGCTTTAACTGCTTTTGGAATGACTGGCGAAATGAAGGAATTAGGTGAATATTTCAAGGAACTAGTTTCAGCAATGAATGAATTAAAAAAAGCATTAATTGAATCAAAATTAATTGAATTAAATAATTTAAAACAGCAGATAACTTTATTTCATGAACTGGAAAAAAATATTAATGAAAAAAAATCTGAGCAAAAAAATAATTTAAAGGAATTAAAATCAGTTCAAAATATGCTTGAAGAAGAGCAGAAAAAACTTGATTCAGTTCTTTTATCAAGTGATGCAAAACAGGTTGTTTCTTTGAAAAAAGAAATTGTTTTTGTTGAAGAGCAGAAAAAACTTCTTGAATTAAAGGCAAGCGCTTTAATTGGTAAAGCAGATAAGCCGTTAAAAAAGCTTGGAAAAATGATTGAGTCAAACCGGTTTATTTCTAAAAATTATTCTTCTGAACTGCTTGAAAAATGGCTTTCAAGTTCAGTTAATGCAATGAAATCAGACCAGAAAGGGGAAACAATTAAGAACGCATGCAATGACTGCATTCAATTAATTAATTCAAATGAAATTTCATCCAAAACTGATAAAGAAAAATCAAAATGGATTGAAGCATTAAATGAAATTAATTCAACTGATTTTTTTGAAGAATTCTTTTGGAAAATTAATTCAATTGAATCAAAAAAGAATTCATTTCTTGCAGAAATAGAAAAAAATCCTTCTTCATCTAAAATAACTTTATGGGATAAATCAATTTTATCTCTTAAAGAAAAATTAATTGAATTAAATTCAAAAAAACAAAAGTTAGTGAATTCAGTTATTGATTCAGAAAAAAAACTTATTGTATTAAAAGAAAAAATCCGTGCAGGCTATAAACCAGTTTTCAGGAAAGAAATACTGCTGGATTAATTGCTTGATTTTTTTAAAAAAACTAAAAGAGAACCTGATTTTAGACAATTATTTGAATTAACTAATTCATTTGTTTGTAATGAATTAAGTGCCTGAATTAATCTTTCTTTGTTAAAATTTTTTATTTTGTATTCTTTTTTTAATATTTCAATTGTTTTTTTGCTTGGTAAATATCCAAAATGAACTAATTGTGCTGCTATAGACGGAATTTGCGTGAAATCTATGTGAGTTGGTTGTGTTATTGAATTGATTTCAGTTAAATGTCTTGAATCTTTTGATTGTATTTCTTTTAATAATCCTTGTTTATATCTTGGAAAAAAACCTTGTTGGAATAATCTTTTTTCATCTTCTTCTAAAAATTTTATTGCTTTTTTAAAAAATCCTTTTCCTTGCAGTTCAGTTAAAATTGCTCTGCTTCCTCTTTTAATAAATCATCCAAAATGATTTGATTTAATATTTTGAAAAGGATTTCTTTTATTGGCTTGAGGTTTTTTTATTAAATGCAGTAAAGTATTTTCTGAATGAGTTGGATCTTTAATAATCAAAAACGATGAACTGGCTGTTGAATGAACTCTTTTTTTATTCATTTAAACCATTACTTTCGGCACTAATTTGTTTTTAATGAATTCATTTGAATTTATTTCTCGGTTAATTGAATTCAGTATTTGCATTGTTTCAGTTCTGCTTAATTTTACTTTCTCGTTTTTAGTGAATAGTTTGTCTTCTTCTTGAATGCATTTATTTAATGTCGGCACAGCCATTCCTAAAGGAATTGCGCAGAAAACCCTTAAACCAGTTAATTCAATTGGAAGCGATTCAATGTATTCAATTGCTGCCTTTAAATTCTTTAAAGCGCTTTCAACCATTTCTTTAAGAATTGCTTTTCTTTTGCTTTTGTTTTCAGGTAGAAACATGTCTTCAAATGAATTTAATCCATGTTTTTGAAATAATTTTTTCGGCCAGAAAATTCTTCCTTCAATTGAGTCTTTAGTAAAATCTCTTATAATATTTACTTTTTGTAATAGTAATCCGAAATGTTTTGCTCTTTTTTTGAGTGCAGGATACATTTTCAAATCAAATTTATGGTCAAATATTTCAGTCAAGTAATTTCCAACTGTTCCTGCAACATAATAACAGTAATTATCCAGTTCAAGAAAACTTTCAATTTCTTTTTTTGAATATTTGTTCATTCCTTTCATCATTTCTTTAACCCAGCGCAATGCAATTCTTTTGCTTTTAAAATCAAATCCTGAAAACTCTTTCATTACTAACTGAAATTTTTTAATCATTTTTTTGTCATTCGCATTAATAATAAAAGGAAATATTTCTTTGTTCAATTCATTTAATTGAATTGAATCATTTTTTTTAATACTTGAATAAAATTTTTTGAATGCATTTGCTTTCTGGGATTTATTCATTGAAGAATCTTCAATTGAATCAGCATATCTGCATAATAAATAAAAATTTCCTACTTCTCCGCGAACCTGTTCAGGCAGTCGAGGAATGCATAAAGCAAAACTCCTTGAAACAAGGCTTAATAATTTTTTTGAATTGCCTGAAAGCATGAATAAACAAAACCAAGGAAGATTTTAAAAATTACGCTGATTGCAGGAATAGAAACAGATTTAAAGAAAGAAAAACATAAATTAAATGGTGATTTAAAATGCCTCCAAAAAGATCAACTCATGTTGGAAAAATAGAATATTCTAATCCTGAAAAAGCAAGAAAAGTAATTGAAGAAAATAAAAGAAAGCTAATGTGGAAATGATTGAACCTCATTTTTGCATTTCTTTTTTAAATGTTGTGGATTCCTATTATATAATTCAATTAATGATTTAGGTAGGGGTATTTGTGTCATCAAAAA
>JAFGBZ010000060.1 GCA_016932875.1 Candidatus Iainarchaeum sp.
AAAAAATCCTTTAATTGCATTTATCGAAATAATTTTTTTATGGATTTTTATTGTATTAACCATAAAAGAATTCTTTAAACTTTCAAAAAAAGCAGGTTATCTGCTGATTCCATATATTTTATGGGTTTCATTTGCAGCAGTGCTGAATTTGTTTATTTTTTTATTGAATTAAATCGTTATCTTTTGTGATTATTCTTCATATTCTTTTCTTGCGTTTTCAATTACTTTTAAAAGTTCTTTTGAAGTGCTTTTATTTTCAATTAACTGTTCTTCCACAACATATAGTGCTGTAAGCAAAGACAAAGATTTCTTGAATTTATTTATTTCTTTTTTGTAAATTTTCCATCCGAATTCATCTACTTTTGGAATAATATAAAATCTGTCTAAAATTACTTTTAATAAAGCAACAAAAGCAATCACTGCAAGCCCTATTATTGAAGATTTAATTATGGATTCAGAAACATGGCTGATTCGCGAAATAACAAGGATAAGAAAAACAGATACAACCATGTCAACAGAAGAAACAAATGAAGATGCAGTAAGAAAAAGTTTTGTGTTTCTTTTTTCCACATCAATGCTTTCGCTTACTTTTTCTGAAACTAATTCAAATCCTTCTTCAAATAATTTTTCCTGTTCCTTGCTTAAATTAATTTTTTTTGCTTTTTCTTCAATTACTTTTTTTTTGCTTAAAAGACAACTAAAGCATTCGCTGAATTTTTCATGAGCATTCTTGAACGCCCATTTTAATGAATGCTTTTCTCTGTTTTCATAAATTTCATCTAATTCTTTGAATAAAGCAGAATACTCTTCAATGAATATTTTTCCTGTTTTCAAAACATTTTTTTTAAATTTAACTGGGCAGATTTTCTGCAGGGAACCTGCAATCTTTTTACTGAATTCAAGGTTATTATCCATATAAAGCACTGAATAAATAAGATGAGTAAAATAGTGGTTCGCCCTGGCCGGGAGTTGAACCCGAGTCGCAACCTCGACAGGGTCGCATCCTAGACCGCTAGACTACCAGGGCAATGCACTCTTTAATTAATTTAGGCAATCATTTAAATTCTTTTTCTTTTGTTTGCTATTTTTTCTGCTTTCTTTCAGTTTTAATTAAATTCTTTGCATCTTTAGGGTTATTGTATCCTTCCATGAATCCTGCTTCTTCTGGTTCAATGGCATCTTCTTCCATTAATTGTTCATCTTCTGTATCTTCATAAATGTCTTCATCTGCTTTTTCAACAAGCTTCTTTTTTTCATTTCCTGATTTCTTGTTTTTATAATCTATAATTTCTTCTTCATCCATTTAAATCACTAAATAACTTGATTTAATCCTTTTTTAATCATAGTGCTTTTATTGAATGATGCTTAAATCACTTTCAAATATTTTTTATATTCCCAGTCAGTTACATGCAGTCTGAATTCATTCCATTCCTGTATTTTTCCTTCAAGATAATAATTAAATGTGTGTTCTCCTAAAGTTTTTTTGATTAAATCACTTTCTTTGAAATAATCAAGTGATTCCTTTAATGAAGCAGGAAGAGTATCAATATTTTTTTCCTTTAATTTCATTTCAGTGAATTCAAAAATATTTTCTTCTCTTGGTTCAGGCGCTTTCATTTTATTTTTAATTCCTTCAAGTCCTGCTGCAAGAAGCACTGCAAAAGAAAGATATGGATTACAGCTTGGATCAGGATTACGTAATTCCAATCTAACTGAACTGGGGTTTTTTTTGTTTACTGAAGGAATTCTTATTAAAGCGCTTCTATTCATTCTTGCCCATGAAACATAGCAAGCAGCTTCATATCCAGGAGTTAAACGCTTATATGAATTCACTATTGGATTAGTTATTGCAGCAATTGCCTTAATATGCTTTAATTGTCCTGCCATAAAATTATACGCGGTTTCACTTAAACAATAAGAATCATTTTCATCAAAAAAAAGATTTGTTTTCTTATTTAAATCAAACAAACTCTGATGGGTATGCATTCCAGAGCCATTAACTCCGAATCTTGATTTAGGCATGAATGAAACAAATTTATTATGCTTTCTTGCAACTTGCTTTAATGCATACCTGAAAGTAATTGCATCATCAGCATGATGCAGTGCATCAGAATATTTTATATCAATTTCCTGCTGGTCTGAAGCGCATTCTTGATGGCTCATTTCAACAGTCATTCCCATTCTCTCTAAAGCAATAATCATGTCCCTGCGAATATGAGAATTTGTATCCTGAATAAAATCAAAATAATGATCATTCCTGTGCTCTTTTTTTAAAAAACTTAAATCATCAATTTCAGTTTTATCGAATAAATCAAATTCCTGTTCTGTTCCCACAAAATAAGTGAAACCCAGTTCATTTGCTTTTAAAAGCATTTTTTTTAAAATAAATCTCGGGTCTCCTTCAAATGGTTTTCCGTCAGGATTTAATACATCGCAAATAAATCTGCATTCATTTTTTTCATTTAATTTCCAGGGAAGAATTGTATAAGTGCTTAAATCAGGTTTTAATATTTGATCGCTTTCCTGCAATCTGGCAAAACCCCTAACAGAAGAACCATCAAAATGAAGCCCTTCTTCAGCCATTTCAATTAATTTTTCAGCAGTAATTGTAGTGCTTTTAACCCTGCCGAAAATATCAGTGAACTGCAGTTCAACTAACTTAATATTATCTTCCTTAAATTTAGTTGCAATTTCATTCAATTCAGTCATTAAATCCCTCCAAGAGATTTATAAAATATTCAAGTTCATTAATAAAAATTATTAGAAAAAAACCAATCAAATGTTTAATTTAATTCAAAAAACCAATCATTTGATTTAAATTCTTTTCTTTTATTTGTTTTTATTGTTAATTTGTTTAGTGTTTTTTATGGATTCATTGGATTTATTGCTGTTAAATGAATTGTCTCTTGATTCAAGGCAGTCTTTTAGAGCTCTTGCAAAAAAGTTAGGAGTTTCTCCTGCAACAGTTGTTTCCCATACAAAAGAACTTGAAAAAAAAGGAATAATCAGAGGGTATTCAGTTAAAATTGATTATGACAAACTTGGATTTGATTTAATTGCATTAATTGAAATGAAAATTGATAAAGGAAAATTATTTGAAGTGGAAAAAAGAATTGCTTCAAAACCTAATGCATGCAGTATTTATGATATTACTGGAGACACTGATTCTTTGATTATTGCTAAATTCAAAAACAGACGTTCTTTGGATGCTTTTGTTAAAGATTTACAGAAAATGGATTTTGTTCAGCGCACTTCAACCAGATTAGTGCTTAACACAATTAAAGAAGAAAACCTTAAATTTTCAGGAAAAGAATAATTATTGAAGTGATTTAATTGAATGAAAAAAACATTGAAAAACTTGAATTAGCTTGCATTAAAACAGATGAACTTTTTTCAGAATTAATTCAGGGATTAAAGAAAAAAAAATTTAAATCAGAAAAACAAATTCAAAAATTTATTTTAAATGAAATAAAGAAAAAAAACTGCAGTCCTTCTTTTCCTCCAATTTGTGCTTCAGGTAAAAACGGAGCAAACCCTCATGCAAAACCTGCTTCAAAATTAAATAAAGGTTTCATGGTGTTGGATTTTGGCTGCGCATTTAAAGGAATTAAAGCAGACATGACTAGAACAATTTATTTAGGAAAACCAAGTGCTTTAGAAAAAAAATTATACAATAAAGTTCTTTTCGTGCAGAAAAAATTAATTTCTGAAGCAAAACACGGAAAAAAAGCTTCTGATTTATATAAAAAAATGTTTTCTTTATTAGGGGATTTGGCTTTTGCCTGTCCTCATGGATTAGGGCACGGAGTTTCAACTAAAATTCATGACAAGCCTTCATTGAAAAGAAAATCAAAAGATATATTGAAAGAAAATGATACTATTACAATTGAGCCGGGAATTTATTTTCCTAAATTTTTTGGAATAAGAATTGAAGACACAATTTTAATTCAAAGAAAAGGAAATAAAATTCTTACAAAATCTCCAAAAAAACTGATTGTGATTTCATTCAAATAAATTAGTTTTTCAATTGAATTAATGCTTCATGCAACAGGTTCCAATCATTAATGAATTCATTTCCTTTAATTCTTTTGAAATTTTTTTCATTGCATTAAATTTTAATGGATACTTGTTTTCTCGAACTATTTTTTTTTCATTAATTAAATGCTTTAAAACAAGCATTACATCTGAATAAGAATAATTTGTTTCTTTTTTTATTTCTTCAACTGAATCAGTTCCGTTACAGATTAACTGTAAAATAAAATCTTTTTTCGCCTGCATTAAATTCACTCTGTTTTACTTTTAAGCCATTCAACTCTTACATTAACTGCATTAGCCATTCTTGGAAGAGTGCGTGAATTAAAAATTTTTTCAGCAAGCACTTTATCCCCTACAGCTGTTGCAATCCATTCAGCAAAATCATTTTTCTGGGAATTCACATGAAACACAAAAGTATGTTCATCCATTTCATTTAAATGCTCGCTTAATTCACATAAATTCTTTATAGGATAACTTCCCCTTAAATAAAAATATAAATCAGGATGAGGCACATCCCTTAACAATACTTCAGCGCACTGAGAAGAATGACTTTCATCTCTTGATTCATGTTCATTAAACACATCTAATACATCACGAATAAAATTCTCTAAAAACAAAACCATTCCTTCAAGCATTTAAATCCCTACTTATTTAGTTTGATTAGTTTTTATTTGTTTCTTCTAAGTCTCATTCTAACTTTTCTTTTTCTGATTTTATTAATTTGATTTAATGTAAGCAGTCCGCTTGCATCGTTTAGTATTTCAGGTGTTTTTGATTTTCCTGTTTCTTTATCTATTTCTGTTTTTCCTTCAGGGATATGTACTAAACTTAAATGAAATAAAGGGTTATCTCCTTGGGTTCCTACTTTTTCATTTAAATAACCTAATGAATCCATTTTTTTTGCATAGCCTGTTAATTGTTTTCCTGATTCAATTCCTATTTCTTTTAATCTTGGTTTAAATGTGGTTCTAAGGGTTTCTTCTTGTTCTCCGGAATAAGGTCCTTTTCTTTTTTCAGAAAAAATCGCCTGAGGAGGAACTCCTCTTTTTCTTGCTTCAGCTATTTCTTTTTTTGGAAGTTCAAATACAACAACCATTGCGTTCTCGCTTCTCATATGAATTCCGCCAGTATGTGAATAATCAATTCTTTTTGGTTCTCCTTTGCGATGTCCTTTAATTGGTTCTTTCCATACTGTGGCTAACTGCGCTGGACTTAATCTTTGTTCTGATTCTAAAACAATGTTGTAATTATATGTTTTCAAAAAGTTTCTAACTTCGTTTAATTTATCCATCATTTCAGGTTTAACAATAATTAAACCATATCTTCCATTTTTTCCAAACGCAGAATTAACTGCTTTTTCTTTTAATTCTATATGATGAGTTAATTCAGAAATTCTTCCCATTACACGCAAATAAGTTTCAGTTATTTTTCCTGGCAAAACATTTTTTCCTAATTTTTTTAATCTTTCGTTCATCTGTTCTACTGAAAGATTTTCATTGAAAGTTATATCTTTAGCCATTCTTGTTCTTTGTTTTCCTGCTAATTCAAATCTTGCCTGTTCCACACTTATTCCATGGTTTCGTGCATAAATATTTAATCTTGCTTTATTGCTTTGAGCACGAATATTTCTTTCCAATCCATGCATTCCTGAAAGCATTGTTGGAATAATTTTTTTTAATTTTCCTGTAATTCTTTTCATTTTTTCCCTTCTTTTATACTTTAGTTTAATCTTTTTTTATTTCTTTCTTTAATGATGCATTTCCCCTAAACTTAATCCTTTTTCATGAAGTTTTTTATCTAATTCTTTGAATAATTTTTTTGTGTTTTTAAATGCATTATTTAATGGAATTGCTGCAAAGATAAGGAAAGTGATTAAAGCTGTTGCCTGTCTTGAATAAAGAATTGGTAATCCAAATCTAGGCAATTCATAGTATAAAATCCAAGTCATCCATGCAAGACATAAAACAATGAATAAATTTAATGCAATTCCTTTAATTATTTCTTTTTCAATTGAACTTGTTTCATGAACAACTGTTTTATTTAAATCGCGTTTAAACAAGCTTGGAATCATTAAAGAAATTTTTCTGTGAATTGGAAGAAAATTATATAACGGCGTGAAAATAACTACTGTGATTAAAATAATCATAAAAGCCAAAGGGCCCATAAGAGTTTTTTCAGCTACAGTTAAAACTCCTGCACTGGTTGTAGCAATAATTACAACAAATTCGCCTAAAGGAGTTAAAAGAATTCCTGTAACACTTGCATCTTCTTTTTTTAATCCAAACATTTCACCAAACAAACCAAAAGTAAGAATATTCACTACAATAATTCCTAAAGCTAAAAGCAATGAAATTCCAAGCAAATAAAGAATTACTCCTATTTCAGGCAATACTTGAACTGTTGCTTCAGCATTAAAGAAAATAGTTGTTCCAAATGCAACAAAAAAGAATAATAAAAAGAAATCCCTCATGAATCCAACATCTTTTTTAATTGAATTTCCTGCACGTGTTTCAGCTAAAGCAAAACCTGCGAAGTAAGCTCCTAAAGCAATTGATAAACCCAAATAATTTGCAACAGTTGAAACAATTAATCCGACTCCTAAAGCATACAAAGTTATTTCAGTGTGAGAAAACTTATTTTCAGTTAACCAGTTTTCCATGAACTTGCTTAACTGATAAACTACAACAAAAGCTGAAACAGCAAAAACAATTGCATTAAGACTTAATCCAATTGGATCTCCTTGTCCTGAAAAACTTGTTAAAAAAACCAGTAAAAGAATTCCTAAAAAATCCTGTAAAATTAAAATTGATAATGAAAGCTGTGCTGCAGGATTTTTAATTAAATCTTTATCTAAAATAAATTTTGCAACAATTGCAGTTGAAGTACAGAACAGCATAAATCCTACAACCACTGAAAACATTACTGAATATCCAAGCAATTGCATTACAATGAATCCGATTCCTGCTAATCCAATCATGTCAATTAAAGCTAAACCTATTGAACTTGAACCTGCTTTTAAAAAATCCTTTAAAGATAATTCTAATCCTAAATAAAAAAGTAATACAAATAATCCTAATTCAGAAAAAGCATTAACTAATTCATGAGTTGGATCAAGAAAAGCCAGTCCAAAAGGGCCTAAAATAAATCCAGCTAAAATAAATCCTAAAACAGGATTCTGCCCCATTTTTTTAATTATAATACTGATGCCTATTGCAATAACAATAATTATTCCAATTGTGGTTAAAGGAAGAACTTCACTCAATTTAATCACTTTCATTAATTGAATCAATTAAAATCTTTAATCCAATTAAACCAAAAATTAAAGGCATAAAAGGTAATTCTAATTCAATTAATTGTAATTCCATTGCAATCCAAGCAATTGATAAAATCACAATCAATCCAGCAATTAATACTTTAAATTTATTCACTTAAACACCTGTTAAGGAATAAGTTTTTTTCTTTAATAAAGGTTTTCTTTTGGCTTCCATAACCCTAAAAAATAAATTGTTATTAAACTTAAACAAAATAAAATGCTTCCTGCAAGTAATGCAATCCATATTCCTGTTAATCCCATTGAAGGAGAAAGAAGAAATGCAAAAATTAATACTATTGTCCAGTTTAATCCAATCATTGCAGTTGAAATAATTGTTTTTCCTGCTCCTAAAAAAACTCCCATTAAATTAAATGCAATTCCATAAAAAACATAGGTAAAAGCAACAATTGAAAGATACTGTGTTCCAATTGAAATTACATTTAAATCACTGCTAAATATTTTAAATAATGTTTCAGGAAAAAAAATCATTATTAAAGTAAATAAAATAGTTGAAATAATTGAAATAATTGAAGCAACTTTAATTGTTTTTTGGATTCGATTTATTTTTTTTGCCCCGATGTTTTGCCCTGTTATTGCAATTATTCCGCTCATTAAACCAATTATAGGCATTCTTGCAACTGAATCAATTCTTATTCCAATTCCGTATGCTGCAATAGCAAAAGCACCATAAACTCCAATTAATGACATTAATAAAATCATTCCAATTGAATTAAGCACATTTCCAAGTGAAGCAGGAGTTCCTAACACAAAAAGTTTTTTTATTAACTTGAAATCCATTTTAAACAGTTTTGGATTCAAAGAAATTTTTGTCTGGGCTTTTCCTTTAATTAAAAACAATAAAACTAATCCAGTGGCAATAATTCTTGAAATCACTGTGGCTAAAGCAGCACCAGTAATTCCTAAAGCAGGAAAACCAAATAATCCAAAAATTAGTACTGCATCTAAAACAACATTAAGCAGAACTGAAACAATATTGATTTTTAATGGAGTACTGGAATCGCCTTCTGCTTGCAGTATTCCTTGAGCAATAAATCCAGTGAACATGAAAATAAATCCAATAAAAATTAACTGAGAATATTGAATGGTTAATGGAAGCACTTCAGGAGTAGCGCCCATGAATAAAAACACTGGTTCAGAAAAAAGAATTCCTAAAATTGCAATAATTATTCCAATAAAAAATGAAATAAAAAGAGCGTGTTCTGCTGCATTTGATGCTTTATTTAATTTTTTTGCTCCAATGCTTTGAGAAACAATTATTGTTGTTCCAGTGCTTAAACCGCTTGCTAATGCAATAAAAATAAATACAACAGGAAAAGTAATTGAAACAGCAGCTAATTCATTTGCTCCAAGCATTCCGATAAAAATTGTGTCAATAATATTGTAAGCAGACTGCAAAAACATTCCTAAAACAATTGGGCCTGCTAAAAAAAACAAGTTTTTTGCAATACTTCCTTCAGTTAAATCTCTTTTCTTCATTCAACTTTAATTTAATGAGATAAGGATTAAAAATAATTGCAAAAAATAAAAGGGAGGAAAGCCTGAATTTCTTCAGGCTTTGTTTGTTAATTCAATTTATTTTATTTGCTTAAATTGAATTATTTAATTAAGTAAACTGCTGAAACTGTTGCGCTTACTTTAATTTCTCCTGCCATTATATCAGTTGAAGCTCCTACTGATTCAGCTTTTACCATTGAATCCATTGAATAAACTCTGTTTACAGGCATGTAATAAGATGAGTTTTCGCTTGCATTTTGTACAACGCCTAATTGAACTCCTAATCCTTTAGCCATTGCTTGAGCTTTTTCTGTTGCTTTTCCTGCAGCCATTTCAAGTGCTTGAATTCTTAATTTTTCCATTGTATCATTATCTACAGTAAAAACAATGTTTGAAACACTTGTTGCTCCAGCTTGAACTGCTGAATCAATTATGTCTCCTGCTTTTCCTGTATCCATTACTGAAACTTTCAGTGAATGAGTTGTTTTGTATCCGCTTCTGATACTTTTCTGTCCGTTCCATTCCCAGTTTTCATTTAAATAATAACCGGTTGTTTCAATTTCAGTTTCTTTTATTCCTATTGCTTTAAGCGCTTCAATTACTTTAGCGCTTATTTCAGCGTTATTGCTTTGGCTGGTTTTCGCGTTGTTTGCATTTGTTTCAACCGAGAAATAAACTTCAACCTTATTTGGTTTAGCTGAAACCTCGTTTGTGGCAGAAACACTTATTGTTCTTAACTCTTTACTTTCTTCATTTGGGATAACGTCTGCTGAAGTGCCTGGAGAAATAGTTAAAGCAACCATTCCAATTACAAACACTAAAACAAAAGCCATTCCCATAATCTGAAGGAATTTTTTTGAATCCATTTAATTTCACCTCTAACAAAAACTATTTGTTTTACTTATATTTGATTCTTGGTTTATAAATCCTTATCTAATTGATTAGGAAAAAAACTAAATTTAAAATTCAAAATAATTTGAATTTCTTTTCTTTTTCTTGGTTTATTTCCCTAAATATTCCTAAAGTTGAAATTATTTTTTTATTTCTGTCATACAAAGGAGCAGCATTTACTTCCAGTTCAATTTTTTTTCCTTTTTTTGAAATAAAAACAGTTTTAATTCCTGAAACTTTTTTTCCTTTCATTACTTCACTGAATTTATTCATGCATTCATTTACATGTGGTTTTTCAATTATCTGCATTAAATTCATTTTTTTTGCTTCTTCTTTTGAATAACCTAAAACTTCACTCCATTTTGAATTCACTTCAATCAAATTTCCTTTTTCATCGCATCTCTGAATTAAATCATTTGCATTCTCAAAAACATTTTCATAAATTTCCTTTGTTTTTCTTAATTCTTCTTCTTTTTTCTTTATTTCAGTTACATCTGAAATCATTACCAAATCATGGATTGTGTTAAATTTTTCATCTTTAATTGTAGTTCCATTTATTCTTCCGATTTTTCTTTCCTTATTTTTTGTAATAAATTCAATTTCATATGGTTCAACTTCTTTTCCAAGAATTCTTTTTCCAAAATTTTCAAGAATTAATGTTTTTGATTCCATTGGAATAAATTCAAGTGAAAGAATGCTTTTACCGATAATTTCTTCAGGCGCATAACCAATCCATTCTTCTGTTCTTTTATTTATTTCAAGAACTTTTCCTTTATTATTAATTAAAATTATTACTTCAGGGCTTAAATCAAAAATTTTTCTGTATTTTTCTTCGCTTTCCTTTAATTTTTCATGAATTAAAACCTGTGAAGTAATATCCCTTATTATGTTCACAATAATCTGTTCATGGTTTACGCCTAAAATATTCCATGAATGTGAAACCCATTTTGTTTCACCTTTTTTATTTATTGAATACTCAAATTTTGAGCCGCTGCTTCCTTTAAGCGCACGCGATTCAATTACCTGCAGTGTTTTTTCATCTGAAAGCGAGCTTACTTTTTTTCCAATTAAATCTTTTTCAGTCAAGCCAAAAACAGGTTCACAGGATTTATTTGTGAAAAAAATTGTTCCATCTAAATAAGAAAGAATTACTGCTTCTTCAATTCCATTAATTATTTCTTTAAATCTCTTTGAATCAGTAACTTCGTTTGGATTATTCATATAAAAAAATAGTTTAAAGTAATATTTAATGGTTGTTTAGCTTTGTTTTTCCCATAAAATAAGCTTTATCTTCAACTGCGTAAATTTCAAATTCTGAATTATTCTTTTTCAGAAACAGACTTAATAATTTCTCTTTTTTTACATCAGTTCCAATGAAAACCATGCACATTGAAGGCAATACAATTAATTCTTTTTCATTGAATTTTCCTTTCAAAAAGCACTTGAATTTTTCTGATTTTAATCCGTCAGAAAAAGAAACAGCAGCATGTTCATGCCCGATAATTAATGTTTCAGCTTTTTCTGTGAATTCATTTTCAATTAGTTTATCTCCATGCATTACAAATGCTTTGCTTTTTTCAAGAAAAACCCCTTCAGATTCTAATTTCACTTTTTTTCTTAACGCAATAGGGCCTAAAATAGAATCATGATTTCCTTTAATTAAAATCACTTCATCAGAATGCATTTCAAGAAATGAAAGCATTTCAGTTACTTCATTCCATTCCTGCGAGGAAATATTCCCAAATTCATGCTTTAAATCTCCTGCAATAATTATTTTATTAAAATTCTTTTTATCAGAAAAAATTTCTTCTATTCTTTCCTTTATTTCATTGAAATTAAATCTTGGAATAAACACACCGTCTGAATTCATTGCTTCTTCAAAACCTAAATGCAAATCAGAAATAATCAAAGTGTTATCCTTTACAGCATAAAGCGCTAATCCAAGTAATTCAAAAGAATCATTTAATTTCATAAACCATTTCACTTATATTTCATTTAATTTCATACATACTTTATTTGTTTTCAATTTTTTGAATTATTTCTTCATGCATTCTTTTTATAAAACTCAATCTGTCTTCCATTTTCATTAAATCCATTCTTCCCTGAAGGAATAAATTGAATGCAAAAGGGCTTGGAAGCATGCTTTGCTTTAAAACGAATTTAATTTTTTTTTCTTCAATTCCCTGAACAACTTTTACTGCATTAGAAATATCCATTACTTCTTCTAATACTTCTCTGCGGGCTTCCCTTAAAATTGAAAAATTATTTGAAATTCTTTTAACTGCTGAAATCAATAACCTTGAACTCATTTGCTGTCTTCCTGCAGTTTTTCTTTTTCCTTTATATGAACGCAGAATCATTAAAGAACGTGTAGCGCAGTGCCTGAAACGCCTGTTCAATAATTCAGAATTTTCAATTGCTAATTCGCATATTTTTCGCAAATCATTTGATTTCAAATAATTTAATGCATTCTCTATTGGAAGTTTTCCTTTTCCTGAAATAATAAATCCATTATCATTCATGCTTAATTCCAAATCTTTATGTATAAGTTTTGAAAGTATATATGCTATTGTTCTGCTTAAAGCATCATTTACTCTGCGTCCGTAAACTGAATGGAAAATCAAATAATTGTTTTCCATTAATTTGTATTGTTCTATAATTAATTTGTTTAAATGAGGTATTCCTAAATAATTAAATTGTTCATTAAAATAACTGTAAACTGCTTTGCTTGTGTTTCCTTTAATTCCTAAATAATGTTCAATGAATTCAGTTATTTCTTTTTCAGATTTTTTTTCAAGGAATTTTTCATTCATTAATTTTCTGAATCTCTGAATGCTTAAACCTAATTCAAAGCTTAATGGAAGTGATTCTGAAACCCATGAAGGAACTGTTGGAGGGCGTTTTTCCGCAGTTTTAACAAAAGCAGTCATTCCTTGCGTGTAACGGAATTCATATTTTTCTCCGCCTAAAACAAATACATCTCCTTTGCTTAATTTTTCTAAGAATCCTTCATCAAGTGTTCCGATTAACTGGTTTCCGATTTTAACTTTTATTTTTGATTCATCAGGAATTGTTCCAACATTAGTCATGTAAATAATGCGAGCCATTTTTCCTTTTTTTCCAATCATTCCTGTTTCTTTATCAAACCAAATTTTTGCATAAACATATCTTACTTCTAATTGAGTATACTCTCCTGAAAGATAATTAAT
>JAFGBZ010000008.1 GCA_016932875.1 Candidatus Iainarchaeum sp.
AACTCAACAACAAATTAATTAAGGGAAGAGATGGGTTTGAAAATTAATTTTAATTTAAAGTATGCTGTGCTATTTATTTCAATTTTTTTAATTCTTCCTTTTTGTTCTGCACTGACTTTCACTGATTCAAGCAATGCTTCTTATTTCAGTGAAGGAACTGTTTCTAATACAACTGCAGGTGCAACTGATGTAAATCTTGCATTAACAGGCGGAGCATATTATTCTAACGGAACATTTACTTCAAAAGTGTTTGATTCAGACACTCCAGGAACAATTTGGAATAGTATTGTTTTTGATGAAAGAAATCGTTCAAAAGAACCGTTGCCTAATTCAGCAGGAAGCGATTATGAAATTTCAATGGCTAACAATAAACTTTTGTATCATATGGATTTTTCAGAAGGCGAATGTTCTGATTCATCAGGAACAAGAAATGATGGAGCAGTTTATGGCGCAGAAGTTACTTCTGATTGCATTCTTGGAAGCAATGCATATACTTTTGATGGAAGAGATTATGTCTGCAAATTAGCCCCTGCAGAGTTAACAACCAGCGCATTTACAATTTCTGCTTGGATTAAAACAAGTTCTACTTCTGCAACACAAACAATTTTCAGTTTAAGTTCAGTTGAAGGATGCACTGATGAGATTTGGCTGTTTCCTGTAACTTATTTGAATTTTTATATCAGCACAATAAAAGGAACAAGAAAATTAGGTTTTGCAACCGGTGCTGATGCAGGAACAGTATCTACTGGAACTTTTGGAACAGGATGGACTCATGTCGCAGTAACTTATAATTCAATTAGTTCAAAATTGAGTTATTACATTAATGGAAGCCCTGCAGGAAACTTTGCAATTTTAGTAGGAAATCCTTCAGCAAATGCTTCTGTTGGAGCATTAAATTCAAATGGAAACTTTACAAATTTTTTTGAAGGAAACATAGATGAATTAACTTATTTTACCAGAATTTTAACTCCTACTGAAATTTTAAATCATTATAAGCGCGGGATAATGGATTTGAATTTGCAGGTGCAATCATGTGCTTTAAGTGATTGTTCTGATTCCCCTGCTTTTTTAGGCCCTGACGGAACTGCTTCAACTTATTTCACTGATTCAAATGTAAGCACATGGGATTTAAATGCATTTGATGCAAACAGGTACTTCCAATATAAAGCTTTTTTCAGAACTGATGACACTAATGTATTAAAAGAAACAACTCCTTTTTTACAGGAAGTAAGAATTGATTACAGTAAAGGAAATTCAATTACTCCTGGAGATGTAAATATTTCCTGGCCTGTTTCAGGAACATATATTTCAGGAAAGCATTCAATTGATTTTAATGCAGCACATTCAGAAGAACTGGAAACAATTGTTTCAATTTGGCTTTCACAAAATCCCGGAGATTTAAATTATCCTTTGGTTTCAGATTTAAATTTAGTTGGAAAAAATTATTGTTTTGATGCTGATGCAAACTGGATTACACCTAATAACTGTAAATTCATTGACACTTTATTTAATGGAATTGATTTGAATATTGATACTTCTTTATTTCCTGACGGAAATTATGTTGTTGACATTAATGCAGTAACACAATATGATTACAATTATTTTACTTCAAGCGAAAGCTTTATGATTGATAACACTGCTCCAAGCACTGCATTAATTGAAATAAATTCAGGAGCTGAAACAACAACTAATCCAATAGTTCAATTAGAATTAAGCTGTTCAGATGCTGCAAGTGGATGCAGTGAAATGCAGTTCAGCTGTTCGAATAATGCTGAATGGGTAAATGATTTTAATTTAGGAACTGGGCAAGGCGGTGCAATAGGAATTTTTGTCGGAGACCCAGATAATGATTCAGAAAACGAAATAATAAGCGCAAATCAAAATTTGAATACAATAAGCATATTCAACTGGAATGGAAGCACATGGACAAACGACTTTAATTTAATTACACAAGAAATGCCTCAAGATTTATTTATTGAAGATTCAGATAATGATGGAGAAAATGAATTATTAGTAACAAATTATGATTCTAATTCAATAAGTTTATACAATTGGAATGGAAGCAACTACATAAACGACTATAATATAGTAACTCAAGGAAGCCCTACGGGTGTATTTGTTGGTGACGCAGACAATGATGGAGATAACGAAATAATTGTAGCAAACTTTGGATCTAACTCAGTCAGTATATATAATTGGGATGAAGAAGCAATTGAAAACCAATATGTAAACGATTATAATTTAGCAACAAAAAACAATCCAATGCAAACATTTATTGAAGATGCAGATAATGATGGAGAAAATGAAATAATAGTAGTTAACTGGGCTGGCGACACAGTAGGAATATATAATTGGAATGGAAGCAACTACATAAACGACTATAATTTAAATAATTATAATGGAGGTGTAAGACTTTTCGTTGGAGATGCAGATAATGATGGAGAAAATGAAATACTTACAGCTAATGCTGGTTCAGTTGGAGCAATAGTTATATATAATTGGAATGGAAGCACATGGATAAATGATTTTAATTTAAATGTTGAACAAGGAAGAAACGTATTTGTTGGCGATATAGATAATGATGGAGATAACGAAATTTTGGCAAAAAATGAAACATCTAATTTAATAAGCATATTTAGCTGGACTGAAGGCAACTACATAAATGACTATAATTTAACAACAGGAGCACCCACAACAATATTTGTTGGCGATATAAATAATGATGGATTAAACAAAATTTTAATAGGAAATAATTCAATTACAAATCAAATAAGCATATTTAACTGGAACACTAACTTCACTTCTTTGGAAAATTATTCTTCTTCAAAATCATTTAATTTAACTTCTCAATCTGGAGCTGACTGTAATTCAGATTATGGAGTTAAAACAGTTTATGTGAAATATAAAGACAGGGCAGGAAATACTGTTATTGCAAGCGATTCAATTGAATATGTTGAATCTATTCCTGATTTGAATTTTATTTTTCCAACTGAAGAATATATTAAAGGAGAAACCCATTCAATTGATTTTAATGTAAGAATTGAAGATAATTATGATTTAAATGCAAGTATTTATTATATTGCTGCAAGCATCCCTCAACAAACTTATACGTTATATAAAGATGTAAATCTTGATTCAACTTATTATTGTGTTGATTTAGATAATGATAATTCAACTGTAAATACATGCAGTTTTATTGATACTAAATGGAATGGAATTGATTTAAATGTTGATTTCAATTCATTCATTGCAAACCCAACTACCTCAAATTATATTCAAATTGATATTAATGCTTCAAATGGTTCAAATGCAACATTTACAAGCAATACTTTTGCAATAGATAAAAGTCCGCCAAGAAATTCAACTATTTCAATTAATTCAGGAAATAGTGTAACTACTTCAACTGATTTAAATTTAAGTTTAAATTATCGCGATATGACTTTACCAGATAGCGGTTATAATGAAATGAGTTTTTCTTGTGATAATAATGCAGGTTGGAGCGATGAAATTGAATTAAAGGATTCAATTAAGGTGTCTGCCAGCCCTAAATCTGTTGATTTAGATAATGATGGAGATAATGATTTAGTTGCGCTTTCAACAACGAGTCATGCAGTATATATTTATATTTGGAATGAAGTTACTGAAAGTTTTAATGATGCAATAATTTTACCAATAGAAACAATTGATTCAACTTTTTCTTTAGAAGTAGGTGATGTTGATAATGATGGTTATAAAGATATTGCTGTTGTCGGACGCGGAGTTCCGGGATGGGTTTACATAGTTAAAGGCCCTACTTGGAAATCATTTGAAACAATTATTGGTTTAGGCAAACAACCAAGCAGTATTGCAATAGGAGATATAGATAACGATGGAGATAATGACATGATTACTTCTAATTATGGAGATAACACAATGGATTTCTTTCAATGGAACGGAAATAACTGGGATGTAAGCTCTGTTCCTGCAACAAGTATTCCTTATGAAGTTGTTATTGCTGATGCAGATAATGATGGAAGAAATGAAATTCTTTTAGCTCAAGGTTATTGGGATGGAAGTGTTTTAATCAAAAGATGGAATGGTTCAGGATTTGATACAGTTAAAACACTTACAACAGATCAGTATACACATTATGTAACTGTAGGCGATGCAGATAACGATGGAGACAATGATGTAATAGCTGTTTCAAGCTTTTATAAACCTGAAACACTGCAAATGTTTGACTGGAATGGAGAAGACTGGGGCGCAGTTCAGAAAATAGGATTTACTGATTCTGCTCAAATACGTTTTGCATTTGTTTTTGATGCAGATAATGATTTAAATAACGAAATTCTTTTAGCAAACCGTTCTGATACAAATGATTATTATTATATTTTGGACTGGAATGGAAACGGATTTAATATTACTGAACAAATTTCAGCATCAAATGGTTCACAGCATGTTTTTTCAGGAGACATAAATAATGATGGATACAATGATTTAGTTGCATCAATTCAAGCTTCAAATACACTTTCATTAAGATACTGGGATTCAGGTTATACTGAATGGGAAGCTTACAATAGTTCAAAATTATTTGATTTAGCTGATTATGAAAATGTAGGCTGTTCAACAGGATATGGGACTAAAACAATTTATGTTAAATATAGTGATTTAGTTGGAAATGAATTTATTACAAGCGATTCAATTGAATTAGTTGAAGGAATTGATGTTAATATTATTTCACCTGTTTCAGGAGATTACTGGAGCAATCATCATTCAATTGATTTCAATGTAAAAGCAGGAGAATATGATTTAAACGCATCAATTTATTTAATTGAATCATTTCCTTATATTGGAAGTCCTTTAGTTTTATACAAAGATGTTAATTTAGATTCAACTGCTTACTGCATTGATTTAGATAATAATAATGCAACAACTAACACTTGTTCATTTAAAAACACTATTTTTGATGGAATTGATTTGAATATTGATACTGTATTATATGCAGACAATAATTATACAATACAAGTAGATATTAATTCTTCAAGTGGAGCAAGCAGTACAGAAACAAGTTCAAGTTTTATGATTGATAACACTATTCCGGAAACAGCAAATCTAGCTTTCACAAGTGAGTATAATCCTAATGTAATAACTACTTCAGTTCTTCCTCTTGCATTAAATTGTTCTGATTCAGGAAGCAATTGCAGTGAAATGCAGTTTTCTTGTTCAAATAATTCTGCACTTGAAAAAACAATGGATGCAATCATTGATTATTCTGATGAATCAAATGATGGATGCAATTACTTTTCTCTGTTTGCTGATAATGTGGATGAGGATGAAGAAAAAGAAATTATTGTAGGTTATTACTGTGAAAGATATGATGGTTCGCCTTACTCTTATATAAGAATTTACAATAATTATGGCTCTGGCTGGGTTAATGATTTTAATGCAGAATTAGGAGAAGATTATGCATTAAGTACAATCAAAAAAATATTTGTAAGCGATTCAGATAATGATGGAAGAAATGACATAACTGTTTCTTCTGTTGATGATGAAAGAATTCTTGTATTCCAATGGAATTCATTAGAAGAAGCATATGTGATTGTACAAGATTACACTTCCTCATTTACTGAAAGTATAACATATGAAATATTCATTGATGATGCAGATAATGAAGGAACAAATGATATACTTTATAACCCAGGAGACATTCTTCCATGGTTTAATGGAAACTGGGGTTATGGACCAAGCGGTTCTTGGCTTGGAGGATATACCCTAGGAGGCGAAGCCGATCTCACAAACGGATATATTGCTGATGCAGATAATGATGGAAGAAATGAAGTATTATTCATGCATACTATAGATGAAGTACCTCATTCTATTGATTTATATGAATGGGATGATAATGAATGGATTGCAGAACACAGAATTGAAATTGATCAAGCGTTTGAAGCAAGCGCAATGGATGTAATTGTTGCTGATGCTGATAATGATTCAAAAAATGAAATAATTGTTTTAAGTTCTCTGGAAGGAAAAACAATCAGATTGTTTGAATGGAATGGAAGCACTTGGGAAAATGATTACAATATTAATGGTTTTGAAATTACTGAAGGAGAATTGTTTGTTGCAGATATTGATAATGATTCAAATAATGATATTCTTGTAATGAATATTGATTTAAAAAAAATAATTGTTTATTCATGGAAAGGAAGCACTTGGGAAAATGATTTTAATATAAGCACAAACAAAAGATTACGAAGTTTTTTTGTTTCTGATTTAAATAATGATGGATTAAATGATTTGATTTTCCTGACTGCTGAAGAAGGTTCAATTGTTGATATCAATTTATCAGTTTATAATTGGAATGATTCTTTCACTTCATGGGAAAATTATTCAACTGAAAAATCATTTGATTTAAGTGCAAACTCTGCAGTTGACTGCAATTCAGAGTATGGAACCAAAACTCTTTACACTAAATTTAAAGATAGAGCAGGAAATACAAGGATTGCAGAAAAAGAATTTATTTATGCAAGCCAGCCAGTAATTACAGTTAATTATCCTAAAAGCACTTATATTTCAACAATAAATAATTCTGTTGTTGATATTAATTTCACTGTAACTGATCCTTATTATGTGACTTCAACTTATCTTGCAAAAAAATATTATTCTGAAACAAAGGGAGCAAAAGAAAATTATTTAGGAGATACTGTTCTTACAAGAGAAGCAGAAAATACAAATCATTCAGTTGAATGGGATATAAGCAGTATTGCTGATGGAAATTATTATGTTGATTTGAATTTAAATAAAGCAATTGACAGCAGTTATTTATATGATTTTAATTCAACTGATACTTCTGTTTACTTTGATGGAACTCGTCCAATAAGTTCAAGTGATGCAAATTCAGGCTGGCAGAAAACTGATTTCAATTTAGGAATTAGTGTTATTGAAGATTCAAATAATTATGCTTTAAAATACAGAATTGATTTAGATGCAACTGAAGCAATAAGCTGGAGTTCATGGATGGATTATGAAGCAACAGGAATTGATTTCCAAAGCGATGGAAATTATGCAATTGATTTTAATGCAACTGATGCTGCAGGTAACAGCGAAAATGCTTCAGCAATTCCTAACAGAGCATATATATTAGTTGATAAAACAACTCCAAATAGTTCAAGTGATGCAAATTCAGGCTGGCAGAATACTGATGCAAATGTGAGTTTAACTTGCAGTGATGTTAATGATTTAGCTGATTATAGTGACTGCAATTATGTTAAATACCAGCTAGATAATGATTCAAGCAATGATGTAAATTACAGTTCTGTAATGGACTGGAATGGAGAAGGAATTCAAATAACTGAAGATGGAAATTGGGCGATAAAATACTGGGCAGTAGATAATGCAGGAAATGAAGAAACAGATCCAATTGATTATGTTTTAATCGCTAGCGGAAGCCCTGTAGTCAATATTACTAATCCAACAGATGGCGCTTCTTATACTTCAGGAACTTCAAGTGTTACAGTAACCTATGAAGGAACTCCTGCAGGAAATCCAATAGATTATTATGAAGTGAGAATTAATTCAGGTTCATGGATTAATAATGGAACAAATTCAAGTTATGAATTCACTGAATTAACTACTGGAACAAGTTATACTGTTGAAGTAAAAGTTGTTGATACTGCATTAAATGAAGGAACTGATTCAGTTTCATTTAGCATTGAAAATACAGGAGGAACTTCAACTCAAACTTGTGCTGAATTAGGTGGAATTGAATGCATCCCAGGAAATCAAACATGTATTGGGCCTTTACTGTGCTGTGAATGGGTTTGCACTGGATATATTGGAGGCGCAAGCGATACTGCTAATTGTTATGCTTCAAGTGAATGTAATTCAATTCAGACTCTTGAAAAAGATTTAAGCATCGGATTTTTTATCACAAACATAGATAATCCTGGTTCACAACATTTTGTTGAAGGAAACAGAATATTGTTCAGCATTATTGCAATAAATTCAGGTTCAGAAAATATCACTACTCCGTTTACAGTAAAATTATGGGATGAATTTAATTCAGTTGAAATGACTTCAGAAACAATTAATTCGCTTAATTCAGGAGAGCAAAGAAATATTTCATTTGAATTTGTTTATAGTTCAAAGAATACCAAAATGAGTAAATGGAATGAAAAAGAAGTTTTATTTACTGCAATAGTTGATGCAGATGAAGAAATAATTGAAGTAAATGAATTAAATAATGAATCAACTGCTACTGCAAGATTTGGATTGCTTTCAAATTTAACTTTTTCAGCAATGCCTGTACTGCTTGCAGGAAGCGATGTAGTAAGCACTCCATTCACAATTATTAATAAGGATGCTGAAATAACAACTCCTTTCAAAATAGGGGTTTCAGTTAATAATATTGGAGAAAATATGACTTATTATACAGTTAATTCAATGGGTAAAAACAGCACATTACAGTTTAATTACAATTATACTTTTTCAACAGGGCAAGGAGAAATAACTCCTAAAACAGGAATTAAAACAATTATTCTTGAAGAAGAAAAAGAAAATACTGCATTATTTGCAGGAGATCCAGGAGAAACAATTTTCTTTTTTGGAATAGATTATGAAAATATAATTGTTGAATCAAATGAAGGAGATAATAATTCCTTGCTTATTTATCAGGAAGCGCTTCCTGATTTAGAATTTGAGCCAGAAACAGATAACACAATAACAGGAATTATAAATCAAGAAATAATTCTTTCAGGGAATATTAATAATATTGGTTCAAAAGAAAGCGGAAGCTTTAACACAAGAGTTTATTTAAGTTCAGAAAATATGCCTGAAGAAAAAATAATTGAGCTTTCATCAATCGGAATTAATGCAAGAAACAGTGTTGCAGTTGAATTTGAACTTTCTGAATTTGATTATGCAGGAAATTATTTTGCAAGAATAGTTATTGATGAAGATGAAGAAGTAACTGAACTGGATGAAACAAATAACCAATATATTTTCAATATGCAAATTATTGATGAAAACAGTCTTTACTCTTATGATGAATTTATTAATAATGAATATCTTTGGGCTACTGTGGCAGAAACAGTAAATAAAAATTCAAGAGAATATGAATTTGAAGCAGATTTAAATCCAATAAACATTGAAGAATTAACTTTAGATAATCGCTGGGGAGAAAACATTGCATATATATTTAAATTACAGGAAATGCAGTCTGAAAATAAAGGCGCATTTATCCTTGAAGCAAGCGAAACAAATATGGATTATTATTCAAGCTATGATTCAGAAATAATTGATGAAAGCACAAACTGTTACAGTTATATGCCTGAAAGTTATGAAATGGGTGCAGATACATTTGTACGCTGGTTTAATGGGCAATATTATCCTACTACAAATGAACCAAGCTTCCTTTCATTAATGCATTATTACAGAATTAATTCAATTTCATTTAATTTCCTTCAGGTTGGACATAGATTTAATGAAGGATACTGCGAATATGGAGGCGCTTAAATGAATAAAAAAATATTTGCATTTATTTTCATTCTTTTTTTGGCGCTTAATTGTTCTGCTGCTTCACAGTTAACGCTTCAGATAAATGAATCAAGCATTATTGAAGCAACTCATGTTTATGATAATGATAATTCAATTGCTTTTGTTGATGTGTTTATTATAAATGCGCAAGGAACAACTGAACATTCATTCACAAATGTGACTGAAGGACAGGAACTTTTAGGAATAACTGAAGAAGAAACCGCTTACTATAATTTTATGGATGATGACGGAACAGAAATAGGACTTGGTTTTCTTATTCCGATAAGCGGAATTCCTTCAACTCCGCCAGTAATTCCAAGCATTACTGTAATACAAGATGCATGGATTACTCCAAGTGTTTATGATGAAGAAAATGGAAGATACCAATTATTGATTGAAGCAGATGTAAATGAAAATCATTCATTAGATAATGTTGAATGGATTTACTCTATTGAAGGTTCACTGCAGAATCAGTCTCTTGAATTAACAGGCGGACCAAATATTTATTCAGGAATTCTTGATAATTTAACTGGAGAAAAAATTATTACTTCTAAAATAAGAGCAACTGATTCGCAGGCAAAAATATATGAATTCAATTTAGGAAAAAAAATATTTAATTTAATGGCAGTAAATCCTTTCTGTAATTATTCTCAAAATCCAGATGTTGATGGAGACGGATTATTCACATGCATGGATGTAGAATGCTTATGGAATTATATTCTTAATTTTGAACTAAATCCTGAATGCAGAAACATTGAAGATTATGCTTCAGCAATAGATGACGGAGCAATTACTGCAGGCGATGTACAAAGAATGTTCCTGCAGGTTTGCCCTTATGGGCGATGCAGTGAAGGAGAATGTATTGTTCAAGGAAATTTAAAGGAAACTAAAAAAGAAAATAAAATATTTTTACAAGGAGAAGGACAAAGTTCAATTCAGTTAAAATTCACTGACTCTGAACATAGCGATGTTTATGTAAGCCATCTTTATGATGATGATGCAACTATAGGAAAACTGGATGTTTATTATGATAATGGAAATGGAACAACACGCCTTGAATACTTTAATGTTTCACAGAATCAATATTTAGGAATAAGCATCCCTGAAGATGCGACAAGTTATTACAGTTTTTCTGATTATGATGGAACTATCATAGGGATTGGATTTTTCCTTGAAATAAGTGAACCTGATGCACCAAGTTTCTGTGAACTTTATCCTCAGGATCCTTCATGTGTTCCTGCTCCGGATTTAATTGAAAGTGCAACAATAAAAGCAAGATTAAATGAAACAGAAAAGAAATATTATCTGGATTTTGAAGTAAAGGTTTTCGCAGGAAATGAAATTGACTGGGTTAAAATTGAATATAATTTTTTCAATAAAAATTATGTTGAAACACTGACTTTAACAGGAAATGAAACAACTTTTACAGGAAGTTTAGGGCCTTTTGAAAATGAATTAATTACTTTTTCAAGAGTAAGAGCAAAATCAGAAGAAAATACAGATACATTGTACCTTTCTCCAAGATGGGATTATCTTTTGGTTGGAATGATTTCATGCGAAGAAATTTGCTGGGATAATATTGATAATGATGCAGACGGCTTCATTGATGAAGGCTGTGCAATTTTGCCCCAGCTTTATCCAAGAATAACTTCCTTGCCTGAATTTGTTTTAATTGGAAAATATTTTACTTTAAGTTATGCAATAGGAAATTCAGGAGGAGAAGATGCAAATTCATTCAAATTCAAAACATTATTTGAAAAAGAAAAAATAAGAGAAGAAACAATTAATTCTCTTAAAATAAATGAAAGCAAAGAATTTGAAGAAGAACTTTTTTCAGGAATTGAACCAGGAAGAAAAACAGTTAAAATTGAAGTTGATATTCTTAACCAAATAAGTGAAAGCAATGAATCAGATAATATTCTTAACACAACACTTTGGGTAAGATTAAACCAGTTTGATGTGAATTACAATTACAATGAAACTTATTTTTTAGGAGATATAAGAGAAATAAGATTAAGAGATTTATTCAGAGAACTTGTTTCTGATGCAAATTGCGAAATAACTTATCCAAGCGGAAAAAAAATAAATCTTGTTTCAGATGAAAAAGGTGTAATTCAGTTTACTTTGCTTGAAGGCGGAACACATAATCTTAAAGCAGAAAAAGAAGGATTTGAAACCTTTGAAGGAAACTTTGAAATAGAAGCAATAAATGTAGGATACAGAAAAGAACTTGAAATAGGAGATGTGCAGTTAATTAACCTTAAAACAAAAGACGGAAAACCAGTGGTTAATGCAACAGTAACAATTATTTCCCCAAGCGGAAAAACAGTGAAAATTGAAACAAATGAAAAAGGACAGGCATTTTTTGTAGTGCAGGAAAAAGGAACACATGCATTTATAATTAAAAGAAAAGATGTGAGTTTTTATAATTCAAGATTTGATTCATTAACAACAATAGAACAAATAAGTCTTGTTATGAATCAGTTCATTGACATAACTGCAGGAAAAACACTGCTGGACTGGGTATTATTCATTATATTAATCGCATTAAGTGTTTATTCTGCAAGAACAGCATATAAACAGCTTAAATCACGCATGAAAAAAGGAAGCACAAGAGAAATAAAACTGCAGTTAACAGGAATTTCAATGATTGCAGGAATGCTTTTCATTGCACCAATTGCAGTAAAAGTTTTATTCGGAATAGGAATTGCATTTGCATTGGTTTTGATTGAAGTTGCTGCTGAAATGCTTGCAGAATATATGCTTAAACAAAAAGAAAAAACCAAAAAAATTAAAGTTGAATAAACGCTAGGGGGAATCCTAAATGATTAGAGTTGCAATAAATGGTTTTGGCAGAATTGGAAGAATTGTTTTCAGACAGGCATTGGAAGAAAAAGAAATTGAATTGGTTGCAGTAACTTTTTCTCATGGAAATCAGGCTGCAGCACACTTTCTTGAATTTGATTCAGTGCATGGAAAATTAAATAAAAAAATTGAAGCAACAGAAAAAGGATTTTCAGTTAATGGAAAAGAAACACTGGTTATAAATGAACGTGATCCAACAAAATTACCTTGGAAAAAATTAGATATTGATGTGGTTGTTGAAAGTACTGGAGCATTCAAAACATATGCTGACTGTGAAAAGCATTTAAATGCAGGGGCAAAAAAAGTTTTGTTAAGTGCTCCTGCAAAAGATGAAAAAATTCCTTCAATAGTATTAGGAGTAAATGAAAAAGCATTAACTGACGGTTCAAAAGTAATTGATAATGCTTCATGCACAACAAATTGTTTGGCTCCAATAGCAAAAGTATTGCATGAAAATTTTGGAATAAAAAACGGATTTATGACAACAATTCATGCTTATACTAATGATCAAAGAATTTTAGACGGAAGTCATAAAGATTTACGCAGAGCAAGAAATGCTGCAACAAACATTATTCCTACAAGCACTGGTGCAGCAAAAGCTATTGGAAAAGTAATTCCTGAATTAAAAGGAAAATTAAACGGAATAGCAGTAAGAGTTCCTGTTGCAGACGGTTCATTAGTTGATTTGGTTTTTGAATCAGAAAAACAAACAACAATTGAAGAAATAAATAAAGCAATGAAAAAAGCATCAGAAGGAAACTTAAAAGGAATTCTTGAATACACTGAAAAACCAATTGTTTCAAGCGATGTGATTGGAAACAAGCATTCAAGCATTTTTGATGCTCAAAGCACAATGGTTTCAGGAAAAATGATTAAAGTTCTTTCATGGTATGATAATGAAGCAGGATATTCTCAAAGAATGATTGATGCAGTAAAAAAAATCAAATTCAGTTAATTAACAAAAAATTACTTTAACAGCAATTTCAAATATTCCTTGAATTCTTTTTCAAATTTTTCTGGATGAATTAAATAATCAAATACTTCAGGTTTTTTTGTTCCAAGTAAATACATTGGTTCAGTTGTAATTCCTAATTCAGGAAATTCTTTTGGTTTGCATTCAGTTATTTCCACATGAGAAGAATAATTTTTATTTTTTTCAAATCCTTTTTCAGTGAAATAATACATTGCACCATGTTTTTCTTTAAAATTGCCATAATCTGATTTAAATGTTGCTTCAATCCAGTTAGCCATTACTAATGTTTCATTTGAAGGATTAATTGTTACATGCCCAAATCCAGGAGGAATAATTATTTTTTCTCCTTCCAAACAGGTAACAGCAATGAATTTTTTTGAATCAATTGACTGCAATAAATACAATGCTTTTCCATGAATTACTTCATAAATTTCAGGATAATGCACGCCTGCAGGATTTTTTGGATGAAAATGCCCAAAAGTTTTATTGAATTCATTTCCTATTTTAGCTGAAGGAATTAAAGTTAAATCAAATCTTAAACCAGAAGAATGGATTTTTTCTTTATGTTCTTTTGAGTGGGTGTCCCTGTACATGAAATAACAGTTTGCAGGAGAATTTGCTTCAGAATTCATTAAAACAGGCTTCATTTGCTGGATTGTCCTAATATCAGGAATCACTTTTTGCATGCTTTGTCCATCAAATTCAAGCAATTTATTTAATGAAATAGGAAGCCCTGAATTTGAAAGATTAATCATATTAGTACAAAGAAGGATAATTAATTAAAATTAATACACCTTATTCTTTAAGGTGTTTTTTAATTTTTTTTAAGTGATTTTGTGCAGGAAAAAATGAATTCGATTTATTCAGCTAAGTTAAAAGGAAAAACTGTTTTTTTAAGATGTGATTTAAACAGCACAATTATTGCAGGCAGAGTTGCTTTAAGCTCCCGCATTAGAGAGCATGCAAAAACAATTTATTTTTTAAGCGAAGAAGACGCTAAAACAGTTGTTTTAAGCCATCAGGGAAGAGAAGGCAGAGATGATTTTGTTGACTTGCAAAGACACAGTAAATTAATTAAAAAATTAATTGATAAGCCAGTTAAATTTGTGAAATGGAATGAAGATTATGTTAAAAAAATAAAGGAAATGAAAAACGGAGAAATAATTCTTTTAGATAATACTCGTTTTCTTGCAGAAGAAGGAAAAGAATTAACTCCTGAAGAACATGCAAAAACAGGATTTATTAAAAAACTTACTTCAATTCCTAATTCGATTTTTGTTCAGGATGCTTTAAGCGTCTGCCATAGAAGCCATGCAAGCGTTGTAGGATTAAGCTGCTGCATGCATTCTTATGTCGGACCAGTGCTTCAAAGAGATTTAGATGCATTAAGCAAATTAAATGAAATAAAGGATTCGAAAACACTTGTTTTAGGCGGAGCAAAAGTAAAAGATTCACTTAAAATAATTGAAAAAACTTTAATTAAAAATTATGCAAATAAAATAATTGTCGGCGGAGTATTAGGAGAAGTTTTTCTTAAAGCAAAAGGAATAAAATTCGGAGCAAAAGACAAATTCTTGGAAGAAAAAGGATTCAATGAATTTAATTCAAAAGCAAAATCAATTTTAGAAAAATTCAGCGACAAAATTGTTTTACCAATTGATTTAGGTGCTGAAAACAATAACTGCAAAAGAACTGAAATAAAAATAAAGAATTTACCAAGTGAATTAATGATTTATGATATTGGATGGGAAACAATTGAAAAATATAAAAAAGTGATTAAAGAATCAAAATTAACAATATTTAACGGCCCAATGGGAATGTTTGAAAGAAACGGGTTTGCTTTAGGAACAAAAAAAATCCTTGAATGCATTGCATTTTCAAGAACTTTTTCAATTATTGGCGGCGGAGACACAGAAAAAGCATTAATGAATTTCGGATTAATGCCTCAAGACTTTAATCATTTAAGCTTAGCAGGAAAAGCCCTTTTATCTTATTTAGCAGGAGAAAAACTGCCAGGATTAGAAGTACTAAAAAAATAAATTTAAAAAGAAAGAACAACATAATATATTATACAATATAACTGAAAAAAGTGAATAAAATGGGAAAACCTTTTCATCGCGAAATAATTAGAAAATTTAAAGACAGTTTCAGTTTTTTTGTTAAACATCCGACAGGAAAAGGAATTGAAACAACAAGCAAACCAATTAAAGCAAAAATAATCAACAGAGCAAGAAGCAAGCCTATCCCTACCTCACAACGTGGAAGATATGCAAAACAAACAAAATAATTCAATTTATTTTTTTAATTAAATTATTTCTTTTTCAATTAATTCAATTAATTTTTCTGCAAGCAATTCTTTTTTTCCTTTAAATTGAATTGAATTTTTTTTTGAAACAAATACAACTTCATTTTCTAATGAGCCAAATGCACTAGAATCATTTAAAACAATTAAATCAGGTTTTTTTTCTTTTAAAAGTTTTTTTCCAAGTAATTCAAGTTCTTTTATTGATTTTCCTGATTCAGCTTTAAAGGAACACAAAAAAATATTTGGATGCTTTGATTTTATTTCCTGAATTAATTTTTTATTAGGAATTAAATTCAATGAAATTTCTTTTTCAGAAGAAATTTTTTTATTTAAATTTTTATCTGGATTTTTTACTTTAAAATCATTTAATGCCGCAGGAACAATTACTGCATCAAAAGGAATTGATTTTTTGGCTTCATTTAATTCCTTTAAAGTTAAATCAAAGAATTCATCAAATGAATTTGATTTAATTATTTTAAATGAATTTGACTTATATTCAGATGAAGTGATTAAAGTTACTTCTGCTCCGCGAATAAATGCATTCTCTGAAATTAGTTCTCCTGTTTTGCCTGAAGCATTATTTGTTATTACTCTAATTGAATCAATTTTTTCTTTTGATGCACCGCTTATTATTAAAAGTTTTTTTTTTAATTTCTGTGGAGTTAAAGATTTTCTTAAACCTAAAATTATTTCCGTTAAGTCAGGAAATTTTGCTTTATTGTCTTCCATTTTTGGAGAAATAAATTGAACTCCTTCCTTCAAGAGTTTTTCAGTGTTTTCTTTAACAAAAGGATTTTCTTTCATTGCTTCATGCATTGCTGGAACAATAATTAAAGGTTTTTTTGCACCTAAACCAGTTAAAGCAAAAGTTGTTACAATTCCGTCATCAAAACCTGAAGCAATTTTTGAAATAGTTGAAGCAGTGCAAGGACAAATAATTAATGCATCTGCTTCGCCGTTTAAACCCATTAAAGTTACATGTTCTACTGCGCCGGAAATAAAAGTTAAAGGCATTTCTCCACAAGCAAAATGAATTAATTCCTTTGAAATCAAATGCTCTGCATTTTTACTCATAATTACTTTAACCTGTGCTCCTAACCTCATTAATTCCCTAATTAAATCAATTGATTTATACACTGCAACTGAACCAGTTAAAGCCAAAACAATTGTTTTTCCAGCTAAAACACCATCTTTTGCAATGATTTTCTTTGAAGGGTGCATATACTTGTTTTTCCTTAAAAAGTTTAATAAAGGGAATTAAAGACAATAAATACTATTATGGCGGGAAAATTTTTTTTGGTTAGTTCTTATGCCCAGCTTCCTTCGGCAGTAAAAAATAAGATAATTAAAGTAACTTCAGAGCATTTTACTCATACCAGGGAAGTGCTTCCGCCAAATGGTAAATTTGTATCAATAATTTATAAAAATGGAAGACAAATAAAGCTTCTTTCATTCATGCTTCTTGAAAACAGAAATGATGTGTATTCAGGAAAAATGATTTATGGAAACAAAGAAATAGATAAAAAAATAAGAGATGAATTCAAAAAATTAACTGGAATAAGTCCAGTGGATTTTCTTGCACTCCCTCCAAAAGTCATGCCTAAACAGACAAATAATTTTACTCCTGAAGGAAGAAAATATTATGAAACACTTAAATTAAAAGGAATAGTAAAAGATATAGTTACAAGAACTGAAAATGGAGAAGAAATAAATTTAATTGAACTTACTTCTGATGGACTTCAATTAATTGAATCAAAAAAATCAAGCACAGTCAAAAAGAAAACAGGATGGAAAAAATTTCAAAGAAGATATGCAAGAAGGTTATAACATGGAATTAACTAATATTGCTTTGGCTTATCAGGTGAATTTCCTTAATGAGGAATTGAAATTAGGTTTTATTAATAAACTTCAGCGTTTAGATAATGGATTTATTAAAATCAAAGTTCATACAAAAAAAGGTTCAAAGGATTTAATTATTGCTAATAATGCTGCATTCATAACTCAATATAGTTTTCCTGCTTCACAGAATTCAAGTGGTTTTGAAGGTTATGCAAAAAAAATTTTATTCAATAAAAGAATTAATGAAATCACTCAGCCGGAATATGAAAGAACTATTAAAATTGAATTTGAAGACTTTAATTTAATATGCGAATTTTTTCCTGAATCAAATGTAATTCTTACTGACAAGCAAAACATTGTGCAGGCATTCAAAAAACAATTTAAATCAGAGAAAAGAAAAATGAAAAAAGGATTAATGTTTCCTGAAAGAGAAAAAACAAAAATAAACCCATTAAATGTTTCAGCTGAAGAAATAAAAAAAATAATTGAATCAACTAATCCTGAAAAAGCATTAATTGATGAAATAAATGCAGTTCCATTAATAATAAAAGAAGCATTAAATTCAGTTCAAAAAAATAAAGCAGGAAAACAAGAACTGAATGCAAAAAAGCTTGCTGAAAAAATCATTGAACTTCATGAAATAAATGAAAAAAAACTTTCACCTAAATTAATTGAAGGAAAAGTTTACCCTTTTGAATTAAAAACCATTAAAAAAGAACAAAAAGAAATTGAATCAATTAATTCTGCTTTAGATGAATTATACAGAAATGAATTAGAAGGAAATCCAAAACTTGAAACAGAAAAAAAAGAAAAACAAAAATCACTGAATAAAATTGAAGCAAGCATTAAACAGCAAATGCAGGCAAAAGATAAATTCTTGGAAGAAATAAAGAAAAATCAGGAAAAAGCTGAAATGATTTACCAGAATTACACTGAAATAGAGGAAATAATCAATGCAATTAATTCAGCAGTAAAAAAAGGATTAAGAGAAAAAGAAATCATGCAAACATTCAAAGAAGCAGGCGAAAAAGGAAACAAAACAGCTTCAATGATTAAATCAATTGATTTAAAGAAAAAAGAAGTTGAAATTGAAATATAAATTGAAGAAATATAAAAAATTGAAATATAAAAACTAATTAACAGTAGTTGAAACATAAAAATTAGTCTGAAATATAAAAATTAGTCTTCAGACTAAGCAATAAAAAGAAGAAAATAATTAGTCTTCCGTTTAACTTATTGGAAAAAAAAGAAGCAGAAATAACTGTAATTATTCTTTTACTTCTTCAATTTCTCTTTCATCGACAATGAATACGTCGCTTACAGCAGTTACTGCAGAGTAAGGAATCTTAACAAGTCTGTCTTTTGAATGGACTGTTTTAGCAAACTTACTGTCCCTGTCAACTTCAACCAGTAAAGCTTCAATGTCTCCGCTGGATTCAGCTATTAACAGGTCAGAAAGGCGTCCTATTTCGTCTCCCCTGTTAGTGATTACTCTTTTAGTAGCCAACTGTCTTGCAATTGTGTACTTATACATTCCGTCATCCCTCAAAAAATATTATTTCTCTAACATAAAAAGGTTAACTAGTTTATAAATATTGCTTTTTAATATACATAAAATAATGAATTTAATACTACTATAAGGTGAAAAAACACCAAAATCAGTTATGTATACGAGTATTTTTGGGTTATTTGCTGTTTTGAACTGGATTTTTTTACTATTTTTTTCAGATTTTTTTATAAAAAATGAAGCGTTTTTTATTTCTGTCGTTTAAATAAATTAAAGATGTATAAAAAAATATTTTTTCTGGGTTTAATTTTTTTAATTTTTTTTGGATGCGTTAATTCAGGCAATGAATCAAATAACAATACAATTAATGAGGTTAATAATGCTGAAAATTTAGAAAATGTGATTGAAAATCCGGAAGATATTTTGCCGGAAAATACAATTAATGAAAATACAGAAGAAAATAATGAAACAGTAATTGAAAATACTGAATTAAATGAAAATGAAAATAATCCAGAAGAAAATGAAATTAATAATGAAGAAGAAAATGGTTCTGATGATTCTGGTTATATGGGTGCTTTACCTGATTTGGTTGCTAAAACTCTTATATTGAAATCAAATTCAAAAGCAGGCGATGAAAGAGCTGAATTTACTTTTGTTGTAACTAATTCTTCTCCTGTACCAATTTCATTGAATGATAATTCAATTGTAATTAAATTAATTGATATAGATAATAATCAGGAAATTGCTTCATTTAAGGACGGCCCTTATATTGAATTAACCAGATTTCTTGCAAACGGAAGAATGGCTTATCCTTTAACCACAATAAAAAATCCTGAATTTTTAAAAACCCCGGGAATTAAAAGACTTAAAGGAATTGCAGATTATACTAATGACGTGGAAGAAAAAAACGAAGAAAACAATGAAGTTATTTATGAAATTGAAATAAAAGAATAAATTATAAAATTGAAAAACAAGAATTAAATACTTGATTGAATGAAGTTTATAAGGTGGTTTATTGGCTGAAGCAAAAAAAAGTTTTTTTTCAAATAAATTTACATTGATTGCACTGGCTTTATTGATAGGAGTTGTTATCGGCGGTTATTTAATGCATGTATTCATCGAACCTGAATTAAATAAGGATTCAGTTTCAGAAATGAATTCCTTGAAATCAACCAATTCATTGCTTGATGAACAAGTAAGTGCTTTAAGCGACTGCTTAAAAAAAGTAAATATTGATCCTAATTCCTGCGGGAAATGAATTATTTTTTAATTATTTCTCCTTTTGGTTTTATTTCTTTGAATATTTCTGCTTCAAAGAATTCGATTTTAATGTTTTTTTCTTTCCATGCATTTTTATTTAATCCTGCTTTTTCACAAGTCCATTCAAGAAATGTTTTTGAATCAATTTTATATTCTGTTGCAACCTGCGGAAGCAGTAAACCTGAATGCATTGAATCTGAAACAATTAACCCGTGTTTACCAATAATTATTTTTTTTAAAAGCTCTTCTTTTTTGCATTTGAATTCCTGCGGAGCAGTTAAAACTGAAACCTCAAAAACTATTTTTTCAAGCTCTTCTTCAATTAAAGAAGGAAATCTTGGATCCTGAAAGCATGCGTTAAATGCTGCATGAATAATTAATTCGTTTAAAGGATAAATCGGCTGAGTATAACCAATGCATCCTCTTAGTTCTTTTTCAGGAAATGCATTGATTGTAACAAATGCTCCTCCGAATTCATCTGAACTTTTTTCAGTTGATTCAAATAATTTTCTGTGATTAAAAAAATATTCAATGGATTTTCTTGCAAGTTTAACAAGTTTTTTTCCTTCAATTAAATTCAATTAAATCACTAAAAGTTAATCAAATTCTCCTTTACGAATCTGAAGCATTAAATCATCAGATATTTCCCTTGTTTTTATTCTTTCTTTTTTTGATTCATTCATTGAAATCTTTTTTTCAGCTTTAACAATTATTTCTCTTGCCTGTTCAATGTAAACTGAATCAATTCTTGATTCAAGTCTTACAAGTTTTTTCTGATTTGAATTAAGAATTTCTTTGTAGGTTTTTTCATCTATTTTGCGGGTGAAAAACTTTTTTTTTGCTTCATTGAATGAATGCATTAAAGCATCTTTTTCATTTAAAAGTTCATAAAATTTATCTTTTCTTTTTCCAGTAAATTTCATTGATTCCTGAGGTTTTAGTTTCTCCAGTTTCATTTTTGCATTAAGTAAAGCAATTTCTGCATTAATTTCAATTAATTTACGCTGATTTTCAGAATTAAGCAACTGAAATGCTTCTTGCGAAATCTCACGCTTGAAAAACTTTTTTTCGCCTAAACGCAGTTCATCCTCAATTTGTTTTTTTTGTGATTCAAATTTAGCTATCTTATTAGAGTAAAAAAGCCCATGAATTTTAAGCTTTAATTTAGAAAAAACACTGCACATAAAAACCAAGAATAAATAAGGAAAAGAAGAATAAAAAATTATGGATTGATATTAATCAAGCGCAAGAGTTGTTTTTATTGCTATATCAACTCGATGCATTGATTCATTTGAAAGTTTTCCTATTTTTTTAATAACTCTGTCTTTAACAGAAATTGCCCTTAATTGTGTGCACAATATTGTGCTTTTTTCTTTCAGCTCAGAATCCAAAGAAGAAACAATAACAATTGTAGGATATTCTTTTTCAGGAATTTTTGAAGTTAAAGGAACAACAGTAGTTATTGAACTTAATTTATTCAAAATATTGTTTTGAACAACTAAACAAGGCCGTATTTTTCCTTGCTCTGAACCAAAAACAGGTTCCAAATTAACTAAAACAATGTCTCCGCGTTCAACAATCATCTAAAACCACGTCAGCTTCTTTGCTTGCATGCTTCCACTCTTCATCAACTTCTTTTTCCAGCCAAGAATATTTTTCAAAATATTCCTTGATTAATTCCTCTTTTTCTTTTTGCGGTTTTTCAACAACTATTTTTTTTTCTTCTATTTTAACAATTAGTTTATCTTTTGGATTTAAACCCGCTATTTCACGAATTGATTTAGGAATTGTTATTTGTCCTCTTTCACCCATTATAGTAATACTTTCATACAAAAAAATCACCTTACATACTTTTACATACTAAATCATATTAATTCATATTTTAAACTTATTTAAATCAACTAATACGTTTATCAACGTAATAATTTAAATAATTTGCGCTTCTGAGATTAAGATATGAATAAATTTTCGTTGTTTGTCTTAATCTTGTTTTTGTTGTTTTTCTGCGCTTGTTCTGAACAAAGCGAGGCTGAAAGGCTTGCATGCATTAATTATTCTTCTTTTTATTCTAATTCTGTTCCTGACTGCAGCAGCTCTGAAGACTGCCTTAAAAAAGTTAAAACTGCATTTAGTCTTGAAACTGAGTTTTTGAGCACAAATATTTCATGGGAAACAGACAAATATCTTTTTCACACCGCAAAATCATGGTTTTATTTTTCTGAAGCAAAAAAAAATCTTAAAGAAATTTATTCTTCATGTGTTAAAGGAAAAGAATTTTCTTCAACTGCTAAAAATGCAAATGAGTTAAGCAATAACATAAATCAGCTGTTTAAAGAAATTGATTCGAGTACAAAAGAATCAATAATTATTCTTTCATTAATTGACGCTGAACTTAAAGAACAGGATATTAACCTTGCAAGAGAAACTGCTTTGTTCAGAACACATTCAAAAGTAATTGAAAATATTAACCAAGCAGGACATCCTGAACTGAAATTTGGTTCTGATTTATATTATGCTTCTTATCTTTCACGAGTTAAAGAATTCAAGAGTTTTCTTGAAATAAAGGAAGTGGATTTTATTGATTCGTTTAAAATTTCTGTTGCTGAACTTATTGAAAAATTTTTTCCAGAATTAAAGAAAAAAATCCCGTTCAAGGAATTTTTTGTTCCGCTTATTGCTGAAATTACAATAGAAAAAGTAAATTTATCTATTGAAGGAATGATTCTGCATGATTCGGTTGCTGTAATGAAAGGAATTAGCGCCCAGAAAGCAGTTGAAGCAATTGACGGGTTTGTTTCAGCGCAAAATAGCTCTGTTGCAATGAAATTTATTTCAATTATAAAAGAAATTAATGAAACCAAAAAAGAATTTGAAAAAAAAATACAGGAAATGATTAATTTATCAGAAAAAAAGATAAATGCCTCAGAGGAAACCCTGAAAAATATTTCTTTCAGTTTCGATGAATTCACTTCTGAAGTGCTTCAAGAACTCGCATCAAATTCAGGGGAAGTGATTGTAAAAACAAGTGAAACTGATTTTTCACTTTCTTCATTCAAAGAAAATGAAATGAAAAAAATAAATGAAATTAAGCTTGAACTGAATGAATTTAAAATTGAAAAATCAACTGAAAAAATATCTTTAGGACAGGAATATGCAACAGCAAAAAAAATTTATGATGAAACAGAAAAAATCAGCAAAGAAATAGATTATTTCAGCAATGAAGAAAAAAATTCAATTTATTTTTTATGCGAAAGCAGAGTATCTGAAATAAAGGAAATAATTTATGCATTCAATCAGTTTTCTTCAAATGAAATTGAAGCAGTTGCTTCAGCAGTAAAATTCAATATTGCATTATTTGAAAAATCATCAGAAGAAAAAAAACTTGAATTATGCCCTAAAATAATCAATAAATTTATTGAATTCAGAAGCGCTGAAAACAATGAAGAACTATTTATTGAAAACAGTGTTCTTGAAAGCAAAGAATGTGTTTTATTGCTCCGCGAAATGATTTCAAGTAAAATTTTAAGTGATTTCAGGTTTGCTTTTGAAAAACTGGTTTTAAAGGAAAACAATTATGAATCGCTTCAGGAATGCATTGGATTAAAGGAAAACATGATTAAAGCAGTGTTTGGCTCAAAAGAATTCATTGAATTTGAAGAAAACCTGACTGAATTTGAAGAAATTGTTTTATCATTGAAATTAATTCCTTCTGCTAAAAACAGTTATGGATTAGAAAAAAAGCTTGAATTTTACTCTGAATTCAAAAAAGAAAGCAAAATAACTGAATTTCTTAAAAAATCAAATTTAACTGAAGAAATCATTAAAGAAACAGAAAATGCTGAAAAAATTCTTAAAGAAGAACTTGTTTTATTTATTGAACGAAATGCATTAATTGAAACAGGGCTTAATGAAGCAGTAAAAGCAGGAGAAAAAATAAATTCAGTTACAAAAATAAAGTTATTTAATCCTTCAAATGCTTTTGAAGAAAAAATTTCAGTTGAACTCAAATTCAGCGCAGAAAACGCTGAACTGATTTATTCTTCTGCAGATTGCACTGCTGAATTTGAAAAAGAAAAAATTATTATTTATTTTATTTCGCTTCCTGAACGAGAAACAATTCTTGAAATCAATTCATTAATTATGCCTGCAACTTTAACTGAAACAGAAAAACTAATTTCAATAACCCAAAATAAAGCACTTTTTATGAAAACAATTACAGTAAATGCATCGCAGAAAATAAGCCTGCTTCAGATTGAAACAATAATACCAAATAACAGTTCAGAGATAAGCATTCTGAGAAACAGCAAATTAATTGAATTTGAAAAAACAGAGGAAAAACTTTCTTTTTATCTTTCACAGTCTGAAAATAAGGATAAAATTGAAGTGTTTTATTCTTTTTTTAATCCGATTAAAACTGTTTTTGAGCTTTCTGAATTAAAAGATGAAACTGAAACAGAAAAAGAATACACTTACAAGTTTAAAATTGAAAACCTGCTTTCAGAGAAAATTGATTTAATTGAATTAATGCCTTTGCTTCCTTCAAATAATTCAATTGTATCACAGTTTATTGAAAATGAAAAAAACATTTCAGTTAAAACTGAAAACATGAAAACAATTATTTCAGTTAAAAATCTTCAAGCAAAAGAAAAAAGAGAATTTACTTTAATTGTAAAAACTTCACAGGAAAAAGAATTCTGGGAAAATAAATTCAATGAATTAAAAGAAGAACTGCTTATTTTAGATAAACAAGAAACTGCTGAACTTCTTGAAAAAATAAATGCCCTTGAAGCAGTATTCACTACTTCAAAGAAAAATATAACTGAATTCACTAAACTAGAAAAAGAAGCAAATGAAATAATAAAAAAAAGCAATGAAGAAAAAGAAAAAGAAGCAGAATTCATGCTTTTGCGCTTGAATGCAGAAGAAAGACTTTCAGAAGAAATTGCTTTACTTGAAGAAAACGAAAGCATTTCATTGCAGGAAAAATATTCTGAAATGCGCGCACTGCTCTTGCAGGCAGATGAAGCAAAATCATTAGGAAATATTGATTTGGCTCTTTCATTAATTAAAAGCTTTTCAGGAAAATTAATTGAACTGCCTTCTTCTCTTGAAAAAGATTCATTCATTGAAAGAAAAAACGAAATAACTGGAAAAGCAAATTCAGCAGTTGAAAAAGCAGCTTCTTTAGGACTTGAAAGAAGGTTGAGCGCTGAAAAAAAAGAATTAAGTGCGTTAGAAGAAGAATTTTCTTCAGCGATTACAGAAGGAAAGCTTGGAAGCGCAGAGCAAGTGTTGCAGAAAATGAATGAAAAAGAAAAAGAACTGGAAGAGAATTTATTGCAGGAAATACAAAGTGAAATAAATAAAGTAAAGCCAAAAATAATGGAAACTGCAAAAAAAATAAATTTAATTCCTGAAAAAATTTCTGAATTAAAAGAATTAATGAATGAATTTGATAAAGTAAAGGATTTGATTGATTATGTTGCTCCTACAACTAAAGAAAGAATTGAATCAATTGAAAAAGAATTTAAAGAAATTCCAGTAAAAGAATTAAATGGATTGATTCATGAAATTGTTTCATTAGAAGAAGCACTAGATTATGAAAATAAATTAATTAAATTAAATGAATTTAATGAAAAATATTCTGATTCAATGAAGAAAATTGATTCACTTTATGTTGAACTGAATTCTTCAGTTGAAAAAATAATGCAGGATTCAATGGTTTATTTTAATCTTGCTTCAAAGCAGGCATCAGGAGAAAAGGCTTTAGAAGCATTGGAAAAAGCAAAGCAGGCAATAGAAGAAAAAAAATTCATTAAATCAATTGCTTTCAGTAAAACAGCAATGCTTTCAGCTTCAACAGGAAATGAAATTGATTTAAGTGCTTTTCCAATAGCAGTAATTCCTTTCATTCTTGTAGTAGTAGGAGTGATTGCATTTAAATGGAAGCAAAAACAAGAAGACAAAAAACCTAAAAAGAAAAAAAAAGTAAAAGGAATTTGATTAATTCCTTTAAATCATGCTTTTCTTAAAATAAAAGTAAATTAATACAATTATTCCGATTATTGCTAAAACCGCGCTTGCAATTAATTCTAATGGAACTCCTGGATTTTCAAATGCAATCATTGTTTTCTCGCAGTTAAATGAAAGAAGATAATCAGGAATTAATGCATTGCATTCAATTGAATGAATTCCTTCAACTGATGAAAGCAGGATTAAATCAAATTCTTTTGATTCAGCTGCTTTAAGTTCAAATGATTCAAATGAAGTTGCTGAAACACTTAATTCAGGAGAAGAAAAAAGTGAAAGATTAATTGAAGGCGCGTCAACTACTCCAATGTTTTTTACAATTAATTTTATTGGAATTTCTGAATCAATGAAATGAGTTGAATCAGGAACAACTAATATTGGCGCTAATTCAACTTTTGGGGCAACAACATCTAAATAAAGTCTGTTTGATTCAATTCCAGAAATTTTGTCTCCAAAAAAGTTTTCATATTCAAGAATTGCAGGAAGCAATGAAAGTTTTCCTACTTTTCCAATTCTAATTAAATAAGAAAATGTTGCTTCTCCTGGTTTAACACAGCCAAAAGAATTCCATTCACTGCATGGAGGAACTGTTCCGGAAAAAGTGCTTTTGCCTGAAACAAATTTAACCCAAGGAGTTCTGTTTTCAAGTTCTGATTTTCTGTAAATAACTGAAACTTTTTGTTCTACTGCACCGTAATTTTTTAAAGTAATTAAAACAGTTAAGTCTTTTCCTGCAACTGCTTCATCAAGCAGATTCATTTCAAAAGATTTTTCTCTTTCAATTGCAGGAGCAGAATACCAGCCGAAAAATGAATCAGAAAAAAATTCTATTTTAGGAGAAGAATTTGACGTTTTGGCGCAGATTTTAAGTTTATTTGATTTTTTTATTGCATCAGAAGGAACATAAATTCTTTTCCAGCCATTCACTGAAGTGTCTGAACCAGAAATATTTGCAAGTTCAAAAGAAGAAAATTCATTAATAAGAGAATCATTAAGATAAACTGATGCAAAAGAAGTATTGTTTTTTTGCCCGAAAAAATCAAAATGAAGAGAGAAAACAGGAATTAATTGAAATGAATTTACATCAGACATGAAATCCATTTCAATGCATTTGCTTTCATTCAATGAATCAAAAACAATTCCAGAATAACCTAAATCACTGAAAACCAGTTCAGTTTCCTGTGCAAAAACACTTAATGAAAGCAATAAAAAAAATATTAAAACAAATTTTTTCCCCATAATCCCACCTTAAAAAAGTTTCAACAGCTAAATGATGAAAAAAAAGTTAAATAAAGAGAATGGTTAAGAAAAAATTAATTTAATTTCTTTAATTCACTTAAAATTTTTTTAACAGGAACTTCAATTTTTCCAGAAGAATCGATGTTTGTTATGTAGACGTAGTTTTTGCTTGCTTTTTTAAGACAGTAATCAGTTTCTTCACAAAAGATATTGTCAAGAATTTTTTCATCTGAATAACCGCGTTTTTTCATTCTTTTTTCAAGAATACTGCTATTTGCATGAAGAACAACGCATAAATTCGCAGGAATTTTCATTTCACATAATAAATGCCCTTCAATTACTTGGTTTTTTTCTTTTTTTAATGAAATTAGGAGCTTTTTCTGCATTTTTTTTACATCAATTTCAATTTCTTTTTCTTTATTTAATTTTCCTAATTTATGTGTTAAAGCAAATTCTTTTTCATTAATTACTTTAAATCCAAGCTTTTTGCTTAATTCTTTTGCAATCTCGGTTTTTCCTGTTCCAGGAGTTCCAGTAATAACTAAAATCATATTATAACATTAAAACGAAAAATTAAAGAATTAAAGAGAAAACTAATTACACCTTATTGAATTAATTACGAACAATCGAGCCAAAGCGAAGATTGTTCTCACGTGCCAGCGGAGTGCGCCGCTGCGTGACGGGCGAAAGAGGGGTGAGGGGCTATTTCTAGCCCCGTTTAAACCTAGAGCTTAAAGCAAGAGAGGAATCATTTGGCCTTTTACCGCCTTCTTCAAGGAAACGGCATAATTCAAGTGCATGAACTTCGAGCAAATCTATTGAGGATGCTTTTTTTGAGAACCTAAAGGACATAAAATACACTCTCGCTTAACAGCATTAATAGGATAAACTAACTTATTTAAATACTTTTCGATGAGAAAAACCTCGTGCGCGCTTTTTTTTATGTATATGAGCTTAAAATCAATTTTTTTCAAAAAAAAAGCTCAAATTGAGCTTTTCTCTTATGTATATTTAGAATTTTTATGTATAAATTAGGTTCGATCAAAAAACACAAAAAAGGGCATTATGTAGATGTATAATTAAACTTATAATGTATTTATTTTGGAAAAAGTGTTTTTGTTTTATTTTTGTGTGGTTTTATTTATCTTAATCTTACTGAATCCAAATCATTCAGTGAACTTGATGAAACATGGAATTTCATATTTAAGTATTTTGCTAAATCTGATGATTTTGTTCTTTCACCGTGATTTACAAGTATTCTTTTTGGTAATGGATTCATGCTTGAAACAAATTTAACTAACTGGCTTCTATCTGAATGTCCTGAAAACCCTTCAAATATTTCTACTTTTAAGTTTATTTTAAGGGTTTTTGCTTTTCCTTTTTCATCCATTATTGTTAATTCACTTATTCCGTTCTGTATTTTTCTTCCTAGTGAACCTTCTCCTTGCCATCCTACAAAGAATATTGCGTTTTGAGGGTCTTCTGCCATTGCTTGGAAGTAATGCACTGAAGGACCTCCTGTAAGCATTCCTGATGAAGCAATTATTATTGATGATTTTCCTTTTGCTATTTCATCTCTGTTTTGGAAATCAGCTGTCTGGAATAAGTCTGAAGTAAAAGGTGAATCATTTTGTAAAACACGTTTTTGAACTGCTTTTCTTAAATATTCTGGGTAAGCAGTATGAATTGCTGATGCTTCTTTTGTCATTCCATCAACAAATAATTTTGTTTCAGCAGGTAAAAAACCTCTTCTGTAAAAGTTTTCTATTACAAGCATTAATTCCTGTGCACGCCCTACTGCAAATACTGGAATTAAGATATTTCCTCCTGATTTCAGCACGTCAATCATTGTTTTAAGGAATTTTTCTTCTGTGTCCTGTCTTTGTGGCTGAATATCTGTTTTTCCGCCATAAGTGCTTTCAATTATAAGTGTTTCTAATCTTGAAAATTTCATTTCTACATTATTGAATAATCTAGTGAAGCCATATTTTATGTCTCCTGAATAAACTAAATTATGGGCTCCTTGTCCCATGTTTAAATGCACTGAACAGCTTCCTAAAATATGTGCTGCATCATGGAATGTTAAACGCATATCTGGTGCAATGTCTGTTACTTCTCTGTAATCTCTTGTAATGCAGTGTTTTACCATTTCCCTTATGTCACGTTCAGTGTAAGGCGGTTCTTTTCCGTCTTTTACCATTACATCAATTAAATCAAACTGAAGCAACGCCATTAAATCTCTTGTTGGTTCAGTGCAGTAAACAGGCCCAGTATAACCCATTTTGAATAAAAATGGAATCATTCCTGAATGATCTAAATGTGCGTGGGAAACAATTACTGCATTTAATTCATTTAATGGAAACCTTAATGCTTCAAGATAAGGATAAGCATTTTCTTTTGATGCAATATTTATTCCACAGTCAAGCAGCACTCTTGTTTTTTTTGTTTCAACATAAACACAGCTTCTTCCTACTTCTCTGAAGCCGCCTAAAGCAGTTAATCTAATCCAGCCGTTTTCTGATGGTTTTTCGCCGTAAATTTTTTGAGCTGTTTCTTCCAAGAATTTTTTTACTTCGGCTGAATTTTTAATAAAATGATATCTTATTCCTTGCAAAATTTTTGATTCTGCTATTGGAGCACGAATTATTTTTGGAGTCCAGCCTGTTTCTAATACAATTTGCTTGCTTGTCTGTCCGCCTTTTCCTATTACTAATCCTGGTTTAATTGATTCAATTACCACTTCACTGAATGGCTGACTGAATTGGATTGATTTAATTTGCGCATCTTCAGGAATTATCTGCCTGATTTTTTTTTCTGCTTCTGCTTCTTCGCTTAAAAGAGTTTTATCTGTTCTGATGTTTATTCTTTTCTTTAATTCTGAAGCAATTGATGAAACCAGGTTTTCATTTTCAAAGAATGCTTTTGGATTCTTTGTATAAATTGCTACTTCTGGACCTTCCATTGAAACCTTTGTTACAAGTGTTTCTGGAGGCAGTTTTTCTTTTATTGTTTCAGTTATTTCTTTTAAATAATCTATATCCATGAGAATCAATTCAAAAAATAAAAATTAAGAACAACATCTAATTAAGGCAGTTAAACCATTGAAATAAATTTTTCCACTTCATTTTTTGGCAGGAATCTTACTCCTCTTGAATCTATTACTACTACTGTAATGCTTTTACCGCCTGAATAAATGTCTCTTCTTTTTCCTGCAGTGATTGCTTTTACTGCTAAAAGAGCTGCTTCGTTTTCATTCATTCCTTTTTTATACTGTGAATCAAGAGTGCTTAAAGCCAGTTCTGTTCCTGAACCGCTTACTGCATAATCGTTTTTTTCAACTACTCCTCCAAAAGGAGTTATTTCAAATAATTCAGGTTTTTCAGCCATTCCGCCTACAACCAATTGAACAATAAATGGATAATATCTGTTTGCATTAAGAATGTTTGAAATAAATGTTGACATTGCTTTTGCAGTCATTTTTTCTTCTCTTGCCAGTTCATATAATTTTGCCTGGCTTCTGAGAAAACGAATTATTGTTAATGAATCGCCTACATTTCCTGCATTTGTTACTGCGACATGTTTTGTTATTTCATAAATTTTTTCTGCATCTTCATCTATTGCAATATGCCCCATTGAAGCACGCTGATCTGCAGCCAAAACAATGGCGTTAGCTGCTTTTAATCCAATAGTTGTTGTACCAGTTTTAACATCTTCGACCAATAAATCACCAAAAAAATAGGCATAAGTTAAGTATATCATCCAAGCAAAAATTTAAAAAGAAAAGGGTTTGCATTTGTTTGTTTATTTTAAATTATTTTTCTTTTCTTTTGAACTGTTTTCTTTTTGTGTTTCTTTGCTTTCTTTTGATTCTTTTTCTTCTTTTTTCACTTCTTTTTCTTTGAATTCCACTTCTTTTATTTCTGGAATTGCTTCTTTTAATTGCTTTTCTAATGCATTTTTAACAAAAGAAATTTCTTTTGGTAATCCTGAAGGCAGAGTTATGGTTATTTTTTCTTTTTCCATTTTATAGTCTACTTCAGGAATAGGCAAGTATTTTTCAGTTAAATGCTTTGCTTTTTCTTTTGAGTCAGTTACTTTTTTAATTAATTTTAATTCATATTCAATGTTTTTTCCTGCTAAATCATTATTAAAGTCAACTCTTACTCTTCCGCCTGAAACTGTTTGAACTCTTCCTCTTAAGCCGTCTGCTTCAATTATTAATCCTGGAAATGGATTCATTTTATTGTCTTTAAACTGTTTTATTGGAATGACTCTTACTAAATCTTTTTTTCTTTCTCCAAATGCCTGTTCTGGAGTTAATTCAATTTTTCTTGATTCATTTTCTTTCATTTCAGTTAATGCTTTTTCAAGCACTGGAAACAATTCATTGTTTCCCAATAACACGCATATTGGTTTGAATTCCCTGTTTTCTGAAGCGATTTCTTCTTTTTCAGCAAGTTCCTTGCTTGTTGTTTCAAAGATTTTTTTTGAATCTGCTTCGCGTCCAGTAAGCTCTATAAGTACAAAATTTGTTTCAGCCATTAAATCACTCTAGATTTTTTCCAGTAAAAGAGTTAAAAAGCTTCTTGTTCATGAATTAAAAAGATACTTTTTGAGGGGATTGAATGAAAGGCGAGCAAATAATGGCGTTATTTATTGTTATTTTAATGATTGGTTCTATTGTAGGTTTTGCGGTTTGGAGCAGTGAAGACAGAAACCCTGAACCACAAAACCAAATTCAGGAACCATTTGTTCCAACTAATTCAATTAAATTTACTGCTGAAAGCGTTCCAGTAAAAGTAATCAATACATTCAATTACCTTATTATTACTGCTAATACAAATGAAATGGAAATAAACAAAATTGATTCTGAAATAAAATCAGTTAATGGAGTGAAACAGATTTCATCTCGTTTTGCAGGAGATGTAAAAGATTCTTTAAGTTCAGGGATGATGTATATTGCTGAAATAACTTTTTCTGCAGGAAAAAATCCTGAAGAACTTGTTCAGGAAATTCAAGCAAAAGCAGTTTCATTAACTAATGTGCAAGGAATACTTAATGCAGTAGTTAATGTGCCTAAAACTGTTACTCTTTCAAATTCTGATTTGAATTTAATTAAAGAACATGAATTTGCTGAAACAAGAACTCAGGCATTAGTGCTTCCTTCAACAATTGAAGGTGATGAGCTTCTTGTTTCGCTTGAAGTAAGTTTAGCTAATTCGCTTGTTACATCACAAACTGCTTTTGAAGAAAAAAATATTACTGCTGAACCAATTCCAGTAATGCTTGAAAAAGAACTTGACTTAAATGAATTAAAGCCAGAGCTTGCATTGATTGCAACAATTAACAGAAGTTTTTTTGAAGGAAATGATAAAACAAATGAATTAATTAAATCAGTTTCAGGAATAACTGGAAGCAATACAATTCTTGCAAGACAGGGAAATATGATTAAAGTTTATTTCAATGAATTAAATGAAACTGAATTCAGTGATTTGAATAATTCATTGAATGAAATCACTGGAATTAATGTTGATTCAGATTTAAATAAAGCCACAGTATTTATTCAAGTGAATGCTGAAACTGAATATAATTCAGTGCTTAATTCAGTTGAAGAAAAAATTTCTCTTGCAGAAATGGATTTTAATTCATTGGTTGAACCAACTGTTTCAATTAATTCTGATATAAATATTGAATCAGTTAATTCAAAGGAAATCGCTGAAGCAGTAAATGCTTTGCTTGAAGGAAAAGAATTTGAAGTGCAGATAATGCAGAAAGCATTGTTTTCAGTTGATAAATTAGTTAATGAAAATGATGAAAGCTTTGAAGTAACTGCTCCAATTGAAGCAATGATTAATCCAGGAAAAACAATCGGAGAAAAAGTAAATTTAAGCATTTACTTTTATGGAATAAGAGGAAAAGCAGAATATCTTCAGGCAGAAGAAGTAATGGAAGAATAATGTATTCTTCCTTTTTAATTTTTTATTAATTATTCAATATCTTTTCAATTTTTTTATTTTTTTAAGTTTTCAATTGCTTCAGCTATATCGCCGTTTGATTCTTTTAATGCGTTTTCTGCTTCTTTTTTTGTTTTTCCTGTTGTTTCTGCAACCATTGCAATATCTTCTTCAGGTATTTCTGTTTCATTTGTTTCTTCTTTTGCTTCGCCCATTACTGTGTATGTTTTTTGTCCGCTCATTTCAACTGCTGTAACCTGAGGATTTTCAATTACTAATTTTTTTGAATTCATTTCAAATATTACTTTTTTTACTTCAAGTTCATCTGATTTAATTCCCATTTGTTTCATTATTCTTTGCATGTTTTTTGGATTCATTCCGCCTGGAAACATTTTTTATCACCTTAATCCTTTTTTAAGTATTAATAAAAAAAATTATTGTTCTGGAGTTAATTTAACTACTTTATCGCAGAACTGTTCAATTGTTTGCACTGCTTCTTTGTATTCTTCTGATTCAACAAATAAAAATAATCCGATTGATTTTTTTTGATTTATTTTTGATGCAAGAGTGTGAAAGAATTTTTCAACACTGTTTTTATCATTATAAACCAGTAAAGTTGAAATTGAATCCAATACAAGTACTAGTGTGTTTGTTTTATTTGAAATAGCAGAATCAAGTTCAATAAGTGCTTCAGATAATGCATTTGGAGAATTAAGAAATGATGTCTGCGAAGTGTTTTCTTTTTCAAGACTTAAAGCACTAATCATATCAATGAAATGTATTTTTTCTGCATTTAACTTATTTTTTTGCATAAAATGAAGCAAAAATTCAACTGGTTTATTTAAAGTAACATAAATGGAGTCTTTTGTTGAAACCAGTTCAAGCATTGCATCTCTTGCAGCAGGATAAATTTCCGGAGCAATAAGCATTAAAACTGCCAATCCTTCATTTGAGCCATCAGATAATTCTTTTTGAATCATTGCCTTTATTTTGCTTTCAATTGAAAAAATGTCTTCAATGTTTTTTTCATTTTTCTTTTCAGGAACTTCAGCCATTGTTTCTTTTTTCATTTAATCACTTATTTTTGTTCTTCAAGGAATAAATCTGATTTAACCAAAACTGATACGCCTGTTTTGCTTATTATTATTGGTTTTAATTTTTCAGAGATTTTTGTGTTACGCATTTTTAGTATTCCAATGCTTCTGATGAAATGGCTTCCTATTTTTGTGTGATAAAGTAAAATTACTCCGTCAGCAACATATTCTTCAAGCCCGTAAAGAGAAGACTGTTTATCTAAAGAAATTTCATTGGTTATTATTGTTGTGCATTCAATTTCTTTAAGCATTTTTCCTAGTGCAACAATTCTTTTTCTTGCATCAAGTTCTCTTTCAAAAAATAAACGGAAAATTACTCCTGGATCAATTACAACTCTTTTTGCATTTATTGAACGGATTGTGTCTTCAATTAAATTTTTTAAGCGTTCAAAATCATATAATTCGACCACAACTACTTTCATTTTTTTTTCATTTATTAATTTTTGTAAATCCCAGCCAAATTCTTTTGCTCCTGCAATTATTGTTGATTCACTTTCTTCAAGAGAGATATATACTCCTGGTTCATTGTATTTTGTTGCACCTTCATAAAGAAACTGCCAGCAGAAAACGGTTTTTCCGCTTCCAGGGTCTCCGCTTAAAACAACTAAATTTCCTTGAGGAATTCCTCCGTCAAGAAGTTCATCTAAACCTGCAATTCCGCTTTGAAGTCTGTCCCCTCCACGGAATGGTTTGATTTCAGCTACTTTTTTTTCAAGCATAGTAAAACACAAGTTGGTAAATAATAAAAAACAAATCTATAAATAGTCTTTAAAGATTAATAATACTGTTGCCTTTAAAGTGAGATTATGGATAAATTAAAGCATTTGATTCTTATTGTGCCTAACCAAAGATACGGGGAAAGCATTATTGAATTTGTGAAGAAAATTGAAAGAAAATACAGTAAAATTTGTTATATTACTTTAAATGATCCTTATGCACAGCTGGAAAAATCTTTTGAGGAAAATCATATTGCAATAGAAAAATTTTTTTTCATTGATGCAATTTCAAGAGTGCTTAAAGTACAGAAACAGAATTATAATAACTGTATAATGGTTAGTGCACCAAATTCATTGATTGAGTTAAGTCTTGCAGTAAGTGAAGTCATTGAAAAACATAAACCAGATGTTTTTATTCTTGATTCTCTTTCAACTCTGCTTATTTATGAAAACAATAATGCAATTACAAGGTTTATTCATTCAATTCTTGTAAAAATTGAAACAAGCGATGCTGAATTTCTTATGACTGTTCTTTACAGCGATGAAAAAAACAATGCAGTTGAAGAGCTTGGAATGTTTGTTGATGAATTAATGCAAATAAGCAAATTCCAGTAATTAGTAAATAAATTTTAATAATTATTTTACTTCAGTAAATAATTCTTCATGTA
>JAFGBZ010000061.1 GCA_016932875.1 Candidatus Iainarchaeum sp.
CATTTAGGGATAAATAAAGACGTTTTTTTCCCTAAAAATAAAAATGAATGCAGAAAAAAAACAGGATTTAGTGAAAAAGAAAAAATTATTCTTAATGTAGGTTCAGAGGAAAAAAGAAAAAATATTGAATCATTAATTAACGCATTTGAATTAATTTCAAAAGAAAATGAAAACGCAATTTTTGTAAGAGTCGGCGAAAAAACAAAAAAAATACAAAAAGCAATTAAAGAAAAAAAATTAGAACAAAAAGTAATTTATTTCAGTAAAATTAGCCTTGAAATGCTTTCAAATATTTACAATTCAGCGGATTTGTTTATTTTTCCTTCAGTTTTAGAAGGGTTTGGATTCGGCCCATTGGAAGCAATGAGTTGTGGAACACCTGTTCTTTCTTCAAGAAAAACAAGTTTAAAAGAAATAGTTCCAAAAGAAATAGAGATAATTAACCCGATAGATGAGAAAGAAATAAGCGAAAAAGCATTGGAAATAATAACTGATTCAAAAAAAGCACTAAAAAATTCAGAGAAAGGAATAGAATGGAGCAGAAAGTTCACATGGCAAAAATGCGCTGAAAAAACAAAAAAAGTTTATGAAGAAATCAAATAATCATCGCTTAAATAAATTTAAAATCAATTTTAAATCGACTGCTTTAATCAATATTGCAAAAATAAAATAAACTACTGCACTTAAAACAATTAAGGGAATCAACGAAATAAAATTTTTAGTTAATAAAATAAATAAAGCCATAATCAGCCCAGAAATAAGCGGTTTCAGCATTACATTTAAAGGATTAGGCGCATCAAAATGTTTTTTAATCAATGAAAAAAGTAAAATTAACAAAACATATTCAGCCAAAAGCCATGCCACTGCCGCACCAACCGCATTAAATGAAGGAATTAAAACAAAGCATAAAATAAAATTAATTAAAAGATAAATAACTGCAAAAGGAATGGCTTGTTTTTCTTTTTTTGAATAAATTAAACTAACTAAATAGGCAGCATTAAAAAAATAAAAAACTGTCTGAATTACAAGAATTTTTAAAATAAATCCGGCACCAATAAAACTTTTTCCAAAAAACAAATCAATTATTTCATCAGACAAAAAAATACAGCCTATCGCAATAGGGACAATTAAAAAAATTTGATAATAAATATTTTTTGAAAAAATTGATTTAAACGAATCATTTTTTTGATTAAAAAATTTTGTAAAGCGTGGAAAAACAGAAGTATTGAAAGTTACTGTGATTAAAGCAAGGCTTGAAATAAGTTTTAAAGCCGCTCCAAAATAACCCACAAAATAAAGATTAGATTGATAAAAAAAAGAAAGCATTGAAATATTTAAATTTTGACTTAAAATAGTAATAAACGATAATAAAAACAAAAGAAATGAAGAAAAAATAATTTTTTTCATTAAACCGATATTAATTGAAAAAAAAGGAAAAAAATAAGTTTTCCAAAAAAAAGCAACACACATCAACAGATTCAAAATACTTATTATTAACATTAAAACAATTATTTCAAAAACAGCAAATCCCAAAAAAACAAGATAAACCGCTACTAAAACAAATAAAGATTTGGTTATGCCTGAAATAATTAATTCAAACTGAAATTTTTCTTTTGCAAAAAAAACTGATTTAAACAATCCTGAATAAGAATCAAGGGCAAGAGAAACAGAAACTATTAAACTAAGAAAAATAAATTCAAAAGAATAATTCAAAAAAACAAGTGCAATAAAAACGACTAAAACTGAAATAAAAGAAAAAATAATTTTTAATGAATGAGCTGGAAAAAAATTTTCTTTGAAATTTAAATCAGAAACAGCCGTTTCTCTTTTAAGAAAAGCAAGTATTCCAGGATCAGCTATTGTCATAAACATTAAAGGAAAGGCAGTTACTGCCGAATACAATCCAAATTGTTCAACGCCTAATACACGGGCAACAAATACAACAAAAATAAATGCAAAAATTTTCTGAAAAATATTTGTAATGAAAATAAATAACATATTTTTAGCAATTGGTTTAGCATTAGACATAAAAATCATTAAATTGACTTAAAATAATCAATTGTTTTAATTAATCCTTCTTCAAGCTGAATAACTGGTTCCCATTTAAGTTTTTCCATTGCCTGAGAAATATCTGGTTTTCTTTTCATAGGATCATCTTTAGGCAAAGGATTTAATTCAAGCTTTGAACTGCTTTTGCTTAACTCAATCACTTTTTTTGCAAACTCAGCAATAGTTATTTCCTGCGGGTTGCCTAAATTCATCGGCCCGGAAAAACGGGAATTCATTAAAAGAATTAATCCTTTAACCAAATCAGAAACATAACAAAAAGAACGCGTCTGGTTTCCAGTACCGTAAATCGTTAAAGGCTTGTTTTTTAATGCCTGCATAATAAAATTAGGAGTAACTCTTCCGTCATTTTCACGCATTCTTGCACCATAAGTATTGAATATTCTGGCAATTTTTGCATCAACTCCAAAATAATTTCTGTAAATAAAACAAAGAGTTTCACCTAAACGCTTGGATTCATCATAACATGAACGCACTCCATTGCAATTAACATTGCCAAAATAAGTTTCTTTTTGCGGATGCTCTAACGGATTACCGTAAACTTCTGAAGTTGAAGCAAACAAATATTTTGCATTATTTTTTTTAGCTAATTCTAAAAGATTTTCAGAACCAATTGAATTAGCGTTAAGTATTTTTAAAGGAATTTTAGAAAAATCAATTGGAGAAGCAGGAGAAGCTAAATTATAAATTTCATCAATTTTATCTCTTAAAGAAAGCGGTTCGCTTATATCAGAAAAATAAAAAGAAAAATTTGAATTCTTTAAATTATGTTCAATGTTTTTTCTGCTTCCAGTAACAAGATTATCAATGCAAATAACTTTGTTTTCTTCAGCCAAAAGCGCGTCGCATAAATGACTTCCAATAAATCCTGCTCCGCCTGCAACTAAAACTGTTTTACTCATTGAATTCCCGCCTAGCTTTTTCCAATAATTCAATTGAACCAATATCAAACCAGTTTCCAGTAAATTCAAATCCATACATTTCAGAGTTTTCACTTAAATATTTAACAAAATCCCCTGAATTATCAAATGATTTACCTGAATTCATAAAATCAATTAAGATTTGCAAATCTTTTTTTAAAAAATAATAGCATGCAGTTGAAGCATAATTTGTTTTAGGTTTAGCTGGTTTTTCTTCAAATGAAATAATTCTTTTGTTTTCATTAATTTCAACTACTCCAAATTTATTTGCTAACTGCATTTTGTCTTCAAAATATTTTAATGCAACTGAAGAAGAATTTTTTTTCCTGCTGAATTCAATAAATTCTTTTACTGAAAATTCAAATAAATTGTCTCCGCCGATTACAAGCAAATCATCATTAATATTTTTTTCTTTTACTGCAAAAAAAATGTCTCCCACTGCTCCAAGTCTGTCTTCATTTGATTTAGTGCCGTCATTTAATACAATTAAATTAAAAGAAAATTTTTCCTTGTTTTTTTCACTCCATTCAACAAAATTTGAATAAAATTTTTCATTTGAAACAATAAATACTTCTTCAAGTGCTTTTACTTCATTTAATTTAAATAAAATCCATTCAAGAATCAGTTTTTCTTTCACTTCAATCAACGGTTTCGGCTTATTTAAAGTTAAAGGATAAAGCCTTGTTCCATAGCCTGCGGCTAAAATAATTGCTTTTATTCAAAAACACCTTTAATATTTAATTTAATTATTTTCTTCCAATTGAAGAATAATCAAAACCTAATTCACTCATTTTTTTTGGATTAAACATATTTCTTCCATCAATGAAAATATTTCCTTTCATTAATTTTTTTGCTTGAATTAAATTAATTTCATTGAATTCATTCCATTCAGTAACCAATACAACAGCATCAGCAGAATCAAAAACATCTGATGCATTTTCTTTAAATGAAATTCCGTTTCCTTTAATCATTTTTTTTGTTTCATTCATTGCACTAGGGTCAAAAGCATTTATTTTTGCACCATGCTTCTGCAGTTCTTCAATTAAAACAAGAGAAGTTGCTTCACGTAAATCATCAGTATTTGGTTTAAATGATAATCCAAGCAAACCAATTCTTTTTCCATTAAGTGAACCGAATTTAGAAATCAATTTTTTTATTGCAACAAGTTTCTGGGAATCATTAACTGATTCAGCTGCTTCAATTATTTTCAATGAAACACCGTAATCATTTGCAGTTCTGATTAATGCTTTTACATCCTTTGGAAAACAGCTTCCACCATAACCAATTCCTGCATTCAAAAACTTGTTTCCAATCCTTGAATCAAGCCCCATTCCTTTAGCAACGTTTTCAACATCAGCATTCACTTTCTCGCATAAATTCGCAATTTCATTAATGAAAGAAATTTTTACTGCAAGAAAACAGTTTGAAGCATATTTAATCATTTCCGCGCTTTTTACATCACAGAAAAATTTTTCTGAATCAAATGATTCATAAACTTCTTTCATTATTTTTTTTGCTTTCTCTGAATCCGCACCGACAACAATTCTGTCCCCATTCAAAAAATCATTTAATGCATTTCCTTCACGTAAAAATTCAGGATTTGAAACAACATCAAAATCTGTTTCACTGAACTCCTTAATTTTTTCTTTAACTAAATCAGCAGTTCCAACTGGAACAGTACTTTTATTTACAATTACTTTATATCCATTAAGATAAGTTCCAATATCTTTAGCAACTTGTCTAACAAAACGCAAATCCGCTTCATGATTTTGACCCATTGGAGTTCCAACAGCAATGAAAATAACATCAGATGACGAAATTGCATATTTTTTATCAGTTGTAAATTCAATTGACCCAGAAGCAATATTTCTTTTAAGCATAGATTCTAAACCAGGCTCATAAATAGGAACAACACCAGAGTTTAATTTAGCAATTTTCTCAGAATCAACATCTAAGCAGATAACATTATTTCCTAAATCCGCAAAACAAGTACCAGCAACTAAACCAACATAACCAGTACCAATAACAGTAACTTTCATTTTCGACTAAACCTCTTTTTAACTTTTTCAACAATATCATACTTCAAAAAAACAAGACAAAGAACAATCACAACAAAAATTTCAATAAAAACATTTAGTGAATTAATCTTCATCCCAATTAAATTCAAATAAAATGTTAATAACGGAATAACGGATATTGACAAAGCAAATCCTAAAGCAATTCTCTCAAGAGAATCTAATTCTTTAAAGAAAAGATAAGTCATAATAAAACCAGGAATAAACAAAACATAAACAGAACCAAATACAATTCTAAATGC
>JAFGBZ010000062.1 GCA_016932875.1 Candidatus Iainarchaeum sp.
AATGGAAAAAATAATTAATGGAAAACAAATTGCATTCAATGCAACTGTTTCTGAATACAAAAAAGAACTTGAACTTATTTTAAGTGAATTAATTGCTTGAAATTCTTTTATTTATTTTAATTGGATGCATTATTGGATGCTTTACAGGACTTGTTCCAGGAATTCATTCAAATAATTTAGTTTTATTAATTTTTTTATTTGCAGGTTTTCCTGCAATGAATGCATGCGCGCTTATTTTAAGCGCTGCATTAACTCATTCATTTGTTGATTCAATTCCTTCAATTCTTTTAGGCGCACCGGAAGAAGAAACGGTTTTTTCTGCTTTAGCAGGACACAAATTTTTTTTAGAAGGAAATGGAGTACAAGCAATTCATTTAACTGTAATAGGAGGATTTGTTGCAGGAATAATTTGTTTTTTCTTTGCAGGAATGTTTTTTCTTTTCATGAATAAATTTGAAGAATTAATTCCTTTGGTTATTCCGTTCATACTTATTTCTGTTTTATTTCTCATGATTTTTGAAAAAAATAATTTAAATTCAATTAAATGGAATTTGACAATAATTTCTTTAAGCGGATTGCTCGGAGTAATTTCACTTAATGCAGGAACTGGTTTTGCTTTAATGGCTGGAATAAGCGGTTTGTTTGGAGCAAGCAATGCATTTTATTCACTTTTATTTCCTCCTAAAATAAAGGAACAAAAAAAAGAAACAACTGAAATTAAACTAAATGAATGCATTAAATGGAGTTCTTTCAGCGCATTATTTGGTTTTTTTACTGCACTGCTTCCTGCAATAACTTCAGGACAATCAAGTTTGATTGCAGGAAAGCTTTCTAAAATGAATGCAGAAAATTACTTGATTTTTTCAGGGGGGATTAATACTTCAGCACAGTTAATGAGCTTAATAGTGTTTTATGCAATTGGAAAAACAAGAACAGGGACTGCTTTAGGAATAAGCCAATTAATTGAACTTGATTTAATGCAATTAATTGAATTAAGTTTAATTGCATTAATTGTTTTAGGAATTGCTGCAATGCTTACTGAATTTCTTGCATTAAAAGCAATTAATTCAATGAATAAAATAAATTACTCTTATCTTAATTTAACCGTTATTTTTCTTTTAACTGTTTTTTCTTTTTTCTTTGCAGGAATTAACGGATTAATTTTATTCTTTACTTCAAGCGCAACAGGAGTTTTATGCATTTCCCTTGGAATAAGAAAAAGCAATTTAATGGCTTTTCTCTTAATACCAACAATTTTAATTTATTTGAACATAATTATTTGAATGATTAAACTAAAAAAATCAGTTATAGATGATTTGCTTTTGGCTGCAAGGAATACTTATCCCAATGAGTTTTTTGCTTATCTTGGTGGGGATAAAAAAACAAATACAGTTGATGAATTTATTTTAGCGCCAGCAGTGTATGGAAAAACATTTGTAATGATTAAAGAATATCTTATGCCTTTTGATTCAAGAATAATGGGAAGCATTCATTCGCATCCGGGAAAAAGTAATTTTCCTTCAAAAGCTGATGTGAATTCATTTGGAAAAAAAGGAGAAATACATTTAATAATCGCTTTTCCTTATACTTTAAACAGCATTCAAGCATATGATGAAAAAGGAATTAAAACAGAATTTGAATTAATTGAATGAAAAACTAAAGGAATTAAAAAAAATAATTATTAAATAAATTAAAGGGATTAAATTGAATAAAGTAATTCTGATTGTAATGGATGGATTAGGATTAGCAAAAAAAGATAAAGGAAACTGTGTTGCAATGGCAAAAACTCCCTGCTTAAATTGGATGAAAACCCAGAATTTTACTCAAATAAATGCTTCAGGTGAAGCAGTTGGACTAAGCAAAGGAATTCAAGGAAATTCAGAAGTAGGACATCTTACTATGGGAGCAGGAAGAATTGTTTTACAACCATTAGAAAAAATAAATCATGCAATAAAAAATAAATCTTTTTACAAAAACAAGGAATTAATTAAAGCAATTAATTATGCTAAAAAAAATAATTCATCACTTCATTTAATTGGAATGATTTCAGATGAAGGAGTGCATTCACATTTAAATCATTTAAATGCATTGCTTGAACTGGCAGAAAAATTAAAGCAAAAAAAAGTATTTGTTCATGCAATAACTGACGGAAGAGATGTAGCAGAAAAAAGCGCTGAAAAATATATTAAAAAAATTGAATCAAATTGCAAAAAACTGAAATTAGGAAAAATTGCTTCAGTCTGCGGAAGATTTTATGCAATGGACAGAGACAATAATTGGAACAGAACAAAAAAAGCATTTGAATTAATCACAGAAGGAAAAGGAATCAAAGAAGAAAATGCATTAAAAGCAGTAAAAAATGCATATGAAAAAGGAACTGAAACAGATTATTATATTGAACCAATAATAGTTGATGAAAAAGGAATAATAAAAGAAAAAGATTCAGTTATTTTTTTTAATTATAGAACAGATAGGCCAAGACAATTAAGTCTTGCTTTAACTTCAAAAAAATTTAATTATTTTAAAAGAAATAAGTTTCCAAAAATTCATTTTACTTCAATGACTCAGTATTCAAAAGAAATTCCTGCCTCATTTGCTTTTAAAGAAGAAAAAATAAAAAACAATTTAGGAGAAACTCTTGCAAGGAATAAATTAAAGCAGTTAAGAATTGCTGAAACAGAAAAATACGCGCATGTAACTTATTTCTTTAATTCACAGAAAGAAAAACCATTGAAAGGAGAAACAAGAATTTTAATTCCTTCACTGAAAGATAAATCATATGATTTGCATCCGAAAATGAGCGCTGAAAAAATAACTGAAACTGCGTTAAAAGAAATCAGAAAACAAAAATTTGATTTTATTTTAATCAATTACGCTAACTGTGATTTAGTAGGGCACAGCGCTAAAATTCCTGCAGTAATTAAAGCAGTTGAAACAGTTGATTCTGAAACATGTAAAATAATTCATGAAGCAGAAAAAAATAATTATATTTCAGTTGTAACTGCAGATCATGGAAGCGCTGAAGAAAAACTTTATCCTAATGGAAAACCTAAGCCAGCTCATTCAAGCAATCCAATTCCATTCATTATAATAGGAAAAAAAGTGAATTTAAGAAAAGGCGGTTTAAAGGATGTTGCGCCAACAATACTTAAATTAATGAATTTAAAGAAACCAAAAGAAATGAGTGGAAAAACACTCTTTTAGAAAAGTATTTAATTGAATTAAATCTTATATGATTTCATTATGAATAAAGGACAAATAAGTTTTGATTTTATTTTTGCCTTGCTTGTGGCAATATCGCTTATTTCAGCTTTAGCAGTAATAACACAGGATATTGCAGAACAGCAGAAAAATGCAAGCATTACTGCACAGGCAAAAAAAATTTCACTGGAAGTTGCAAGAATTGTTTCATTAAAAGAAACAATTGAAGATTATGATTATACTTTATCATATTATATTCCAAAAATAAATGTTCCAGGAGAAAGAATTCAAATGGACTGTGAAATAAATGTTGCAGGAAACAGCGTTACAGTAACTGCAGGAAGCATTACTGCTTCAACTCCAATTCAAAGAAACGGGCTTTCAAATCCATTGACTTTTAACTGTGGAAATAAAATGGAGCTGAATAAATGAATAAAGGACAAATTTTTTCATTGGATTTTATTATTGCTGCAGGAGTAGTATTGCTTGCATTAGCAGTAGTGATTAATTCAATTGAATCAGTTTCATTTAATTCAAGCACAATGTTTTATCAAGATGAATTACAGTATGTTGCAATGACTGCAGGAGACAGATTTATTTCAAGCGCAAGCCCGTGCAAATATAATGGAGTAAATGTAAAGAACTGTGTGTATATGAATCTATTATGGGTTCCTTCAGCAAAAATAAATAAAACAAAATTAGGGATTCCAGATGAATACTCTTACACAATTAAACAAACAGAAAAAAGAAATTACTTTGACGGAATTTCAGCTGAACCAGAAGATAAATCAGTTTATTCAATTACAAGAATTTATCTGCAAGCAGGTTCTCTGAATCCTGATTTAAGTTCATTAACTGATTCAGTTATTACTTTCAGGGTGTGGAAAACATGAAAAAAGGATTTGCTTTTGTTTTTGACGCACTTGCAGCAATAATTGTTGCATCAGTTTTAATAACAGCAATTACTTCAATGAATCCAAAACAAAATGAATCAAATGCATTGCTTGCTTCTCAGCCGACTGCATTAGATGCAGCAACAGTGAAAATACATAAAACTTCACTTAATCAAAGTGTTTTAACTGAAGCACAAATTTCAACTGATGATGGAAATTTAATGTCTTGTGAGGAAACAATAAAATATAATGGAAGCAATTCAAGTGAAATAATTTGCAGAGTGATTAATTAATGAATAAAGGAATGTTTTCAGCAATGCTTGCAGTTGCAGCAGTAATAGTGCTTGCCTCAACTGCATTTATTTCACAGGCAAAAATGCAGTTAACTGAATCAGAAGCATTTGCTCAAAGCATAAATAAAGTGAATTCAGTATGGCAGAATAATTATTTTGAAATAAAAGAAGTGCTTGAAAGAAATTCAAATTTTGATTTATTAACAGGAAACTGCATAGTGAATTCAAATGCAATAAATTCTTTCCTCATTGAAAGCAATGAAATAACTGGGATTGAATGCAGTGCATCAGAAATTTCTGTTTCAGGACTCACAATCACTTTTACTTTAACTTGTGAAAAGACTTTCCCTGGAAGCATTGAAAAACAAAATTTAATCAGAATTAAAAAAGAAAATGTTTCTCATTCAATTTCATGCAGTTAAAGAAATTAAATTAATTTTCTGTATTTATTTAATCCTGTTCCATACTGAATTGCTTTCTTTTTTCTTTCAATAGCTGTTTTTGAAACCCCGAATTCTTTTCCTAATTCTCTTATTGGATGTTTTCTTAATTCATCTGAAATCGAATAAATTTTTTTTTCAGCAGAAAAAGCAACAGCTTTTTTTACAAACTCTAAATCAAGCAAAGGAGCATTAAAATTCAAATTAAATTTAGATGAAATCATTTCCTCGCGATAAAAATTTCTTGCATGCATTACATCCAAAAAATAATAAATCTGCTCTTGAACCCCTAAATAACCTTTATTCTGTAAAGCAGATTTGAATTCACTGTAACCGCAGAATAATTCATCGCTTCCCTGCCCGTTAAAAATAGTCTTGAATCCTTTATCTGAAACATTTTCTGCAAGAATAAATTCAGGCAAACCAATCTGCAACTGCATTTCATCAAAAAAATACAATGCTTTAAGGGTTTCAATAACTTTTAATTTTAAATCTTTTTCTTTCACTTCAATTAACTCTAAATCTAAATTCATTTCTTTAGCTGATTTTTTAGCATAAATTAAATCCTGCGAGCCTTTAATTCCAACAGAAAATAAAACAGTTTTTTTCACTTTATCACTTACTGCTTTAGCAATTAAAGAAGAATCAATTCCTCCGCTGAAAAAAATTCCTGCTTTAGAAACTCCTTTAGTTCTTAATTCAATTGAATCATTAAAAGAAGAAACTAATTCAGGAAAAGATGTTTTTGATTTGATTTTTTTTAAATCCTCAAAATTAAATAATTTTTTTAATTCAAATTTTCCTTCACTGAATTCAAGCAAATGCCCTGCAGGAAGCATTAAAGGAAAAGAAATATCCAGTTTTCTTAAAGCGCGGGGCTCTGAAGCAACAGCAAAAAAATTCGAAGTTTCACCAAACCATAAAGGCTTTGCCCCTAAAAAATCATTGAAAAAAAAGAATTTATTTCCTGAATTAAATGCAACAGCATATTCTCCTCTTGCAATTGAAACAAATTCATTTAATTCAATTAAATTATTAAAATCAATTTTTTCCAACTTATTTAATGCTTCTGAATTAAATATTTTTCCAGTTAAATAAATTCCTTTTTTAATTAAAAAAGAATTTTCTTCAAACTCGTTTTTAAAACAATTAAATGCAATTCCTTCACTGCAAGAAAAATCTTTTTCATTTAATCCTTTCAAATTATTTGAATTAATTTTTTCTTTTCCATTTAATTCAAAGAAATCCAATCCTCTGTGTTTTTGAGAATACAGGAAATCAATTAAATGCATTTTAACAGGATTTTTCTTTGAATAAATGAATGAAACTGAAGCCATAAGAATGACTTTAGGAATTGGTTTTTTAATGGTTTTCATGCAAGATTAATTTATGAATTTTTGTGATTGTCTCTGGAATTTATTCTGATGAATTCTCTAGGCATAGCACAAAACTTATTCTCTCAAATTTAATGCGTTCCATTTACTTCTGGCGCGAGCAGTTCTTTTTCTGATTCAAAAAAAAATTAAATTCAAAAAAAGGAGGAATAAAAAATGGAATTTAATGAAATAACTTTAAGCAAAGAAGAACTGCCAAAAAATTACTATAATTTTATGGCTGATTTAGATAAACCAATGCCAATACCTAAAGGAGATATGAGCATTTTAGGAAAAGTTTTTGGTAAAAGCGTGCTGGAACAGGAAATGAGTCAAGAAAGGTTTATTCCTATTCCGCAGGAAGTAAGAGAAATTTATTCTCTTTTAGGAAGACCTACACCAGTTTACAGGGCAAGAAGACTTGAAAAAAAACTGAACACGCCTGCAAAAATTTATTTTAAAAGAGAAGATGTTTCAGTTGTGGGCTCGCATAAAACAAATACAGCAATAGCGCAGGCATATTACTGTAAAAAAGACGGCTTCACTCATTTAACAACTGAAACAGGAGCAGGATATTGGGGAAGCGCATTGGCTGTGGCAAGCACTTTATTTGATTTGAAATGCAAAGTATTCATGGTTTCAAGCAGCTATGAACAAAAGCCATACAAGAAATATTTAATGAAATTATTTGGAGCTGAAGTGATTTCTTCTCCTTCAAATAAAACAAAGTATGGAAAAAAAATTCTTGCAGAAAACCCAAATCATATTGGTTCATTAGGAATTGCAATAAGCGAAGCAATGGAATTAGCGATGCAGGATGAAAAAACCGCTTACTGTCTGGGAAGTGTTTTAAACCATGTAATGATTCATCAATCAGTAATAGGACAAGAAGCAATAATTCAAATGCAGAAAGCAGATGATTTTCCTGATTCAATTATTGCATGCGTTGGAGGAGGAAGTAATTTTTCCGGAATTGCTTTTCCATTCATGCAGAAAAAATTCAAAGACAAAGAAATTAATTTTACTGCAGTTGAACCAAAAGAAAGCGCTTCAATAACAAAAGGAAAATATGAATATGATTACGGCGACAGCTCAGGATTAACTCCTTTAATGAAAATGTATACGCTTGGAAAAGATTTTATTCCAGAACTGATTTTTGCACAAGGATTAAGATATCATGCAATGGCTCCAAGTTTATCACATTTTGTAAAACAAGGAAAAATCAATGCAAAAGCATATGCACAAAAAGAAGTTTTTCTTGCAGCAAAAATTTTCAGTGAAACTCAAGGATTAGTTCCGGCGCCGGAATCAGCTCACGCAATAAAAGAAGCAATTGAACAAGCAATTGAATGCAAAAAAACAGGTGAAAGCAAAACAATTTTATTCAATTTAAGCGGACACGGATTAATGGATTTGCCAGGATATGCAGAAGTATTAAACTTCAAATAAGATATAAAATTAAATAAAAAAAGCAATAAAAATAATAAATTAAATTTTGATAAGGGTTTAACCCTTATCTTTTTTTAGATTTTATAATAATATTCTCCTCGTTGTTTTTGTTCTCTGTCTTTAACTGAATTTAATTTGTTTGCTCTTGGACGTCCTGATTCAGGGTCTCTTCTGAAAGAAATATTCATTTGATTCAAAAATGAATTCATTCCTTCATGCATTGCAACAGGTTTTCCTGCAAATCCTTTTTCTGAAGGATTACCTGAAAAAACCATTAATCTATCTGAAACATGGTCAATGAATAAAATATCATGATCAACAATGAAAGCTGTTTTGTTTTTTTCATCAATTACTCCACGGATTGTTTCAGCCATTGCAACCCTGTCTTCAGCATCAACAAAAGCGCTTGGTTCATCCAATAAAAGCAAATCATATTCACTTCGGGTTAAGGCAAGGGAAACAGCAACTTTTTGTAATTCGCCACCGCTTAATTGTTCTACTTTTTTTTCACTTAACTCACTTACATTCAAGCGCCTGTCAATCTGGGTTTTAAATAATTGAGTATCAACATGATTTTTATCAAATAATTCCTGCACAGAAATATCTTTTTCAGGAATAATATACTGAGGTTTATATGAAACCTTTAATCCAAGAGAAACATCTTGTTCATCAGCTTTTTCAACGCCTGCAAGAATTTTAACAAAAGTTGTTTTACCAATTGCATTAGGGCCTAAAATTCCTACTGCTTCAGCGCGAAATAATTTTCCTTCTTCAACTTCAAGAGAAAAACCATTAAAAGATTTTTTAAAAGAAGGATAATTTCCTAATAAAGTTTTCTTTTTATAATCAGCCGGAGGCCTTACAGAAAACTTTAATTCATATCCACGGAATTTTAAATTTTCATCTTTAATAAATCCATCCAAAAATTCATTTATTCCATTTCTGGTTGATTTAGGATTTGAAACAACACCATAAACTGCTGGTTTTCCAAAAACAATATGAACTAAATCGCTTAAATAATCCAGTAAAGCTAAATCATGTTCAATTACAATAACTGAAGTATTTTCATTTGCTAAAGAAGAAATTAATTCAGCTGCTTTTAATCTCTGGGAAACATCCAAATAACTTGAAGGTTCATCAAAAGCATAAATATCAGCTTTTTTTCCTGCAGCAGCAGCAATTGAAACTCGTTGTAATTCTCCTCCGCTTAAATTCTTTAAATCACGTTCAAGAATTTTTTCCAGTTCAAGTTTTGAAATTAATTCAGTTAAATTATTTTTTTCATTTGATTTCTTTAATAAATCATAAACTTTTCCTTTAATCATTTCAGGAAGCAAATCAATATTTTGAGGTTTAAAAGAAATTTTAATTCCTTTTTCTTTTAATTGTTTGAAAAACAGTGAAAGTTCTTTTCCTGCAAAAAAATCAATTACTTTATCCAAAGAAGCTTTTTCTTTATAATTACCTAAATTAGGAATTAAGCTTCCACTTAAAATATTTAATAAAGTACTTTTACCTAAACCATTTTTTCCGATTAAACCAACCACTTCACCTTTTTTAGGATAAGGCATTCTGTAAACTCTGAAAGAATTTTTTCCAAACTGATGCAAGGGTTGAGATAAATTAGCAGTTAAATTAATTATTGAAATAGCTTTACGCGGGCATTTATTAGAACAAATCTGGCAGGCAGTGCATAATTCCTCTGAAATAATTGGACGATTTTTTTCCTTATCCTCAATAATGCATTGAGCTCCCTGCCTGTTAATAGGACAAAGTCTAATGCAAAGGAAATTTCCACAGCTTTCAGGAGAACATTTATTGTAATCAATTACAGCTAAGCGTTTTCTTTCGTCAGACATATAGATTAAATAGAAAAGAAAAACAATTTAAAGGAATAATCCAAGTTAATAGTAATATGAAAGTGCTAACTATTAATCGGAAAGAACAATTCTTTGAAGTACTTCCTGATTCAATTGAAGATTTATGGGTTTTAGAAAGATTGATTCAAGAAGGAGATTTATGTAGCGGGCAGACTGAAAGAAAGATTAAAGCAACACAAGAAGGAGAAAAGACAGTAAAGAAAGCTGTTTTTATTGAAGTGAAAGCAGAAAAAATTGAATTTCACCCTGATTCTGCAAGTTTACGCATACTTGGAGAAATAACTGCAGGACACCCAGCAGAATTAATTGAAATAAAATCCCATCACACAATTGAAGCTGAAATTGGAAAAAAAATTAAAATAAAAAAAGAAAAATTAATGCAATACCACATTGAATTATTAGAGAAAGCAAAAAAAGCTTCAATGAAAGAAAAAATTCTTGCAGTAATCCTTGATGATGAAGAAGCAGGATTATATACTGTATCAGATTACGGCACAGAAAAAAAAGCATTAATTAAAGCAGAAAAACAAGGAAAAAGATTTAAAGCAGAAGAAAAAGGAAACAAATACTTTGAAGAAATAATTGAAAAAATTTCACAGCTTGAATCAAAAAAAATAATTATTGCAGGCCCTGGATTTACAAGAGAAAATTTAATTAAATTCATGCAAAACAAAAAACAAAAAATGCAGATAATAAATGAACCGCTTAATTCAATTGGAAAAACAGGTTTAACTGAATTAATTAAATCAGGTAAAATGAAAGCACTGGAAAAAGAAATGGAATTAGAAAAAGAAGCATTAGCTGTAGAGGAATTAATTACTGAAATAAGCAGAGAAAACAAATTAGCTGAATATGGTTTAAATGAAGTAAAAAAAGCAATTGAATTTGGAGCAGGAAAAAAATTACTTGTATTAGATGAACTATTATTAAAAAACAGAAAAGAAATGGAAGAAATAATTAATTCAGCAGAACAGCAAAAAACACCAGTAATAATTGTTTCAGTGAAAACAGATGCAGGAAAAAAACTCAAAGGATTAAGCGGAATTGCTGCTTTATTAAGATTTAAAATTCAGTGAATAATTTATTCAATCCTGTATTCCATCCAATTAATTTTTTTATCTTTAACTAATTGTTTTATGTTTTTTTGTTTTGCACTTAACTGGGATTTATTTGTTTTAAATTCACAGAAAACTATTTTGTTTTCATCAAAAACTATTCCATCAATTGGTTTCCCTATAAAACAGAAATCCTGCGGATTAAAAGGAAAATCTTTAGTGAAAGGAATCCATTGCTCTGTTAACTGCCCGTATTTAACTGACTGGGAAATTTTCTGGGTTTTTAATTCAGTTAATTTTACTGAAAGGGAGGAAATTTTATGGAATAAAAAAATAGTTACTCCAATTAAAATTACAAGTAAAACTAACAAAAACAACAGGAAAAAATCCATCAACTCACTTAACTTTCAAATTCAATTAAACAACTTTTCTTTTTGCATCTGTGCTTTTTCTTTTTTTAAAAGAAAAAGTCAGGTTTAGTAATATTTTGTTCCGTCGCCTGTTAAAATTACTAATGAATACTTTGAACCTTTTTCTTTTGCTGCTGAAAGCAATGCAATGTGTTCTTTTCCTGAACCTGAAACAATTGATAAAGCTAATTCGCCTTCAGGAAGTTTTTCCATTATTTCTTTTTTAATTATTTCAAATCCTGCTCTGCTGTTAACAAGAATCCAGTTTGCTTCTTTTGATGGTTTAAAGTTTTCTTTACCCCAGTCATTTGAAATAAGGTAAATTCCATCCCATTCTTCTTCAGCAATCAAACGAGCCACATGTCCCCATGTTCCTTTGCCCATTCCAAGAACTGCAACTAAACTTTTTCCCATAAAATAACCCCCAAAAAAGTATATAGAATTCTATATTATTAATATTATATAAAGATAATGGATTTAAAAGAATTAAAAAAAATAAAAGGAATTGAAGGTTTATTTTAGAAATAAGGATTAAATCAGCGTTTTTTAAGGTTTTTAAACATGTAAACGCCTTTTTTAGAGTAATTAAATTTTTCTTTATAATAATTTTTTACTCCTAATCCTGAAATAATAATCATTTTCTTTTTATCAAATTCATTTAATGCAAGCTCTTCAGCTTTATTGATTAATAATTGTCCTATTCCTTTATGCTGTACTGCGGTTTCTTTATGTTTTCCTACTGCAAGGGCTTCACCGTAAACATGCAGTTCTCTTATCAAAGCTGTTTCTGAATCAATTTCTTTTCTGAATGAAGTTGAAGGAATTCTTAATCTTGTAAATCCTGCAAGAATTTTTCTTTTTTTGTCTTCAAAGGAAATAAATAATTCTTTTCCTTTTGATGCATCATATTTTTCAGTAAATAATTTGAATTCATTTAAATCAAATTCAGTTCCTTTTCTTGCATTAATTCCTGCTTCTCTGCATCTGATGCATTTGCATTCAGTTTTATTTTTCTTTAATTCAGTTTCAACTAATTCACGTAAATTGCTTTTAGTTACTCCTGCATCAATTAATCCTGCAGGAATGTCTCTTTGAATTCTCATAATCCTAACCCAAGGAGGAATTTCTTCTTTTAATTTAGCAATTAATTTAGCTGCTCTTTCATTTGAAAGCGGAGTGAATTCATTTTTTTTATATAACTCATAAAGTTTTGTTCCTTTAATTACTAAACAAGGATAAATTTTCAGCATATCTGGTTTAAATTCAGGATTTGAAAAAACTTTTCTGAACATCAATAAATCTTTTTTTTCATTTGAACCATACATTCCAGGCATTAAATGATAAACTATTTTGAAAGCAGAATCCTTCAATAATTGAGTTGAATTAATTACATCTAACACTGAATGATTTCTTTTATTCAATGAATAAATTTCATCATCAGGATTCTGAACACCTAATTCAACACGCGTTCCTCCTAATTCAAGAAATCTGTTTATTTCTTTTTTTCCGCAGTAATCAGGACGGGTTTCAAAAGTTATTCCAATTATTCTGCGCAAAGATTTTTCAGCTGAAAGTTTTGCTTCTTTAAATGAATTATTTTTCTTTTCAGTTACTGCATCTAAACAGCGTTTAACAAAATTTTTCTGATAAGAATAAGGCATTGAAGCAAGTGTTCCTCCCATTACAATTAATTCAATTTTTTCAGCTTTATGTCCTATTGCATCTAATTGTTCTATTCGATTTCTTGCCTGCTTAAATGCATTAAATTTAAACATTAATCCGCGCATTGCAGCAGGTTCTTTTCCAGTATAACTTTTAGGAGTATTTACTCCAATTCCAGTAGAACAATAAATGCATTGTCCTGGACATTTATGGGGTTTAACCATTACAGCAATTATCTGCACTCCTGAAATTGAACGCGTGGATTTAATTGAAAGAAATTGCTTTGCTTTTTCAGAAGGGTTTTTAGTTAATGAAAGCAAATCAGGGTTTGTAGGAATTTTTTTAACTGAATGTTTTCTGCATAAAATCATTTTTTTTAAATTTAATTCTTTAAATGACTTTATTTTACCTGAATCAATTAAATCATTTAATTCTAAAACAAAGGATTCAATAGACAACTGAAATCACATTAAATAGCCTGCAAGCACATTAATTAAATTAAATGGAATCAATGAAATTGAATAAACTGGAAACCCTGCAAGAAAAGCATAAAATTTTCCTTCAAGCGAAGGCTTTGAATTCATTACTGCATTAAGTGAAACAAGAATTTTTTTATTTTCATTTAAAAAATTAAATTTAAACTGTCTTCTTTCAGTCTGCTGAGGAACAACTTTAACATTTAATTCTTTAACTGAATTAGCCGGAACAATAAATGAAACTGCTTCAGTCCATGTTCTTGGAAGAGATGATTCCATTAAAATTTCCTGAGAACAAATTGAATTATTTGAAACAATCAATAAATACTTTGAAGATTCGCCTGTTTTTCCTTCAACAAAAAGAGCAGGAGAAGAAGCAAGAATTAATTGTTCATTAGTGATTATAACTTTTAAAGTAAAAGATTCTTTTTCAACTGATTTTAATGGAGCTGAAAGAATTAAATTAATATTATAAATATTCGGCAAAGTTGTTTCAGGAATTTTAATTAAAACTTCAATTGTTTTATCATTTTTGCCTGAAGATACAAGCTCCCAGCCTGAAGGAAGCATTACATCAGCTTTTTCCCATAATAAGCCGTCTTCACGGTAAGAGTTGTCTGAAACAATTAATTTAAGCGTTTGTCCAGGCATTGCTTTGCCTAATTCAATTGAATCATTTGCCTGCAGATGGCTTTCAATTGGAATTAAAATCAATGAATCAGCAAAACAATTAACTGAAAAAAGCAATAAAACTAATAAAACAGTTTTTTTAAACATTCAACTCCCCCATAATATAACTAAATATATGAGCAAAACTTAAAAATGAATTTGAGGGGTTAAAAAATGCCTAAAACAAGGTTTGAAATGATTAAAGAACGGCATAGAAAAACATTTGAAGAAGCTTTAAGCAAAGGAAAAATCGATGAGCCCTTGCTTGAATTATGCGAATTTATTTCAAAAACAAAAAATTATTTTACAAGCAGCCATTGCTCTGGAAGAATAATGCTTTTAAATTCTGATTTAAATGAAGAAAAAAAAGAAGCAGCTTTTTACAGAAAATGGCATAGAAAAGTTGAATTCAAGGAATTAATGAATGCATTAACTGAATGCAGTCATCCTTTATGGTTTAAAATGGAGCCATTCATTCTTCACATCGGATGCGGAACAATGGAAAATGCAAAAAAATTAATTGAATTAAAAGACAAATCAGGAATTAAACGCGGAGGAATAATGGTTTTAAGCGAAGGAAAAATAATTCTTGAATTAACTGGAACACAATACATTAGTGTTCCATTAAAAGACAAAAAAATGCTTTTAGATGAACAAGCATTAAAAATAGTTCTTGAAACAGCAAATAAAAAAATGGATAAAAACTTTGAACAAATTAAAAGACTTACAATAAATGCAAAAAAAATGCTGAAATGAAAAAATAAATTAAAATTAAAAAAATTTAAAGTGAATTAAATGCGCTGTTTTATTGCATTGAATTTATCAAATAAAGCAAAAAAAGAAATTAATGAATTAAATGAATTGATTGATGAAAAAAAATTCAGAAAAGTAAAAGAAGAAAATTTTCATATTACAATGCGTTTTTTAGGCGAAATAAGCGAAGAAAAAGCATTTGAATTAAGCAGGAAATTAAATGAAATTAAATTTAATGAATTTGAAATTGAATTAAATGAAGCAGGCTTTTTCGGATTAAATGTTTTATGGATTGCTTCAAAAGAAAAAGAAAAATTAAATGAATTAAATGAAAAATTGAATGAATTAATTGGAGAAGATAAAAGATTTCATGCACATGTAACTCTTGCAAGAAACAGAAATGCTGAAAAAAAAGAATTTAAGGAAGCAGTTGAAAAATTAAGGGAAAAAAAGTTTTCAATTAAATCAAAAATTAATTCAATTGATTTAATGGAATCAGAATTAACAAGCAAAGGAAGCAAATACAAAAAAATTAATTTAAAAAATTAAAATTTCGGTGAAACATTATTCACTACATTTTCAAGAATTTCTTCCGGGTTATGATAATATTTCTGAATTATTGTTTCAACCTGTGGAGTTGAAGTGATTTTGTTTGAAACCAGCCAGTCAAGGATGCGTTTTCTTATTCCTATTTCCTGAAGTACTTCTTTTTTTGTTTTAGCAGTTCTTTCAGCAAGCAGTTCAATTGTATGGCTTGGAATATTTGTTCTCTTTATTTCATCTGACTGTTTATCCCATTCAAAAACATTTGCAAGCAATGGTTTTCCTTCAAGAGAAGTTAATTCAGTTATCTGATTCATTCGTCTAATAATCCCTTTTCCGCGGATATAATATTTGGATTGAACTAAAATCAAATCAAGCAAGGGAATCATTGATTCAGGAACACTCATTGGATTTGATTCTAATCTAATCAATAAATCTTTTGCAGTATTTGAATGCAATGTACCCATGCTTCCTTTATGTCCTGTATCCATTGCAACAAATAAAGTCTGAGCTTCTTCTCCGCGGACTTCGCCTAAAATTATTCTGTCAGGACGCATTCTTAAAGAATTTTTCAATAAATCATTCATTGAAACTTCCTGCAGTTCCCTTATACGTGGTTTTGCTTCCATCTGCACCCAATTTTCTCTGGAACCCAAATGCAGTTCAAGAGTATCTTCAATTGTAATTATTCTGTCGCTGTAACGAATGAAACTTGTAAGCACATTAAGGGTTGCAGTTTTTCCGCTTCCTGTTCCGCCTGAAATAATCATATTCATTGGCTCAATGTTAAGCCCTTCAACCATAACCCATAAAAATGCAGCAACATCTGAAGAAAGAGTTTTATTATTAATTAAATCAATTACAGATAAAGGAATATGAGTAAATTTTCTTATTGTAAGAGTTGCACCAAAAGGAGTAACATAGGAATCTGTTGCATTTGCTCTGCTTCCATCAGGAAGTCTTGCATCCAATAAAGGCGCATTTTCTGAAATTTTTCTTCCGCAAGTTTCAGCAATCTTTGCAATTAAATCATCTAAATATTGTTTGCTTGAAATCATCAGATTTGTTTTGCATAAACCATAACGTTTATGATAAACATAAATTGGTTTTTTTGCACCATTAATCATTACTTCTTCAAGTTTTTCATCTTCAATTAATGAAGCAATTAATCCATAACCAACTGATTCATCAATAAGCCTTGAAGAAAAAATTAATGGATCAGAAACATCTTTCACATATTTTTTCAAAAGCAAGGAAAGAGAACGCTTTAAATCAGAATAAAGTTCAGGATTTAATAGTTTTGATTTTCCATCAACAGGATTTAAAATGCGGATTATTAATTCATTAAGTTCAGAAAAAAAATCCGATGAAATGCCTTTAATTTTTGAAGAAGACATTAAATTAGAACCGCTTATTGAATGTGCAAGAAAAGAAAAAATAACCTGCTCTTTCTCAGTGAATTCAGGAAATGAAACAACATAGAAATTCTGGGGAAAACCTTCAAAAATTTCAACTGAATCATATGACTCAAGTATTTTTCCTTTAATATCTTCAATCCCTGAATTCTTTTTAACCAAATAAAACCACTGTTTAAAAAAGTGTTAAACATATATTTATTTTTATCAATTCACATTATATTGAATGAAAAGTGATTAATATAAAGAAATTGCTTGAAAAAACCCTGAAAAAAATAAAGCCGATAGAAAAAGAGTTAAAAGAAGAAAAAAAATTCACTGAAGAAATCATTGAAAAAATACAGAAATTAAATCCAAACATACAAGAAACAGTGCTTGCAGGCTCTCTTTCACGGGAAACCCATCTGAAAGGAGACAGGGATTTTGATATCTTTATTTTATTTGATTCAAAAATGCCTTTAAAAGAATTTGAATTCCAAGCAATTGAAACAGGGAAAAAATTTTTTAAAGGACATAAATGGGAAAAAGCCTATTCACAGCATCCTTACATTAAAGGAGAAATAAACGGATTCAAAATAGAAGTTGTTCCAAGCTATAAAATAAGCGGAACAGAATTAATGCAGAGCGCTGTTGACAGGACTCCTTTTCATACAAAATATTTGGAAAGAAAATTAACTGAAAAACAAAAAGATGAAGTAAGATTATTAAAAAAATTTTTGAAGGGAATTAATGCTTACGGCGCTGAATTGAAAACAAATTCAATGCCAGGATATTTAACTGAACTGCTTATACTGAACTATGGTTCATTTGAAAATACTTTAAAGGAAGTAAGCAAATGGAAAACCATTCAGATAATTGACTTGGAAAAACAATTAACTGAAGAAGAAGCAAAAAAATTTGATTCACCTTTAATTGTAATTGACCCAGTGGATAAAACAAGGAATGTTGCAGCAGCAGTTTCAATGAATCAGAAAGCAAGATTTATTGCAGCGGCACGCGAGTTTTTGAAAAAACCAAGCGAAAAATTCTTTTTTGAACATAAAAGAAAAATATTGAATAAAAGCAAAATAAAGGAATTTTTGAAAAAAAAAGAATTAATTGCATTAAAAATAAATTACCCTAAAGGAGAGCTTGCAGATAATGTTTGGGGGCAGTTAAAAAGATTAAGCAAAAAAATCGCAAACGCGCTTGAAGAAAAAGAATTCATTGTTTACAGATTTGATGAATGGACTGATGAAAAAAAAGAAATGATTATAATGCTTGAACTTGAATCACTTGTTCTGCAGAAAACAAAAAAATTAATTGGACCAGAAATAACCCAAGAAGAACATGTGAATAAATTCCTTGAAGCCCATAAAAAAAAGCTTTCGGGACCAAGAATTGAAAAAGCAAGAATAATCCTTGAAGGAGAAAGAAAATACATTAAAGCAAATAAATTCATTGAAGATTTCATTAAAAAAACAAGCAAAGAAGGAAAAACAGCAATAAATAAACCGCTTAAAAAACCAGTAATACTTAATGAAAAACAAATAATGCAGTTATTTGATTCAGATAAGCAATTTGCAAGGTTTTTATCTGATTATTTGATTGGAAAAGAAGTATTCTATTAATCAATTCCCTTAAATTAATTTTCTTCTTTCAGTTAAGCATAATTAATGGGGGTTGATTTAATTGAAAAAAAAAGTAATTATTCTTGGCGCTGCAGGGCGTGACTTCCATAATTTCAATACTTATTACAGAGACAATGCTAATTATGAAGTTGTTGCTTTCACCGCAGAACAAATTCCAGGAATTGATGACAAAAAATATCCTGCTGAATTAGCAGGAAAAAATTATCCTAACGGAATACAAATTTACTCTGAAAAAGAACTTTCTGGATTAATAAAAAAATTCAATGTAGATGAAGTAGTATTATCTTACTCTGATTTACCTTATGAATATGTAATGAATCGCTCTGCATTAGTTAATGCAGAAGGAGCAAATTTTGTTTTGCTTGGAACAAAAGACACGCAGATTAAATCCAATAAAAAAGTAATTGGAGTATGCGCTGTAAGAACTGGTTGCGGAAAAAGCCAGACTTCAAGAGCAATAGTAAAAATACTTAAAAATCATGGAATTAAAGCAGCAGCAATAAGACATCCAATGCCTTACGGGGATTTAGTTAAACAAAAAGTACAGGCATTCAGAGAAATGAATGATTTAAAAAAACATGAATGCACCATTGAAGAAATGGAAGAATATGAACCATATATTGCTGAAGGATTAAGCATTTTTGCAGGAGTAGATTACGGAGCAATATTAAAAGAAGCAGAAAAAGAAGCTGACTTAATTTTATGGGACGGCGGAAACAATGATTTCTCTTTTTATAAAACAGATTTACTGATTACAGTTGCAGACCCATTACGCGCAGGACATGAAGTAAGCTATTATCCAGGAGAAGTTAATTTCAGAGCAGCAGATATAATTTTAATAAATAAAATTAATTCAGCTAAACCAGAACAAATTAAATTAATTGAAGATAATGCAAAAAAAGTTAATCCAAAAGCAAAAATCATTAAAGCAGATTCAGTGCTTGAACTAGAAGAAAAAATTGATTTAAAAGGAAAAAAAGTTCTTGTGGTTGAAGACGGCCCAACAGTAACTCATGGAGGAATGGGAATCGGAGCAGGATATGTTTATGCAAAAGAACACGGAGCAGAAATAATTGATGCGACAAAAAACTCTGTTGGATTAATTAAATCAACTTTTGAAAAATACAATCACTTGAAAAATGTGCTTCCAGCAATGGGTTACTCTGAACAGCAAGTAAAAGATTTAGAAACAACAATCAATAACACTGAATGCGATTTAGTTGTTTCAGGAACTCCAATTGATTTAAACAGATTAGTGAAAGCAAACAAAAAAATCGTGCACGTAAAATACGCTTTAAGCGATAAAGCAAAAAAAGAACTAGAAGAAGAATTAAAGAAAAGAGGATTTATTTAATCCTCTTCTTTCTGTTTTTTTAATAGCTCACTTAAAAGAAATAATTTAAAAAACTGTGTCACTAAAAATTAATGCATTGCACTCGTAGCGTAATGGTAGCGTTCGAGCCTTCCAAGCTCGCGGTTCGGGTTCGAATCCCGGCGAGTGCACCATTTTTTTCTAAAAACTATTAAATACTTCTTTTGAATTAAAGATAATATGGAAGGTAAATTCATTGTTTTTGAAGGCGTTGATGGAAGCGGTAAAAGCCTGATGGCTAGAATGGCTAAAGAATACATTCTAGAAGAAAAAGGTTATTCTCTTGATAAAGTGGTTTTAACCCAAGAACCAACTAATTCTTTTTTTGGAAGACAGGCAAGAGATTTACAGAAAACAGATAAAAATCCATTAAAGAACGCAGAAAAATGCTTTGACTTATATGTGAAAGACAGATTAAATCATTTAAGATATTTAATTGAACCTGCATTGCAGATGAATAAAATTGTTTTATGCGACAGATACAAGTATTCAACTTTTGTTTACCAGTCATTGCAGGGAATTAATGAAAAAAAAATAATTGAAATGCATGAAACAATGAGAATACCTGATTTAATACTGGTTTTTGATGTAAGAGCAAGAATTGCTTTAGAAAGAATTGGAAACAGAGGAACATTAGAAAAATTTGAGGAAAAAGAATTCATGGAAAAAGTTTCACGAGGTTTTTCAGGAATTAAAATTCATTTCAAAAAAGAAAACATTAAAATAATTGATGCAGAAAAACCTGCAGAAAAAGTATTTGAAGAAGTAAAAAAAGAATTAAAGCAGATTATATAATTTCATGTTTCATTTGGAGTAAGCATTATAACTATTTTTGTTACTGCAATTGAAGTAATGTAAGCTAATGCACTCATTCCCAATAAGAAAATCCATTGAATTAAATCAAGCGGAACCACATGAAATAAGGAATTAAGCGGAGTATAAATTACAAATAACTGAAGCATTACTGAAAAAGCTAAAGCAGCTAAAAGCCATTTATTTGAAAGCCATGTAAGCTGTTCCTGAAAACGAATGCTTCCAATTCTAATAAATTCATATAAAATAAATCCAGTGAACAAACAGGTTCTTGCAACTTCAAAACCATAAAAATGATTTGAAATTAAAAAAATCACTAAAAGCATTAAAGCTTTTTTTACTCCAATGAAAGTTATAAGCATTAACAATCGCTTGTTAAGAATTCCTTCAGATTTTTTTCTTGGAGGTTTTTTCATTATTCCTTTTACTGCTGGATCAAGCCCTAAAGCAAGTGCAGGAAGTCCATCGGTTAAAAGATTAATCCAAAGCAAATGAACAGGCATTAAGATTGGCTGATTTAATGTAAGAAAAACTGTTGCAAGAAATACAACTGTTACTTCAGCAATATTGCAGGTAAGCAAATAATTCACAAATTTTCTTATATTATCAAAAATTCTTCTTCCTTCTTCAACTGCTGCTTTAATTGAATTAAAATTATCATCCAATAAAATAATGTCGCTTGCCTGCTTGGCTATTTCAGTTCCCTTTAAACCCATTGAAATTCCTACATCTGCTTTTTTCAGGGTTAAAGCATCATTTACTCCGTCGCCAGTCATTGCAACACGGTAATTCTTTTTTAATATTTCAAGAATTCTTAATTTATGAAATGAATCAGCTCTTGCAAAAATATTCACTCCTGATTTAAGTTTTTTTTCAAGCTCTGAATCAGTTAATTTTTCTAATTCTTTTCCTTCAATTACATCTTTGCTTTTCAAATTTATTTCATCAGCAATTGCTTTAGCAGTTTCAGGATTATCGCCTGTGATCATTATAACTCTTATTCCTGCAGTAAGACAGTCAGCTAAAGCCTGTTTTACTTCTTCATGAGGCGGATCACGCATTGCCTGCAAGCCAATCCAAACTAAATTTTCTTCTAAATCTTTTTCCTTTGAATGAGTTTCCTTAAAAGCAAAACCTAAAACCCTTAAAGTTTTTGAAGCAAACTCTTTATTCTGCTGTAAAATTTCTTTTTTCTTTTTAGAAGTTAATGAAACAATTTTTCCGTTTTCATAAAATTTAGTGCATGATTCAATTAAAATTTCAGGAGCTCCTTTAGAAAAAACAAAAAAATCGGTTTTTGAATCTCCTTGTTTTACAACAACTGACATCATTTTTCTTTCAGAAGAAAAAGGAATTTCATTTACACGCCAGTACTTTATAAGTTCATTCTGTGAAAAAAAAGAATCAGAAATTTTTTTCAAAGCAATTTCAGTCTGGTCTCCAAGATATTTTTCTTCCTGTTTTTCAGAATCATTGCATAATGCTCCGCAAAGAAATAAATTTTTTAAAGCATTATTTTCTTTTATTATTGCTACAGTTATTTCTTCAGGTTTTAAAACAGAATCAATGAAAACATTTGATACAGTCATTTCATTTTTTGTAAGAGTTCCTGTTTTATCAGTGCAGATAATATCAATTGCTCCAGCTGATTCAGTTACTGAAAGCTTTCTAACCAAAGCATTTCTTTTAGCCATTGCATTTGAACCTAAAGCTAAAGCAAGAGTTACAACTGCTGGAAGCCCTTCAGGAATTGCAGCAACAGCTAAAGAAACTGAAACCAGAATTGAATCATATAACCCATATTTGAATAAAGCAATAAAGAAAATAATAAGGATAATTCCTAAGGTAAGCAAAATTAATTTTTTGCTAAATTCATTCATTTCATTCTGGAATGGGGTTTTTTCTTCTTTTATTTCTTCAAGCTTTTTTGCAATTCCTCCAATTTTTGAATTCATTCCTGTTTTTTCAACCACTGCTTCAGCTCTGCCAATAAAAACAGAAGTATTCTTGAAAACAGTATCTGAAACTTTTTTGAGCACATCATCTGATTCGCCTGTAAGAATTGATTCATTCACTTTCAAACTGAATACTTCTAATAATTTTGCATCAGCAGGAACCACATCTCCTGATTCAAGAAAAATAATATCTCCTGGAACAAGTTCTTTTACAGGAATTCTTTTTTTTACTCCGTCTCTTAAAACAACAGCCGAAGGAGAAGACATTTCCTGTAATGCTTCAACTGCTTTTTCTGCTTTAAATTCCTGAATAAATCCTGCAATGCCTGAAGCAAAAACAATTAATAAAATCAGAGCAGTATCAAATACTCTTGGCTCTTGTCCTGGAAGAAAACCAATTGAAAAAGAAACAACTGCAGCAGCAATTAATAAAAGAATTAAAGGAGAAGTAAACTGAGATAAAAAGATTTTCAAAGGACTTAATTTTACACTTCGAGCAATTTCATTTAATCCATGAATTTCAAGCAACCTTAATGCTTCAGCAGATGAAAGCCCTTTATTAATCAATTAAAAACACCTTAATAAAAAAAAAGAATTCATTGATATTTAAGGATTGCTGAAAAAGAAAAAAGTAATTAAATGCGAAGCAAAGACTGCTGAAAGCAGTCTACGCCTGCCGGCTGGCGTGACAGCTGAGCGGAGTGAGCAGCTGAAATGCATCTGCCGGGATTTGAACCCGAATCAAAAGCTTGGGAAGCTCTCATCCTAACCATTAGACTACAGATGCAACAAATTAATTGTTTTGAGAATTGTTTAAATAATTACGCAAAAATCGCACCGGCAACTTACTCCTTCCTTTTGTTTTTAAAGGAAAAAAAACAAATTTTAGTATGGAAAACCTTTACCTCAATATTGAAAAAGAAAAGCAAAGGAAACTTGTAGAAATACTAAAACAAAAAGCAGGATTTAGCTGGACTCAACTCGCAAGATTTTTAGGCGTTACAAGAGGAATGACAATAAATTACCATACAGGAAAATGCAGAATGCCTTTTGAAAAAATTAAAATGCTGTTCAAGTTAACTAAAACAAGCTGGACTAAATTTGATTTAAAGTTTATAGAAGTAAAAAACAAGCCAAAAAACCCAGTTATAAGCGAATTTGACGAAGACTTTGCTGAATTTCTTGGATTACTTTATGGCGATGGATGCTTAAGCAAGCATGGAAACGTAATCCATGTTACATGCAATGCTGTTTCTGACAGAAAATATGTTGAAGAAACTGTAAAACCAAAATTTGTCAAATTGTTTTCATTAGAACCAAAAATAATAATCAATGAAAGCTGGATTCGCTGCCGTTTATATTCAAAAAAAGTTTCTGAATTTCTTTCAAACACTTTTGAAATCCCAATAGGAAAAAAGAAAGGAAAAATGAAAATTCCTAAAATAATTTATTCAAATCCGGTTTATTATAAAGCATTTTTGAGGGGATTGTTTGATACTGATGGTGGATTTCACAGGCATCATAAAAACAGTGCACAAATTCATTTTACTAGCGCTGATGAAAATTTTTTGAAAGAAACATGGAAATTATTATTAAAATTAGGGTTTAATGCTAAATTAGGTAAAGAAGACATCTGGATTTTGGATTCTGTTGAAATCGATAAATTCTTTAAAGAAATAAATCCACATAATCCAAAACATATTTATAAATACAAAAAATACAAAAAAACAGGAATTGTTCCATTACATAGAGAAATAGATTACGCTAAACTATTTGGAGTTTGCGACCGCCGGGAATCGAACCCGGCTCCAAAGCTTGGCAAGCTCCGATCATAAACCAATAGACTACGGTCGCGTACAGAAAAAATTTCTTTTGCAAAAGGTTTATTAAAGGAATTTTTTGATTAAAGAAAACAGCCATTCAATGAAATCATTTAATGGATTTGAAGATATTTCAGTTGTTTTCTGGGCTTCATCTTGTTTCTGTGTTTGAGGAATTATTACTGGTTCCTGCTTTAATGGAACAAAAATTTCAGTAATTGATTTTAATTCATTTGATTCAATTACAAGAAAAACAGTTCCATAATTAAAAGAATCCAAAGAAAGATTCAATTGCTTTAATTCATTTCCGTTTAATGAAATTGTTTTTTCATCAAATTTTTTTTCATTGAATTCAAGCCATGCATTCAAATCAGTTTCAGCGGTTCCAGTATTTTGAATTTTAAATGAAACTTTAAGGGAATTATTTTCCTTGAATGGACTTACATCAATTAATTTAATTTCCCCTTCCTGTGATACAACAATAGTTTCTTCAGGAAAAACATTTAATTCAATTTCTTTTTCTGAATCAGGAGAAAAAAACTTTCCTGTGTAAGTGAAGTATTTTCCTTTTTCTCCATCCAAAGGAGAAACAATAATCCATTCTATTTCAATTGTTTTTCCTGGTTTTACTAATAAAAGATGTTTTTCTTTTTCTGAAATGAATTCTTCGTGAAGCAATAATTCAACTGGAAAAATCATTTCAGTTGAAGCAATTGATTTAATTTTTGCTTTAACTGAAAATTTTTCGCCTAAAGAAAGCTTTTCAGGAAAAATTAATTCTGTTTCAGTTAAATCAGTGAAATGAGTTACTTTAATTATTTCAATTTCAGGTTTAAGCAAAGTCATTTCAATTTTCAAATCATTAACTGAATTAATTGTTGTTTCAACTGAACTGAATTCATTTGCATCTTTTCCTTTGCTTAAAATAATGTGCGCTGCATCAACAAATCCTGCTTCAGAAAAAGTTGAATCAACCGGCAACCAGCCTTTCCCTTGAATAAATAATTCATTCCATCCGTGGCTTCCGAATTCTTTTCCATCAAAACTTATTCCTGAAACATATTTTGCAGGAATTCCTTTAATGCGCGCGAAAGCTGCAGTTAAATTAGCAAATTCATCGCATACTCCTTTTCTTAACTCGTAAGTTTTTTTAGCTGAATTAATGAAAGGATAAAAATCATAATCATATTCAATATTGTTTGAAACCCAGTCAGTTATTTCCATTAAAGTTTCAATTGAAGCGCCTTTCCTGAATTCAATTCCTGCTTTAGCAATTAACTGTGGGTCATTTGATTCAATAAAAAAAGTTGGATTTAAATAATCAGTAAATTCATCAAGAAATGCATTAAAATCCTGTTTTTTATTTAATTCTATTTCAGATTCGCGCTGAACCCTTGCTTTAATAATTATTTTAAATTCAGGATTTAAAGAAAATTCATTTAATTTATCAACTTTAAATACAGCATATCTTGAACCATTAATTATTTCTGATTCAGCTGAAAATTCTTTTCCATCAAAAAAAAGTTTTTCATTAAGTTCAGAAATTTTTTGCCCTTCAAATTCATTAAAGCTTAAAGCCTTGAAAGTAATTGAATCATTTTCAGATGTTTTTCCTAAAAGAGTTCCTTCAGCAGTCATTGAAACAACTGCATCCATAAAAGAAATTGAATTAGGCTGTATTTCCAATGAAAAAGAATTCATTAAAAAAAACATAAAAAATAAAATCAAAAACAATTTACTTAAATTCATAAAATTCATTTTCCAATTTTTACTTTTTTGCAGAACAAAAAAGTGTTTTCTTTTACTTGAAATATTCCTTTTCAATTCCACTAAAGTGGAATTGCTTTTTTTGGGTGAACATAAGCCTTTTTTTCTAAAAAAGGCTTTGAGCCCGGAGGGATTCGAACCCCCAGCCGATTCGTCCGAAGCGAATTGCGCTATCCATTGCGCCACGGGCCCTGTTTATCTCTTTTATATTAATCATATAAGAGAGTATTTATTTTTTGGGTTATGGTTTAAAAACCTTTAAGGTAAAGAAAATAGTAATTGAGTGATTTAAAATGAAGGTTTGTGGCAGTTGTAATAAAGAAGTTTCAGATGATTTTGTTGAATTTAAATGTCCTAGTTGCGGTAAAAGCAATATAATTAGATGCCTGCATTGCCGTGCTACTTCAAAAGAATATAAATGCGAAGAATGCGGTTTTACCGGTCCATAGGTGAGTTAATGGGCAAAATGATTGTTATTTACAGAATTAATCCTAAAGAACAAGAACAAGCAGAAGAATGTCTTGAAACCATTAAATCAGGAAGTTTTTCAGGCGAATTAAGAGATGTTCAAATGGCTTCACCTGGATTTGGAATAAAAATAATTAAAGCAGCTTTTTTACTGCCTGATAAAGTTGAAGGCGTAGTAGATAAATTAACTGAAGAAATAACTGCATTAGATTTAGTTGAAGATGCAGAAGTAGAAGGAATGAATTTACTTTAATTCTGCACTGCCGAAGGCGTGCTCACGTGCCAACGGAGTGAACCGTTGAAGGAATGAATTTACTTTAAATTAATTCTATAAACTTTTTCTTTTCTTTTAATATTATATGATTAAATCCATTGAATTAACTAACTGGAAAAGCCATCAGCATTCTGTTTTAGAGTTTGAAAAAGGAACCAATGTATTAATTGGTGTTGCAGGAGCAGGAAAAAGCAGTGTAATGGATGCAATCTGTTATGCTTTATACGGGACTTTTCCTTCACTGAATTCAAAAAAAGTATCAATTTCTGAAGTGCTTATGAATAAGCCGATTAAAGCAGAAGAAGGAAAACTAAAGTTATGTTTTGAATACAATGAAAAAGAATATGAAATTGAAAGAACAATTTATTTGAAAGGCGTGAATCAAGCGAATTTAAGAGAATCAGGAAGAATTATTGCCGGCCCAAAGCCAAAAGAAGTAAATGAAAAAATAATTGATTTAATTAAAGTTGATTTTGATTTATTTTCAAGAGCAATTTACTCTGAACAAAATAATCTGGATTATTTTTTAAGAATGACTCCAATGCAGAGAAAACAAAAATTTGATGAACTACTGCAGATAAATAAATATGAAGAAGCAAGAAGCAATTGCCTGACTGCAGTAAATAGATTAAAGAAAACAAATGAAGAAAGAATGAAATTAATTGAATCGCAAAAAAAAGCATTCAATGAAAAAGAATTAAGCATGCTTGAAGAAAAAATAAAAGAAAAAGAAAAATTAATTAATGAAATTGAAAAAAATTCAGTTGAATTAAAGGAAAAAGAAAAAACATTAAAGGAAAAAATGCAGAAAAACGAATTAAAGGAAAAAGAATTCAAGGAACTGAATAATGCAGTGAATTTAATTAAAGGGAAAACTGATTCAGCGGAAAAAGAATTAATGAAAGCAAAAAAAGAAGTAAATGAAAAAAATATTGATAAAATAAAAGAAGAAATGAATGAATTAATTAAAGTGCTTGAATTAATTCCTTTAAAGAAAAAAGAAATTGAAAAAAAATTGAATGAAAAAGAAGAAAAATATTCAATGAATTTAAAAGAATGCTCTGGAATTGAAGCAAAAGAAAAGCAATTGCAGGAATCTAAAAATAAACTGCAGGAAATAGGGGCTGAATGCCCTTTATGCAGGAAACCCATGGAAATGCATTCAAAACAAGAATTAATGCAGGAAATTGAAAAAGAAGCAGTAAAACTGAAACAGGAATTTGAATTAAAAGAAAAAGAACTGAAAAAAATAAGCGAAGAAAAAAAAGAATTAAAAAAAGAAATTGAATTAATTTCAGAAAAAGAAAAAAAACTGATTGAAGAAAAATATGAACTGCAGGAAAAAATCAGTTCATTTAAATTAATGCAGGAAAAAGAAAAAGAAGTAAAGGAACTTGAAGAAAAGAAAAAAGAACTGATGAATGCGTTAAAGAAAACAGAATTCAATGAAAAGGAATTCAATGAATTAAAACAGGAATTTTATTCATTAAAAGAAAAAATTAATTCAAAGGAAAAAGAAATTTCAGGAGAAAAAGAATTAATTCAGGAAATGAATAAACGCATTAATGAAATGAATGAATTCAGGAAATCATTCACTGAATTAGAATTAAAAGCAGTTCATTCAAAAGAAATGCAGGAAAAGCTTTCAGTTTTCATGAATTCATTAAAGCAGACTCAAAACGAATTAAGAGTTGTTTTAATTGATTCAATTAATTCAGCAATGGAAAGCATCTGGCCTCAGGTTTATCCTTACAAAGATTTTTCTTCAGCAAAAATAATTGTAAATGAAGGAGAATATGAAGTAATGGTGAAAAACAAGGAAAATGAATTCATTAGAGTTGAAGGAATTCTTTCAGGAGGAGAAAGAACTGCAGCAGCAATAACTTTAAGGATTGCTTTCTCGCTTGTATTAACTCAGAATTTAGGATGGATTATTTTAGATGAACCGACTCATAATTTAGATGAACGTTCAGTGAAAGAATTAGCAGTAATGCTGAAAAAACATCTGCCTGAAATAGTTGAACAGGTTTTTGTTATAACTCATGATAATGAAATGAAGAACGCTGCAACAGGAAAACTTTATTTACTGGAAAGAAAAAAAGAAGAATTTGAATCAACAAATATTATTGAAACAAATTTATTTTGATTCTGCTGCACTTACTGTGCGGGTAATAAATCCTGCAACAAGATTTCTTGTTGTTTTATCAAAAGGTAAATCCAGTGAATCAACAACTCTTTTGTTTGCATCAAAATTTTCTTTAACAAACTTGTCTTTATATCTTTCAAGCAATTCAGCTGAAATCATTTTAATTCTTCTTGGAACAGCTTTGCCCATTTAATTCACCTCAACAATCTCTGATTTTCCATTAGGAAAAGCCCTGATTACATTAATTGGAAGGACTTTCTGATCAAATTCAATTTTAGCAATATCAGTTGGAGAAGAATCCTTTGAATATTTTACCAAAGGAGGCGCTCCCAATGAAATTTGTAATGCTCTAGCGCTAATCAAGCGAGTTACTTCAAAAATACTTAATTTTTCCAAATTCACACCTTAAATAATTAACAATACTTATGATTCTTTTCAAGGAAAAATTAATAAATGAACACTAAACAGCACATGAGCTCCATTCGGAAACAATTTTAGGAGAAGGAAACCCTGATTTAAGGGAAAAATCCCTTAAAATGCTTAAAGGGAACTTTGCCTGAACTAATGCCTTTTCAGGGGAACAGAACAGTATTCTGGCTCCATTGCTTGCAAGATTTTCCTTAAATTCATTCAGTATAAGGTTTTGCAGAGAATCAATTGATTCAGCTAAAACACCTGAATAAAAACGGGAAAAAGGAGACATTAAATGAAAAGGAATTCCTTCAAGCAAAGAATCAATTGAAAACTGCAAAAAATTAAGGAAAGCAAATTCAGGAGAAACACTTAATTCTTTTTCATAATTTAATGCAAAAGAATCAATAAATTTTTTATTAAATGAAGAAATTAATTTCTCGGATTCATTCAATAAAGAAATTAATTCAGCAAATGAACTGGAAATAAAAGAATTTTTTTTAGTGCAATTCCAGATTAATTTAGAGGAATCAAAAATTATTTTTACTTTTTTTTCCTTCAATAAATTTAAAGCATCAGGAAGCGGGATTAATGCTCTTTCTTCGCGCATAAAAGGGCCTAAAGGAGGAAACTCTAATCCCCATTCTGCCTGATGTTTTTTTCTTGCGTGCATTAAAGGGTTTGATTTATGAAAAGAAGAAGCAAAACTTGGATTAAAAGAAGAAAACATTAATCCATCAGAAAGAAATTCAACTTCAATTAATGAATTAGGCAAAAGATTTGAATTATTCAATGAACTTGGCTTGCAGCAATTGCAATTAATTGAATCAAACCCTAAATTATGAAATTCTTTAAGGAAAAGACTGCTCCAAAGCTGATTGAAATTCATTTCACATAAATTATTTTTAATCACATCAATTTTTTCGCGTTTAACAGGAAGAAAATCAGATTCAATTCTTTCAGGAAAAGAAAAACTGTTTTCAAAAAAAGAATTCTGCAAAAAAACCTCGCAGGCAATAAATTTTTCAGTTGAAACAATTGAAGGAGAAATTTTTAAAATTTTGCTTAAAGAAATGCGGTGCAGTAATTCACGCGCACTCTTAGGGCTTGAAGAAAGCATTTCTCTTAAAAGAGAATTCAATGGAACTGAATCAAGCATTATTTCAGGAAAAGAAACAGAAGAAATTTTTTCAGGAAATTTATTCATAAAAATAAATTCATCAAAATAACTCCATTTTTTTGAAATAAGAAACTGTCTTTCAGGTTCAATCAATAAAACAGAATCAATTCCAAATAAAGCAGAAAAATTCTTTAAAGCAGAAAAATTCACTGCAGTGATTTTCAAAGAATTTTTTTCTTCATTCAATGAAATCTGTTTTTTGAATTTATTTGAAATTAATTCAAATGCTTTGGTTTTCAGAGTTAAAGGAATAAATGCATAAGGAAAAAACTGTTCACGGTAAATTTTTCCACTGCATCCATTATGAAACTGGCATGCTATTTCCTTTTTTTCTTCTGAATAGAGAACTTTAACTAAAAATGCTCTTGGGGGAGACATAATAATAAAGAAAAATCCGGAATTTAAAAAGCATCGGAAGGAGTAGATTGCCGGTGCCAGAAATGCATTAAAATGCCTTAAAAAGGCAAAAATAAAGGTTAAAGGAATGCTTAAATAACTAATACCACGGAATATGGTTAGCTGATGGAGGCAAAGTTCAGAGGGCTTTGATTATCAGCATTAAATCAAAAACAAACCTGCTTTTCCAAAAAAAAATTTTAAAAATTGTTTAACCTAATTAATACCTCTAAAAAAAGAAAAAAAATAAGGGGGAATATTATGGCTCAAAAAAGGAAAAAAAGAGAAGAAGATGAATCTGAAAGAGAAGATTTTGAAGAAGAAAAATACGAAGAAGATGAATACTAAAAAAGGGAATTAAATGAATGCAGATAAATACGCTAAATGGAATCCACCGAAAACAAAAACATATAAATGCATGAACTGCGGAAAAGAAATAGCTTCAACAGAACAAGGAAATCCGTTAAGCAAAAGATTTTGTTCAGAAAAATGCAGACAAGAATATCTCACAGAATAAAATTACTATTTTTTTAAGGGAAGAAATTCCCTTCACTTTTTATTTTTCACTTTTCAAAATTAATAATATTTAATTAAATTACAAAAAATCTTCTGCTTCAGCCGTCCCGTCGGCTGGCGGACGGAGCACGCCTTCAGCAGTGCAGAATCAATTCACAGAAAATCTTCTGCTTCTTTTACTGCTTCATCTTTGTTTTCTTCAAATCTTTTTGCTTCATCTTCTAAAGTAACTGAATGCCTTGATTCAGGAGAATTTCTTTTTCTTACACTGAAAAAAAGAGGATAATTAACTCCTTCACCAATAATTAATGCTTCTCCAACTCTTAAAGAAGTAATCATGTCTTTTGAATTTGAATCAATTCCTTCAGCGCTTTTACCAATATGATCCAAATCATAAGGATTAGTAATTCGTAAAATAATGTTTGTATTACACTGGCTTAAAGCAGTAGCACTTAATTTAATCGGACGCTGAGAAATTAAACACAATGAAGCGCCAAACTTTCTTCCTTCTCTTGCAATTGTTTCAATAATGCTTCTGCAAATTGCATTCTCATAAGAAGCACCTTCAGGAACAAACTGATGAGCTTCCTCTAAAACCAATAAATAAGGAGGAACTGTTTTTTTTCTGCGTTCATTAAATAATTTTGAAGCAAAAAAAGTAACTAAAATCTGTTTCTTGCGTAAATCAATTATATCACTTAAATCAACTACAACTAAATGCCCTGGCTTAATTAAATCAATAACTGAAACAGAATCAGTTTTAGAAAATAAACCAAGAGCATGAAGTGAATCAATCCAAGAAATTAAAGCGCTTTTGGTTTTATCATTCATTTCATCATCTTTAAATAATTCTGATTTAACTGAATGAAAATCAAATGGCCCTAATCCTTCCTTCATTTCTTTTTTAAGTTTTAAAATCACTTTATCTAATTCACGGAACTGTTGCGCAGAAATATTAGGCAGAAAAGAAGCAATCATTCCAGGAGAAAGATTTGAAACACCTATTTTGAAATCTCTTCCATTAATAATTCTGGTTTGAGTTGAATAATCTTTTTCACCTTTTTCAGGTTTTAAAGCAAAAGAACTGTATTCACCATGAACATCTAAAATAATTGTTGCAATTCTTCCGGCATCTTTTTTTCTGGAAAGAATTTCCTCTAATAAAACACTCATACAATAACTTTTTCCTGCACCACTCATTGCAAGCAAAGCCAAATGCTTTTGAAGCAGTTTAGTTAAATTTAATTTCACTGGAATTTCATGAAAAGGAACTTCTCCTAACAATAAACCGTTTTCTTTATCAAAACCTAAAAATTTTTCCAATATTTTTTCATCAGCAATTTTAACTTTATCTCCAGGACTTGGAGGAAAAGTAGGACGCTTAAGCATTCCATTAGAATACACTCCTAAAGGCCTTGTTTGTGCAACCAAATATTCCCATTCTTCTGCAGGAAAAGAATCAAATAATTTTCTTCCCTGAGATTCAAATTCTTTTACTGCCTCGCTTCTTTCAAAATAACGATTTGATTTCACTAAATTAACAACCAAAGCAACAAGAATTCCTTCAGCATAATTAATTTCAACAAACTGTCCGCGATGAACTTTTCCTTTACTTACAACAAAATCCAAAGCACTTGGACTTGGCCCTAAAGGACTTGAAACAACTGTACCAATTTCTTCAATCAAAAAAATCACTTTAATTTTTCATTTAAATTTTTTTTAAAATTATTAATAAACTTATAATCGCCTTCCAATACAATTCCAGAATAACCACAATCCATGCAGTTATGCAACTGCCCAAAAGGATAACCTTGTGCATTAAATACATGCTTTAAATTAACTGAACTGCATTTAGGGCAAAACAAAAAAACTTTTTCAGAATTACTTTTTTCCTTCACTTAAATTCCTCTTAAATTCATTAATAAACTTATAATCTCCTTCCATTGCAAAACCAGTAAAACCGCATTTCTTGCATTTAAACTGTCCTGATTGAAAACCAATAAATTCTTCTAATTCAGTTGAACCGCATCTCGGACAAAACCTTGAAACAGGAAGTTTAGGCTCCATGAAAAAGAAATGAATGAAAGTAATTTAAAAAGATTTAGGAAGCACTTTGCCGGTGCCAAGCTTTCTTTTTAGAAAAAAGAAAGCTGTGTTCGCAAAGAAAAAATGAATTTCGCAAGCGAAATTCAAAAGAAACCAAATCGATTTAAATTAATTTAGCAAATAAAAATAAATATTGAATGTGAAAGCTTCCACCTACTAACTGAAAAAATTTGTTAAGCCAAACCCATT
>JAFGBZ010000063.1 GCA_016932875.1 Candidatus Iainarchaeum sp.
AAAATGCGTTGAACTATTAAGTTATCACAGACACTGATTTAAACTAAAAAAATAAACTGCTTTAATCTGCTGAATATTAACAAATTTTGAATAGTAAAAAATAGTGCGCAGGAAGAGTATGTTTTACTCCAATTCAAGCGCAGTGTTTGAATCACTGTTTGTTTTCTGCGCCTTTAAAGGGATTTAAAGTTACTGATTATGGTAGTTGTTTTTTATTTTATTGTTTTATTCGTTTAGAAAGTTTTTTTAAATAGATTGCGCTTTTTTTAAATAATGCTTGTTGAAGATGTTTGTGAAAAATTTTCTGATTTTGTTGACAGAGTAAATGAATCTGATTCTGTTGAAAAAGTGCTTTCTGTTATGGCTGAGCATAAACAGACAAGAACCGTTTTTGTTGTTGACGAAAAAGGTTTTTTGAAAGGAGCAATTACGATTCATGAACTTTTTAAGTTTTTTTTTGATGAATTAAAGCCGAAACTTTTTGTTTTTTCAAAAGAAAAAAGAAATTTTACGGCAAAAGATATTATGAGAAATGTGATTTTTGTTTCATTGAATGATGATTTGAATACTGCGTTAAGAGCAGCAGTGGCAAGCAATCTTCAGGATTTGCCTGTTTGTGTTGATGGAAAAATTGTTGCTCAACTTGACTGTTTTGAACTGCTTTTCAATTTTACAAAAAAATAATTTTTTAATAATTGAATTCATGTTCTTTAAGCCACATTAATTCAAGTGTTCTTCCTTTTTCAATGTCCTCTAAAAGCGTTTTGATTTTTTTTGCGGCTGTAATTGAAGGAACTAGTACATACTGGATTCCTGCTTTCTCCATTTTTAATGCATCTTTTTTTGAATGAGCTAAAGCAATAAAAATTATTTCTTTTTTTTCTGAAAGCTTTTTTGTTAAAAGAATGTTTGATTCAGATTCCATTGTAGTTGAAACCACTGTTTCTGGTTTGACTGCAATTATTTTTTCAATTGTTTCTAAATCATTTGCATCGCCGTAAATAGTTTCAAATCCGTTTTTTTGCGCTTCATTAAGACTTCTTGGATCAAAATCAACTATAAGTATATTTTCTTTTTTTTCCTTATTCTTATAAAAAATTCTTTTTGCTGTTTCTCCATATCCTATGCAAACCAATGAATATTTTTTTTCTTCATCATTATGCAGTGAATTTTCAGAAAATCTTTTGTTTTTAAGTAAAGGAAAAGCATTTGCTAAAAAATCATATATTTTATTATTATAAATTATTAGATACGTTGAAGCGCTTATTGTTACAACTGCAACTAAAGTAATTATTGAAACAATTTCATTTGAAACCTGTCCGACTTTTTGCCCTAAAAAAATTATAATTAATGAAAACTCGCTTATTTGTGCTACAGTTAAACTTGAAAGAAAACTTGTTCTTCCTTTATATCCTATTTTAGCCATAAGAATAAAAACAATTAATGGATTCCCTATAAGAACAAAAAGAGAAAAAACAAGCGCAGGAAAAAAAACAATGTGGCCTGCAGTAAAAACAAGATTTGAACCTAAAACAACAAAAAACAAAACAATAAAAAAATCTCTTAAATATTTTAATTTACCAAAAATTTCATAGGTGTAAGGAAGCGCTGCAATTGAAACTCCTGCTAAAAAAGCACCTATTTCTTTTGAAAAACCCATAAAAATTGCAATTGAAGCAAAAACAAAACACCACGCAATTGAAGTTAAAAAAAGCAGTTCTTGATTATGCGCGATTGAATCGAATATTTTTTTAATTAAAAACTTATAAAAAACAAAAAACAAACCTAAAAGAATTCCCATATTAATAATAAACCAAAAAACTTGATTTATTGGTTCAGCTGAAAAAGAAAAAACAGAAATAAATACAAGAATTGCTATTGCAGCAAAATCTTGAACAATAAGAAAACCAACAGAAATTTTTCCATACAATGAATTTAATTCTTTTTTATCTGATAAAAGCTTTACAATAATAATTGTACTGCTGAAAGTAAGAGCTATTGCAATATAAAGAGATTCAATAAAATCAAATCCAAGTAATTGAGCAATAAAAAAACCAATAATTGAAGTAAACAAAATCTGTCCTAAACCAGTAATTGCTGATGTTTTACCTATTTCTTTAATTATTCTTAAATCAAGATTAATTCCAACCAAAAATAAAAGAAAAGCAATACCAAAATCAGAAAAAATTTGCAACAAATCAGTGTAAACAATAACATTCAAAAAAGAAGAACCTAAAAGAATTCCTGTAACAATAAAAGCAAGCAACACAGGTTGCTTTAATTTCTGAAACAAAAAACCAAGTAAAGCAGCAGCACTAATAACTAATGCAAACTCCAAAAAAAAATTCTCTATCATGTCTTAAAAAAATAGTTTAAAGAATTAATAAAACTATGCCTTAAAATAATTCGCAGGAAGAGGGATTCGAACCCCCGTAGCCCGAAAGCTCCAGGTCTCAAGCCTGGTGCGTTTGACCACTCCGCCATCCCTGCAAAAACGGCTCGCTCCGTTTGCACGCGTGGGCACCTTCGGTAGCCCTTAATGCGTTATTTCTTATTCATTTATATTTTAAATGATTAAATAAAAAGAATGAGGAATGAATTAAAAGTTAACTGTTTTTGTTTAAAATCAGAGTTTATAATATTCATTAATTGTAAAGGGGTTAAGCCAGGGATCTGCGTTTCCTGTCTCCCCCACGAAAACAGGGCTGCTCGAGCAGCAATAAATGAAATGCAGTTTAGCTTAACTCCCTAACTCCCAATACTAATTATACTAATTGCTGCTAAAGTTATTTAAATACCTTGATTTTTGCATTAATGAATTTTAAGAAAAGGAAAAAATGAATTGGATTTTTTTTCCGAAATGCTTTTATATTTCTTTAATTCTTTTAATTGTATTTGAAGGGGGCTGAATTTTTGAGAAAACTAATTGATTTAAGCAAAGGACTTGGATTAAATGAATATGAATCAAAAGCTTATCTTGCTTTACTTCAGTTAGGCGAAGCTCCTGTAGCAGTTATTTCAGAAAAAGCAGGAATTCCAAGAGCAAGAGTTTATGATGTACTGGTTTCCTTGCAGAAAAAAGGTTTTGTTGCTCAGAAATTAGTTAAACCAGTGCAGTATACTGCTTTATCATTAAAAAGCGCTTTAAATTCAGTTAAAGAAAAAAAGAAATCTGAAATGAATTCTCATTTCAATGAATTGGATTCAATAATTAATTCAATTGAATCCCAGTTACAAATTGCTTCCACTGAAGCTTCAACTGAATCAGCTGTGTTATTAAGCGGAAGAAAAAATATTTTTTCAGCTGTTTCAACTGAATTAGGATTGCAGGAACAGATTTTTGTTGCACCAAAAGAATCAATTGATTCATTTAAAAAACATTTTTCAAACAAGCATGCTTCAATGAAATTAAAGGAATCAAATAAAAGCAAATTCATGGTTTTATCTGATGATTCAGTTTTATTGTATTTAAATCATCCTGAAAACGAAGAAGAAGAAAAAGCTCTTTTAATTAAAAGTAATTTTTTAGCAAATCATTTTAATTCAATGATTAAAAAATAAAAAGCATTTAATTGTTTTAAAAAATAAAAAGAAAGAAGCATTTCTGCTTCTTTTTTAGGGTGTTAGCTTAATTTTATTTTCTTTTACTTGTTTTCTTTTTTGTTTTTTTTGCAGTTTTCTTTTTTGTTTTCGGTTGAATTAATTCTGTTTCTTCTGATTCTTCAGTGGTTGTTTCTGTTTCTTCTTCTTTTTTGTTTTTGTTTTGTCTGTAAATTATTCCTGCTGAAATTAAAAGAACTAATAAAACCAATCCTAAAATTGCTCCGCCTAATCCAAGCAATGAAAACAATCCGCTTCCAATGCTTAAAGGTTCTTCAATTATTTGCGGTGTTTGTTCTTTTACTGCATTTAGTTTAATGTCTCTTACATAAGTTCCTTGATTTGTAGTGAATTTTATTGGAATAATTGTTGTCCCTGTTGTATTTTCATCTAAGGTTATAATCATTTCTGCTTTAGCTGTTTCTTTTGGATTTAATCTGGTGTTATTCATTGCAAATTCAGCTGTGTATTTTAATACTTCAATTTTTTCTATTACAAGGAATCTGTTTGAATCATTTTCTAATTCAAATTCAACAAGCATTCCTTTACTGTAATCACTGATTTCAAGAGTTGTTTCATTGTTTTTCAGGTTTACATTAACTTCTTCTAAGCCGTATGTTTCGCCTGTTTTAATTACTTTAACTGTTGCTTCTGTTTTGAATCCTCTGTTTGTTTCAGCAGTGAAAGTTACTTCAGTTACTGCTTCTTTTAAATCAAATGGAGGGCTTACATAGAAGTCAACTTCTTTTCTTTCTCCAGGGATTATAGTGAATTCATCCTGAATTATGTAAACCCATGCAATATCTGATTTCAATTTAATGTTTTGAGTATGCATTCCTCTGTTTTCAACAATTAATTTGTATTTTTTTCCTTCGCATACTTCTGCATCAATTTCATCATTTAATACAATTAAATCAATTGCATTACAGCTTTCTTCAGGTAAATAAATTATGTGTTTGGTTTGAGTTATTTCTTGTTCCTCTGAATTTAATTTCATTGTGAATTCTGATTCATTTGCATTTTTTGGAGGATTTGCTGTGAATGGAATTGTTTGTTTTCCGTTTCCTTCAACTGTTACATTGCTTTGAACTTCAATCCATGAAGGAAGTCCAGTAATAGTGTAATCAGCTGTTCTGGTTCCTAAATTATTTATTGTAATGAAGTCATTGAATGCTACTTCCCTGCATAAAACTAATTCAGGTATAAGTAAAGCTGAATTATAACAGTCTTCAACTACTGCTTTAACTGTTTCAGCATCTTCAGTGAATTCTGATTCTGCATTGAAAGTAAATGATGCATCTTTGTTTTGTGATTTAGTTATTTCAAGTGTTCTTGAAATTTTTTGGAATGCTTCAATTAATTCATCTGCATTCATTGCATCAAAGTATTGTCCGTCTGTTTCTTCTGCTATTGCTTGAAGTTCCTGTCTTCCTTTATCATCAATGTTAAATCCTACTGTGTAAACTTTTACTCCTGCTTTTTTTGCATTCATTGCAGCTATTGCAACATTTCCTTCGCATGTTTCTTTTCCATCGCTTACAAGAATTATTGCTTTATCATTTGTTCCTTCATTTAAATCTTTTACAGCGCTTTCAAGTGCTTCAGCTAAAGGAGTTTTTCCTTGAGGGCTTAAAGCATTTATTTTTTTTGAAAGTTCAATTACATTTATTTCAGCTTTTTCATAAACTAATTCGCTTAAAGCACATTCATTATCTGTTTGTCCTTGTCCGAAAACTCTTAAAGCCATTTTAACATTTGTAATGCTTGCAATGAATTCATTTGCAGCGCGTTTAGCTGAATCAATTTTTCTTTCATCTCCGATTTTTTCAACCATTGAACCGCTTGTATCAATTACTAATTCAAGTTCAACTGGTTTTTCTTTTGCTGTTCCTTCGGTTACATAATTTTCAACGCTTGGAGTGAAAACAATGTCTTCTGAAGCAAATCCTTCCAATATAATTGCTTTATCTGAAAGGCTTCCTTCAATTCCGTTAACAGTTAAGTCAACATTAATTTTTCTGTCAGTTAAATTTTTTACTTTAAATTTGTATTCATTTTCTTCTTCACTGCAAATAACTGTTTTTCCGCTGATTAATTCAACATCTAAATTATAACAGTCATTTAATTTTACTTTAAAGTTTTTGCTTGTTTCATAATTGAATTTAACTGATTTTGCTTGCAAAGTTAAGTCAAATTCTTTTGGTGCATTGTTTGTTTTCTTTAAAGTTAACTGAACATCTTTTTTTGTTCCTGCATCAACTGAAACTCTTTCTTCTTTTAATTCAGCGAATTCAGGCCCAATTAAATTCAGTTCATAAGTATCGTTTTGCAGTCCATTGTTTTCAAGTGAAATAAAATAAATTTGATCTTGTTCTTCACATGCTTCAAATTCATTTCCTTCAATATCGGCTGAAATTCTTAAATCTTGTCCTCCGACAAGAATGTATTCAGCAGTATCTTCTGAATAAAAATCCTGATTAAATAATTCAGCTCTAACTCCAATTATGTAATCTCCTTTTGGTTGTTCGCATGGAGCTTTAACCTTTAATTCAATTTGTTCAGGATGTCCTTTAGTTACTTCTAATTCTGTTTCACTTAATTCAGCCCATTCTGAAGCTGAACCAAATAATTCAAGTGAAACAATTTCAGTATTTTGATTAGGAGTATTTGAATTGTTTGTTAAAGTAACCTCGTAAGTTTTTTCTTCGCATTCATGCGCGGTTTGTGATTCAGGTTCAATTTCAACTGAAACTTTATGTCCTTGCATTACAGTGAATTCACAGTCAAGGGTTACTGTTTCACCGTCATGAATTACAATATTATAAGGGTATGTTCCTGGTTCCTCATAGCATGGTGCAACCATGAATAAGTTAAGTGTTTCACATTCTCCTGGGGCTAAAGTCATCTGCCCTGGAAGCACTTGAACCCAATTTCCTCCAAGCCCTGCAGTTGAAGCATAAAATGTTTCACTGAAGTCTGGATTAAGATTGCATACTTCTAAATTATTTATTGCAACCTCACACTGCACTACTTCATCTGAACAGTTTCCTTCAACACTAAGTCCTAAAACTGTAGGCAAAAGCAATGCCAAAGCTATTAACAAAATTATTTTTTTATACATACATACCCCTCTTTTTTTTGTAAACAATAAACCTTCTTGGTTCTTTTTCACTTGACAGTAGTGAAAGTATTAATATTACTGTCATCAATATTATTAAAACAATTATTCCTGCTCCAAGTGAGCCTCCTAAACCAAATAATCCTGCTAAAACACTGTTTTCTTCTGTTTCTTCAGTGTTTTCTTTTCCTTTAACTACATTGATTTTAACCGGCATTAATGCAGCAAATTTATCGCTTTTTGCTTCAAGTGTTCCATTAAATGAAAGCAGTTCAGCGTTTTCTTCTGCAATTAATTTTATTTTAACTGTTTTACTTTCTCCTGCAATCAAAGAATAAATATTTTCGCTTTCAGCACTTAAACCATAACCAGTTCCTCTTAAATCAACTGAAATTAATCCATTGATTTTTTCTTTTCCTGAATTGGTTAAAGTTACTTCAATTGTTTTTTCTTCTCCTTGAATTATGGTTATTTCTTTTGGATAAGAAACAAAATTCATTACTCCAAATGTTAATCCTTCAAATGAATCATCTGCAACAACTTTGAATTTTAATTCAAATTCTTCAACTTTTTTTCCTGAAGCATAAACTGTTAAATCAATTTTTTTATCTCCAAGAACCGCATCAAATCCAGGCATGGCAGTAACTCTTACTGTTTTCTTTTCTCCTTCTTTTAAATAAAAATCATTTTCTGAAGCTTTAACCTGAATGTAATTATATGAATTATTCCATTTCAATTCAATTTTTTCCTTGTAATCCCCGTTATTAATTATTTCAAATTCAAATACTTCTAAATCCAAAACACTACAGATTCTTGCTTCAATATTATTATTCTTTAATTCAGCTGTAACATCATGTTCTCCTTCAATTGAAACAATAAATGAATCCTGCAACTGGTCTTTATCATTGTAAGCATAAGCAATGTTATGGTATTCTTTGTCATCATAAAATTCATGTCCAATTATTTTCACTTGAATTATTTCAGTTTCAAATGCTTCTAATTCAACTGATTTCTGCATTAATTCATAATCTAAAGTACTGTTAATCATGAATCTGATTTTTTGTTTTTCATCAATTAAATTTGTTACTTCCATTCTTACAAATTCAGTTTCATTTCTTTTCATTGAAACAAAATCATCAATTACTTTGAAATCAAATGCTTTTTCATGAACTTCATTTTTATTTCTTATTTCAACTATTGCGCTTCTTTCAATTGCTCTATCTGAAATTAAGCTTTTTGCATACATTGGAATTTCGTAAACTCCTGTAGGAGTTGAATCATTAATATTAATTTGCATCTGCAATTCAATGCTTTCAAATGCATTCAAATGCACTATGCTTGGATTAAATGAAGGCACAAACATTTCTGAATCAGCAGTAATTTCAATTTTTTCTTTTTTATCGCTTAAATTAGTTACAATTACACTGACATATTTTGTATAACCATCATTATAGAATACATCTTTTGAATTCTTTTGATTTACTTCAAAGTTTCCTGTTTTATAAACATCAACATTCAGTGAAGTGCTTGCAATTTGATTGTTTCCTTGTTCTGCAAAAACATCAATCACATATTGTAATTCTGATGCATCATTTTCAGCAGTTATTCCTAAAGAAAATTTAACTGTTTGTTTTCCTGCAACACAAATTTTTTCAGCAGCTAATTCTGCATGAAGTTTATCATAATAAGTTTTAGTGTATAAATCCATGCATTCTTTTTCAGTTCCTGAATTAATTACACTTAAAGGAACATTAATTGTTTGTCCTGCTTCTAAACTTAAATTATAATTTTCAGGTGTAATCTGAACTGATAATGCCTGAGCATTTGCTCCGAAAAATACAAGCATTACTCCTAATAAAATCAATAAAATGCTTAATTTACTCATTTTTTTCACCCAATACATTTTTTCTTAATTCAGTTAATCTAGAACTTTCCTGAATCAATGCATGTTTTTTTTCCTGCATTTTTTCTTTCTGTTCAGGTTTTTTGTTCAAATAGCTAACCATTCTTGAAATAAATGAAATCATTAAAACTGCTACAACAATTAATAAAATCAAGTCAATTACTAAATCAGTTAAATTAAGTTCAGGCAATGAAATTAATCCGATTAATCCTGCAGTGAAATCATTATTTGTTTCTTCTTCAATTATTTTTTCTTCTACTGCTTTCACATATTTAATTGAAACATTTTTTTCAATTACTTCATTTCCAAGTTTTACTTTAATCCAAGCATTATAAGTTGAATTAGTTAATTCATCTGAAGGCATTATTAAAAGAATTATTTTATCATTTGAACTTCCTGCAATTTTTCTTGGAACATATTGTTCTTGAACCATTGAAGGAAAACTATAATCTAAATCAAGATTTTTTTCAAAACCAGAAGTGTTTTCAATTAAAATACTGAATCTTACTGGTTCATCTGAAACAGTAATTTCATAAGGAATTTCGCTTAAATTAAATGCATTCACAGGAACAACTAACAAAATCAATAAAGCAATTAATCCAAAAATTCTAGTCAAATTACTAACCCCCATATTAAATTCACTCATTCACATTAACAAAGTGTTACTACTATTAATTGGTGCTTGCAAAGTATTTAAATGTATTGTTTTCCTTGTTTAAAGCCATTTTTACTTGTTTTTAAGCTATTTAATAAAAATAAAAAGGGTGAAGGAAGAAAATAATTTCTTCCTTTTAGGGTTTGCTTACTGCGTAATAAATTACTATTACGCTTAAGGCAAGTAGTACTATTAATCCAAGGATTAAGCCTAAACCGCTTTCACTTGCTGCATTGATTAATCCGTCAATTAATCCTAGGTTAGGTGCTTTTTCTGCAACAATTATTTTCATTTCCTTGGTTATTGTTTGGTTTCCATGAATTACTTCAATTAATGCAGTAACTTCTCCTGCTATTGCTTCATTTGAAACCATTAATGTTCCGTTAACTGTTCTTGCATTGTTTCCTGCAATAAAGCTTACAATTACTGGTTCAAATGAAATTCCGTCAGGTAAATCAGTTAATGCAATCAATACATTGTTTGCTGTTGTTTCTCCTGAATTTTCAATTGTAAAATTTAATTCTTTTTCAGTTTCTTCTCCAAATGTTACTTCTGATGGAAACTGAATTAATTTTATTTCAGGAATTTCTTCAATTGGTTTATCTGTGCTTGTTCCGCGTACATAAACGCTGATTGATTGTTTATCTAGTTTATTATCAAATTCTGTTGTTAATGTAACTGAATACCATCCTGCTTCTGTGTCAGTATCGGCTAAAACTCTTAATGCAAGATTTTCTTTTTGTCCTTTGCTTAAGCAAAAACTTTCATCAGTTAATTCTGCTTTAATTTTAACTGAAGTTGTTGAAGTGCTTAAATCAAAGCATTCACTTGTATTTGAATTATTTTTAACAAATAAATCAATTGTTTCGCTTTCACCTTTATTCAAAGTAATTGCTTTTTTCTCTAATTTTACTTCAGCAATACTTGGATCAAAAGTTTCTTCTCCAAATTCTTCTTCCTCTTCTTCATATTCTGTTCCTGTGTTTGTTACTTTCACTGAATAATTCACTGTTTTAGTGCAAGTGCTTTTACCTGAATAATGTCCAGTTAATTTAATGTAAGCAGTTCCTGTTTTAGTTGCTGTAACACTGTTTGCTTTCAGTTTCACTTTAAATGAAATATCTTTATTTCCTGAAACTGATTTAGGAGTAGAGTAAGTGCTTGAAGTAATCCAGCTTAAGTTATCATAAGCTTTAATTTCACTTACATAAAATGTTTTGCTTGAATTATTCTGTAATTCAAATTCAGCATATTCAGTGTTTCCTTCTTTTACTGTAACTGAATAAGTTTTAATGTAAATATCCGCACAATCAGAACTTGAACTTCCTTCTGCTTCAACTATTACTTTAATTGTATCGTAATCTGTTTCTCCGTCTGCGTAAGCTTTCACTGTAACATAACTATATCCTTCATTTTTTGGATTGCATTTAAGATAGTCTCCTGAAATATAACAGTCAACATCTCCTGTGTTTGTTTCTTTTGTAATAGTGTAAGTAATTTCGTTATCATTTCCGCTGTATGAAGTGTAATCCATTAAATCAAGTGTTCTTGTTGAATCATCTTCATTCATTTCCCATGAAGTTGGAAGATTTAATTCCAAATCATTTGTTCCATAGTCTTCATCAACCATTATTTTAATTGAATCAGTATCACTTAATCCATCTGAATCTTCAACTCTTATTTTTACATAACTATATCCTTGTTCATATGGATAACAATACAAATATCGGTCTTCTGAAATATGGCAGTTCACAACATCTGTATTGCTTTCATCATCAATGCTTAAATCTAATTCATAATCTGAATCTTCATCATCGCTGATGTAAGGATACAAATCAAGTTTTTCATAATCTTCATCTGAATCAATTTCCCAGTAACTTGGAAGATTAATTTCAGGAGCTTCATTATAAGGGCTTGAACCATAAACTTCAACTCTAACTGTTTCTGAATCAGTTAAATTTCCTGTATCTTTTACTTCAATAGTAACATAATTTGTTCCTGTTCTATTGCTTGAAGGAGCATCGCATTCAAACCATCTGTTACTTTGAATTCTACAATAAATTAATCCTGAATTAGATTGATTTGTTATTCTGAAACTTAATTCTGAATCCGAATCTTCTTCATCAAAAGCATAATTCCATAAATCAATTAAATTGCTTGAATAACCAGCATTTTCTCTTATGTAAACATTTGGAAGTGAACTTAATTCTGGTGAATTATTTTCATTAGGGTTTATTCCAACATAAATTGTTCTTAAATCAGTTGTAACTTCGCCGTCAGGGTTTACAGCGCTGAAATAAATATTATGGGTTCCGTTTTCAAGAACTTTATTCAAAACAGTTCCTTTTCCCATTAACAAACCATTATCATACCATGAAAAACAATTTGTATTAGGATTACTTGGATAACCGCATGTTCCAGCAAATTCATCATAAAATTGATCTGCAACATAAGCAACAAAATGAATTGATTCTCCTTCATTAAAAACACTGTTATTGCTTGGAGAATGAATTCCAATTATTGGATAAGCAAAAACGCTTAAACTTAACAGCATTAAAGCTGTAATTAAAAGTAAACCTTTATTCATGTTCATAAACCCCCGTGAAGAAGTTACTACTTCACAGTAATATATGCTGCATTTAGTATTTAAAAAGCTTGCGGAATTATGATTTTTAATCATTTTAATAAAGCATTTCTTTTTTCAAGCCTTTCAATTCTTTCTTGACGCCTTTTTTTGAAATAAGAATCTATTTCCTCTAAAATTGCTTTTCTTTTTTCTGTTATTACTTCATTCGGCTGTCTTGTTTTAATAAGTTCAATTATTTCATTTATTTTATTAAGTATTTTTCTGCATTCTCTTTGAGTTGTTTGAAGTCCTATAATTCTTTGTCCGAATTCTTTTCTATCGTGCGGCATTACTTGCCCTCTTAATTTCAAATAATTTTCTTCTAATTCATTTTTTTCGATTTCTGCAGTTATTAAATCCTTTGCATTAGGGATGCTTTTATATTTAAAAAAACTATTTCCTGCAAGTCTTAATTTATTTCTTGCTTCAGTTCTTTTGGCATTTATTTCATTCAATTTTTCTCCATTAAGATTTCCAAAATATTTTTCATTTCTTTTTTCTGCATAACGTTTGCCTTTTTTTTTATTGGTTCCTTTTTTCCCTGTTGGTTTAGTCATTTTTTTCCCGCCATTTTTTTCAATAAATCTGTTTTAGTAATAATTCCTGTTACTTTATTATTCTCATTAATAATTAATATTGCTTCATTTTCTTTTAAAGCTTCGTTAATTCTTTCAAGTAATGCATTTTCTTTAAGTAATGGAAAAGCTTTTCCCATTATTTTGCTTATTTTTGTTTCAAGCAGTTTTTCCTTATTATTTGATTCATTTAATGCATTCAAAGTATTTTTTTCATTAATTGAACCAATGCATTTTCCTGAATCAATTACAGGCAATTGAGAAACAGCTTTTTTTTCCATTAATTCAATTGCTTCAATTAAAGTTGAATTTCCTGAAACAAAAAAAAGTTTTCTGCTCATTAAATCTTTTGCAGTAATTTCTTTTTCTTCTTTCCTGAAAAACAAAAAATCAAATAATTTTTTTGCTTTCTCATAAGAAGGGGAAATTTTTCCTGCCTCAATTTTTGCAATCAATGACTGCGGAACACCAGTTTTTTCGCTTAATTCAGTTTGGGTTAAACCAAGCTCTTTTCTTTTATTTTTAATTTCATTCAATTCAGGCAGCATAAAAATCATTATTCAAATATGAATAATTTATTAATAAAAATATTCTTAAACCTTTTCATGTTTTATTTTTTGATTTAATTGGAGGTATTTGAATGCATAGAAGAGAAAAATATTTTTTTACAAGTGAAAGTGTAACTGAAGCACACCCGGACAAGTTATGTGACAAAATTAGTGATGCGCTTCTTGATGCTTTATTGAAAGATGACCCAATGTCCCGTGCTGGAATTGAAACTGTTACTAAAACTGGAATTGTTTTTGTTACTGGTGAAATTACAACTAATACTTATGTTGATATGCAGAAAGTTGTGCGTGAAACAATTAGGGAAATTGGTTATGATGATCCTTCTTATGGTTTTGATGCTGATGGTTGTGGAGTAATTCTTGCAATTTCAGAGCAAAGTCCTGATATTGCTCAAGGAGTTAATGAACAGGCAGCTGAAGGAAAAGATTCATCTGAACAGGGCGCAGGAGATCAAGGAATGATGTTTGGTTATGCTTCAAATGAAACTCCTGAATTTATGCCTTTACCAATAATGCTTGCGCATAAATTAGTAATGAAATTAAGTGATGTGCGCAGAAAAAAAGAATTAACTTATTTACGTCCTGACGGAAAATCTCAGGTTACAATTGAATACAATAAAGGAAAACCTTTGAGATGTGATGCAATAGTTGTTTCAACTCAGCATGCTGATTCAGTTTCCCATGAACAAATTAAAAAAGATATTATTAAGCATGTGATTGAACCTGTCTGCGGAAAATGGCTTGATGATAAAACAAAGTATTATGTTAATCCAACAGGAAAATTTGTTATTGGTGGCCCAGTAGCTGATTCAGGTTTAACTGGAAGAAAAATAATTGTTGATACTTACGGCGGACATGGAAGCCATGGAGGAGGAGCATTCTCTGGAAAAGATCCTTCAAAAGTTGACAGAAGCGCCACTTATATGGCTAGGCATATTGCAAAAAATATTGTTGCAGCTGAATTAGCTGATAAATGTGAAGTGCAATTATCTTATGCTATTGGTGTTGCTGAACCAGTAAGTGTTTTAGTGCATTGCTTTGGAACAAACAGACTTGATGAACAAAAACTTGAAGAAATTGTGAAAAAAGTTTTTCCTTTAAAACCAGCAGGAATAATTGAATACTTGGATTTACGTAAACCAATTTTCAAAAAAACAGCTGCTTTCGGGCATTTTGGAAGAAATGAACCTGAATTTACTTGGGAAAAAATAAATAAAGTTGAAGAACTAAAGGAACTGGCTAAACCTTTAATTAAACCTGAATTAAAAGGAGAAGAAGTTCCATTAGATGGAAAGTAAATCAGCCGTCACGTCGGCTTCAACTGTCGCGTCAGTTGACAGACGTGCGACACTTACAGTGTCGCATGCCCACTTGAAGAGCGTGCCTCGGTGCCAGCGGACGAAACCGCTGTGGCGGACGGGTTGTACTCCGCGGAGTACAACTTGCTTCGCGCACTTTTTATTTTTTTCCTTTCTCTTTCTTTTTTGTGATTTTATGATTTCTGATTTTGTTAAAGCTCAGAAGATTTCAAGCAAAGTAATTGAATCAAAAGAAGAAATTTATTCTTTGAATCATTTGCTTAACTTAACTAATTTAGGGCATGAATGTTTTTTCAAATCAAAGGCATTCATGGCTGAAAATAATCATGTATGGATTGTTTTGTTTCCTTGGGGAAAGCATTTAAGCGAAGAAAAAGTAAAACAGGCAGTTCCTTTATTTGAATATTTTATTTCAGGAACTGAATCAGAAGAAATAACCGGTTACTTAGAGGATTTTGTTCCTCCAATAGGGGTTTATGATGCAAGGGTTTTAATTGATTCAAGTTTTGAAAAAAAAGAAAAAATTGCAGGAATAGTTGAATCACCGCATTTCCTTTTAATGCTTGAATTAAATGACTTAACTGAATTAGTTGATGAAATAGTTTTTGCAAAAATAACAAAGTAATTTAAATGACTTTAAATTAAATGATTTTAATGAATTCAAAATTTAATAATTTTCAGATTATTTCTGATGTAAGTTTATTGTCTGATAAAATAATTGATGAAATGTTTTTTGATTTTAATTCTATTTTTCCCCGCTGGGAAAGAGATGCATTAAGAAATCATTTGGCTCTGCATCCAAAACAGTTCTGCGGAGTTTTTTTTAATGGAAAAATTGTTGCTTTTACTTCTTATAATTCAAGAGAGGATGGAGAAAAAGCAGACTGTGAATTAAGGGAATTTGCAGGTCTGTGGAACTGGAATTTTTTTAAGGAATCAAAAGAAAAATTAAGTCCTGGATTGTTTTTGCTTAAACATTTATCTAAAAACCATAATTCTTTTTCAGGTGACTTTACTGGATCAGTTAAAGCAACATTTAGATTATTGAAAAGAGCAGGTTTAGTTGTAAATAAATCAGGAAGCATTGATAAGTTTGAAATTTTGCCTGGATTTTATTCAAAAATAGATGGATTAGAATCAAAACTGAACGATTTAAAGCCAATCAAAAAAACTACTGTTATTAGCGGAATCAGGAAAAAATCTGAATCCAGAAAATCAAAAAAAGATTTGTTTCCAACCATTAAAAGACGTTTTATTAGAAAATGACTGTTTTTATTCTTCCTTTTTGTTTTTAATCCTTTTACTCTATAATTTAATTATGCCTAGGTTAAAGAAAGCAGGAGCATTTTATTCTTTAGTGTTTTCAGAAAAAGAAGCCATTGAAGCAGGAATTGAATCTGAAAAAGAATTTGAGTTAAATAAAGCCCGTAAAGGAGTATGGGTTTTAATTGATAAAACTGCTTTAATTGATTCAGCTGAATCAGCTATTGAATTAAAGCTTATTGAATTAATTAAATCTCTTCCTTTAAGTAAAAGAGTTCAAGGAGTTTTTGAAAAAGAATTAAATGAAGAAGAATTAAAAGTTTTTCAGAAATTATTGATTGAAAAAAAAGTTTTTGAATTTAAATTAAATGATAAATACCGTAAAGCAGTTTACAAGCTTCCTGAAGAAATAAATGAAATAAAGGAAAAGCTTTCTTCAAAAGATTCAGATGGAAAAGAAAAAAAGAAAACTCAAACAGTATCAGTTGATTACAAAATTCTTTCAGGCGATGCTGAAGCAAGAATTTTTTCTTCAGAGCATGAAAAAGAATTCAAAGAACATGAATTAAAAGGATTAAAATGCTTTGATGGAAGCTATTGTGTTATAAAAAATGATTTATTGAATGAAGTTTCACCTAAAATCATTGATTATATGAAATCCAAGGGAAATTCTTCTTTAGGAGATATTTCCAAAGACTTAAATATTCCTGAACCCCTTATTAGAATAGCATGCGAATTCCTTAAAGAAGACGGCATGCTTTTAGAAAAAAGAAAAGGATTAATTAAATTCATTTCATGAAGTGCTTAATATGAAATTACTTGTACCGGTTTTAACAAAAAAAGAAGCAAACCCTTTTTTTGTTGAAGAAATTCTTTCATTAAAACCAGCAGAAGTAATTCTTCTTTCAGTAATTGATTCAAAAAAAGAATCAAATAATTTTGGTTTTTCTTCAAATGAAATTGCTTTAGCCAATTCAATAATGAATGAACTGGAAAAACAATTAAAGGAAAAAAAAATGAGAACAGAACCTGTTCTTGAATGGGGTGAAACAATCCAGAAAATAGTGAATTCAGCTCTTTTATTCAAGGCAAAAAAAGTTTTATTAATTGAAAATGAATTGCCTGAAACAATTCAGTTAATTGATGAACTTAATTCAAAAAAGATTAATGCATTAAAAGTAGCATTTAAAGAACCTGAACCAGTTAAAGAAGAAAATTATGCATTAAAAGAAATAGCTGAACAGGTAAAAAAAGAACCTGAACTAACAGAAGAAACTCCAAGAAAAACTATTTCAAAAGAACACAAGAAAACAACTGAAAAAGAAAATGAGCCAAAAAAAGAAGAAAAAAAGAAATCATTCCTTGAAATGCTTGGATTAAAATGAATTCATTTCAGAAATTCATTTAATTTATTTTTTGCTTTTTCTCTTTTCTCTGAATGTTTTTCTAAAAACGCATTCATTTTTTCAATTAAAATTTGTTTTAATTCTCCTGAAAGCATTTTCCCTGATTTGTATTCATCATAAATTTTCTGCAGTTTTTTATCATCTGGTTCCATTCCATATAAAAGCATTTGATATGAAACATCAATTTCAGGAATTCCGCCTTTTTCTCTGTGTTCTTCAATTGTTGCTCTTCCTCCGCTGAAAGCATATTTTTTGATTTTTTTTTCTGCTTCTTTTGATGTTTCGCTTAAAGCAATAAAACTAGTTTCATCGCTTGAACTCATTTTACCGCCTTTTAATCCAGGCATGAATTTATGGTAAGTTGAACTTAACTGCATGAATTCAAATGCATTAATTCTTTGAGAAATATCTCTTGCTAATCTAATATGGGGATCCTGATCTGCTCCAACAGGAATTACAACAGGCAGTGGTTTTCCTTCAAATTCCTTTAATTGAGGATGCAGCATATCGCTTGCCTGCAGTAAACTTGAACTCATTTTTCCAGGAGTTATTTCACCGTAAACTGCTTTGAATTCATTAAAAGTAGCATGTCTTGCAAGCATGTTAGCTAAACTATAATATGCATTTGATTTTTTTCCGTCTTTGCTTCTTTCGCTTTGAAAATAAAAATCGCATTTCTCTGGTTTTAAACCTAAAGCAATGTAATTCAATAAATATTCTTCTAAAGCAATTTTCTTTAATTCTTTTACATCAGTGTTTCTTGAATTATATGCTTCAGTATCAGCTACTGCAATGTAAACCTTTGCTCCTAATTTTTGGTATAAAATAATTTGTTCTGCAACCATTTTATGCCCGAAATGAAATTTTCCTGAAGGCATTAATCCAGTCATCATTACAAAAGGTTTTTTTTCTTTCACTGATTTAATAATTCTTTCAAAATCCCTGTGAGCAAAAACAATTCCTCTTCTGAATAAAGCATTTTCATTGAATTCATCTGGAAGCCCTTTTAATTCCTTTAAACCGAATTCTTCGATTAATTTATTGTAATCAACGCTTCCCTTTACTTCCCATGGATTAACTTCAAATTCAGCCATTTAATTCACTTTTATTACTATTATTGAATTCCATTATATTTATTAATTTCTTTTATTATTAATTCTTTCAT
>JAFGBZ010000064.1 GCA_016932875.1 Candidatus Iainarchaeum sp.
AACCAAATTCATTCTTTGATTAAGGTTTTTTTTCTGATTTAAAAGAAACATTTTTCTGTCCAACAAAACTTTGAAATCATTAAGTACAGGAGTTTTTCTTGAAGATTTAAAAGAAGAACTTCTTCCATTAAAAGAACTGCTTCTTCCTTTTAATTTTTTCTTTAAATTAGGTTTCTTCATTAAATTTAATTCAATTCTTTTATTTGGTTTTCTTTTAAAAATCATTTAAATCATTTCCTGTGTTTTTTCCTGAATTCAATGAAATCATGAACTCTTGTATCAGTCCATTTAATGCGTGAAACAGGTTTTTTTTGAGTTTCTTTAACTGGTTGCTGTTTTACTGGCTTAAACCATGATTCAATGTTTTTTCTTGCAATAGATGGAATTACTTTAGTTGAAGAAACAGGAAACCCTGTTTTTTGATGAAGTCTTGCAGTTCTGCCTATTTCTAATTTTAAAGCTAATTCTTTGTCTTTAATTACTTTTTTATAAAAAGCTTTAACTGCTTCAATATTAGGAGTTATTCCATTTAATTGCTTTAATTCAGCTTTTGAAATACTGCCATTCCTTAAATGCTTTAATATTTCATTAGAAAAAAGCTTTTTTTCAGCTGAAAACAAACCATGTTTCTTTAATGCAGGCATAAATAACAAATGAATTCAAAGAATAAAAACCTTGCTTTAACTTAACAGCAAATTAATTAAAGGAAAAAAACAATTAATTTAAAGGCATTAACTGAATTATTCATTTAATGTATTTATAAAAAGGTGAATTAAATGGTTTTAAGAAAAACAAAACACCCAAGCAGAAAACAAGGATTTGGAAGCATTGAATTTTTAGAAAGGGTAGCAAAAGAAAAAGAAGCAAGACAAAAATTAGTTCAAACACTTAAAGCAATAAAAGAAAAAAAATCAAAAAAATAAGAAAAATTCATTTACTTGAATTTTTCTTTTAATTTTTTGAACGCAAACACTGCAATAATTAAAATTAATAAAACTGCAAATAATCCTATTGCAATAATTAATTCATTATTCTGTGGAACTGAATCAACTGCAATGATTTCTTCATTTTGCGGAGCAATTGTTTCAGGTTCATTTAATTCAATGCAGTCAGCATCAATTCCTGTTTCACAATCTGAATCGCATTTACCATCTGATTCAAAATCACATATTCCATCATTTAATCCAGTACTGCAATCCAAGCAATTCAAGTAATTTTCTCCTGCACTTAAATCGCATTTTAAATCATTATTGCATTCAATTTCAATTAATTGAGATTCAAGATAAATTATTTTTGAATCAATTTCTGTTTTCATTGAAGGAACAATAAATGAACCAATTGATTTTGGCTTAAACCAATAAGTTAAAGTAACTGATTCATTTGCTGGAACAGTTAAATCCCAAAAATAATTCCATTCAGTTCCATGATTGAAATCAATTGAAACAGCTGAATCTTTATTAAAATCACAGTCAATTAATAATTCAGTTAATTTAATGCTTTGAGTTGCAGAAGAATTATTTTCAATTAATAAAAGCATCCAGATTTCTTCTCCAAAAACTGCTTTGCCTGGAAAAGCCCTATAAATATTGAAATCATTTACTTGTTCAACTGAAGTAACAGCAAAAACATTTAATGAAAAAAATAAAAACAAAACTAAAATTAATCCAAAAAATTTATTTTTCATTAATTACACCCCTGAATTTGATTTAATTTTGGAGCAAAATCCGGAATTTTAAAATTATCTCTTCCACAAGCTGCTCCTGGCCCGCATTGAGGCAGAAAATCTCTGAAAAATTTTCCATAACTTGAATCACAATCATAATCTTTTGGATAAGGATAACTTTTACCTGAATTAACTATTTGCCAGTATTCATCTAAATCATAAATTGTTCCAGTAAAATATTCATGATATTGCCCTGGATTAATAGCAAAACACCATTTATCTTCATTTAAATTACCGCAATAATTATATCCAGTTGAAGGTAATCCTCCTAAAGTAAAATCATTAAAATTTCCAGTAGTATCAACAACAGTGAATTTTGAATCCCCAGGAAATTTAATTAAAGAATAACAATGAGCTCCATCACAAAAACCAGCTAATTCTTCTTGCTTGTAACCTGCTTTTCTTAATAAAGTTAAAGCAGCTAAACTGTAATCCCTGCAAACCCCTGTTTCATAATAATTAATTAAATTTTCAGCAGTAGGAGGAGGACTTAAAGAAGGATTAATGTCAGCAATTTCATTATATCCTTTCATCCATAAAGCTCCACGCCCTAATCCTTTCAAAATATATAATCCAACACATTTCTTGCAGTTGCCTTGGCTTTCTTTTAAAGCAGTTTTACAAACACTTGAATGAGAAAAAGACTGTAATTCATCTTCAGTTGAAATACTACAACATTCTTGTGCTTCTTCAATAATGAAATCTAAATCAGGATGACATATTTCATAATACCTGCAAATATATTCTAAATCAGAATCAGTCCAAGTAAAATCAACTTTATGCATATCATTAGGATAAACATTAGTGCAAGGAGTATCACTTGGAGCAAATTTAACATTAGTATTACATTTAGAATTACATGGACTGCATTTTCCCCCGCAATCAATTCCAGTTTCATTCTGGTTTTTAATTCCATCAGCACAAGTTCCTGAACTGCTTGAACAAGAATTAAATGCAATGCATTTACCTGCATTACATCCAATAGTGCAAGAAGATTTAAGAGAATTATAAGGAGAATCAATTAAACCTTTTTCATACTTATAAGAACAATATAATTCAACAACACTGTTTCCATCACAATAATCTTCTTTAAACATATTAGTAACCGAACCCAAAGACTGGGTTTCACCATTAATATTAACATTAGGAGCTTTTTGCATAAACTGAATCATTCCTTTAATGTTTTTATTAATTCCATCTGAATCATTGCATCTGCATCCATTCTCAAAAACTGGAACATCTTCAGGAGTTTCAGGGCATTCATCAACAAAATTCAAAATACCATCGTCATCATCATCTAAAGTAAACCAATCCATTACAGAAACAACTTTTTCCATTCCCATAAAATTCATTTTAACACTAACAACACTGCTTATAGCAGGCAAAGGTTTTACATCCGGGCATCCATCTAAATCTTCAAAATTATTCACTGATTCTTTTTCATTAATGCATTCATCCAAGCAATTCTTTATTCCATCATCATCACTATCACGATCATCACATGAATCGCATAAATCACCTAAACCATCAGAATCAATATCTGATTGATTTGAATTAGCAACATTAGGACAATTATCCTGTGAATCAGGAAAACCATCTGAATCAGAATCAATTACAACTGGTTCACATGCATCTCCAATTCCATCAGCATCAGAATCTGATTGCTCTGGATTTAAAACATTAATACAATTATCACAAACATTTCCAACTCCATCTGAATCAGAATCTTCTTGCCCTGCATTAGAAATATTAATGCAATTATCAGTTGAATCAGGAACTCCATCTCCATCAGCATCAGGAGCAGTTGCTTCTTCAACCATTAATTCACATTCAATCCAATAATCAGGTGAAATTAATTCAGCTGAAGGAAAAGCAATTGAATAAGCAGGCCATAAAATCCAGCGCCCTGCTTTATTCAAAGTTTTAGAAGAATTAATTGTAATGCTTGTTCCGCCTGAAATTAATTCATTTACATTGCTGAAACCAAATTCTTCTCTTGCTTCCAATGGATTAATTGCAGTAATAAACGCACCTTTAGAGCCTAATTGTTTTGGTTCACGATTATAATTATGTAAAGTAAAAGAAATATTTACTGTATCGCCTTCCTTTAATACGGCATTTCCTTGAACACTCCAAGCAGTTAAAGTTAAACCTAAATCACTTGAAATTGGTTCAGGTAAACTGCATAACCCAGCAGAAAAAACATTTAAAATAAAAATTAAAAAAAACAATAAAGAAATTAATTTATAATTCATTAAAGAATTGCATTAAATCAATTTTAAAATCTTTGCAGTAAAGGAAAAAAAGATTTGCCGATTTAATGCATTAAAATCAATTTCCTGCACCGGCAAACTACTCCTTCAAACTCTTTTTAAATAAAAAAATCTTTTTTAATTCAAGGTGATTTAATGAGTGAAAAAAAATTTGAAGAAAAATTCATGGTTTGGAGGAATAAAAACAAATAAATAAAAAGAATTCATTAATCAAATTAAAAGTGATTAAATGAATTCATTAATTGTTTTTTATTCCAGAACAGGAAACACTAAAAAATTAGCTGAAAAAATTGCAGAAAAATTAAACTGCGATTCAGAAGAAATAATTGATAAAAAAAACAGAAACGGGGCAATAGCATTTGTTGCAGCAGGAAGAGATGCAATGAAAAAAAGTTTAACTGAAATAAATGAATTAAAAAAAAATGTTTCAGATTATGATTTAGTTTTAATCGCTACTCCATGCTGGGCAGGAAAAATGACTCCAGCAATAAGAACTTTTATTGAAAAAAATAAATGTAAATTCAAAAAAACTGCTTTAATTCAATGCAGTGGTTCAAAAGAAAAACAAGAATGCATTCCGGAAATGATTGAATTAATCGGAAAACATTTAGCTGAATTAATTGTTACAGCAGAAGAAATAAAAGAAAATAAATTTGAAGAAAAAATAAATGAATTTTGCGAGGAATTAAAATGAGTGAAAAATATTATTGGCAAGAAATGGATGAAAAAGAAGAAAGAGAAATTAATTTAATTGCAATGTGGAAAAATAAAGGAATTCCAATAAAAGAAGCTATTCAAAAAGCAATGACTTTATCTCAAAGAAATCCAGCAAACGAACAAAAATTTTTAAAACAAATTTGTGAAGCATACAAAGTTACGCCAGAACAAATTCAAGAACATTTAAAACCAAAAAAAGAACCTAAATTAAGACAAGGTAAATTGTTTCATAGAAAATAATAAAATAAAAAAAGAAAAAAGAATTGAATTAAATCAATTCATTTTTTTAAAGATATTTCAATTGCTGAAACTTTTAATGTTTCGCCGTTTTCTGCTGGAACATCTTCAGTTGAAATTGCAATATTTTGAATATTGATGTTTTTAACGAATTTGTTTTTTACAATTTCTGCTACATCAACTGCGCGGGAAATTGCTTTACCTCTTGCTTTAAGAACAACTTCATCTGTTCCTTGGTTTAACTGTGTTACAACAGCTAAAACATAAGCCATTGTTCCTTTTTTTCCGATGTAAACTATATTTTCTTCTGCCATTGAAAAAACCTCCGGTTCAATGAAATAATTGTAAAAAATACCTTTTACAAAAAATTAATAAATCAATCACTTAAAATAAATAAAAGAAAAAGAAGGTGAACAGGGAGTTATTTAACGCCCTGTAAGATAATAAATTGTCTGCTGAAGAATTCTAGGAGTATATCCTGGATTATAGTTGAAGTACAGGCTTTTACCTACAATTAATTTCTTTTCAACTATTGCCGGGAAAGTTTTTCCTGGACCTGATTCATCTTTCATGTAAGCTATTTCAGTTCCTTCCAAGCCAACATCAAATGTTTGGAAGTTAGCATACTGTCCTGGCATTATAGGGAATTCTTCAATTCCTTCCATGATTTTATGGTCTTCAATTTCACGGTAAACTTTTCCGCGAACATTCAAACGCATCATGCAGGTTGGTTCTCCCTGATAAATTCTGTCGCAATTAACTGGAACAATATCTCCAATTGTTGCATCCCATCCAACAGCATCAAATGCTCCTGGCTGGTAAATGCCTGAATCAAGAACAGTAATTAATTTACCGCCTTTCTTCACATATTCTTCCAGTGCTTCGCCTAATTTTCTTGAAACAGCTTTATCAGTTTGCTCTGACTGATCTAAAATTATTACACCATAATTTGCAAGAACTTCTTTTGGATTTCTATCCAATGAAGCAGCATCTCTTTGAACTAATTTTATTAAATCACCCATTTCATACAGAACCTGAAGTGTTTCAGGACTGCTTGAGCCAATTAATAAAACAGTTGTTGATTCCTGGCTTCCTGCAATTGAAGCAAGAACACCTACTACAGGAGTACTGCCGTTAATGATATCAAATTTGGCTGCCAAAAAGAAAACAATAACCAAAATTAAAATTAACGGAATTAATCCTTCTAAATTCATTCCAATTTTTGCGCCCATTGGAGCTGCTTGTTCTGCTGCTCCACCAGCATTATCATCGGGATACATTCTTTCATTCACCTTCTTCAATTAATATGTTACATATTTTGTTGTTTTTAAGTATTTAAATACTTAATGTTTACTTATTAAAACGCATTTTCCTTAATAAATGTTTTTATTAAACAAAGAAAATTATACATTTAAAAGAAATAAATGAATAAAATATTCTTAAAAAAATAAATTAATTCAAAAAATTAACCAATTATATGCATTGCAACAATTACTACAATGAATGCAACTGTTACAAGCAAAACAAATTCAGGAGATAATTTTGGTCCTGAAGTATCTGCGTCAAAAAAATTCAGAATTCCTATTGCAGAACTTGGTCCGCTTCTTTTTGGTCCTTTACTTACTTTCACTTAAATCACAAACCTATAAATATTAAATATAACTTATTCTATTAGTAATCATTTAAAAAATAAACGGAAAGCCAGCTTTTTTAGAAAAAAAGCTAGGTTCCCAAAAAAGCAATTCACTGCGTGAATTGAAAAAAGAAAAGTGAAAAAAATGTATCCTCCTGCACCACCAATGCCTCAAAAAAAAGATTTAACTTATTTAGCCGGAAGAATCCTTATTTTACTGATATTAATCGGAGCGCTTGTTTTTGCGGTTTCATTTGTTTTTGGATGCAGTATTATTCCTGTTCCAGGTTACTGTGATTTATGGTATGATGTAATGCGCGGAAGCACTGGCGGAAAACCAATGGCATTAATTGTTTATGGAAATGAAGGATTAGGAAATCCACAGGAATTAGAAATTGCTTTAAATGATCCCCAGTATGCTGCTGCAAGAACAACAATGCTTTCATTGGATAGATTAAGTTCAGGAACTTTAAAAAAATATGATTTAGTTATTGTAACTAAAGCAAAAAAAATGACTGCAGAACAACTTCAAATGTTTATGGAATATGTGAATTTAGGCGGGCACTTAGTTTGGACTGGAGATGCTGGAACTGATTTTCCATTAAAAGAAAATGAATCAAAAGAAGCCGCAATGAAAAGAGAATTATTATATGAATTTGAAGACCCTGAACAAGACAGCAATGCAGATAAAGCAATTAATCCTTGGGCAAGAAAATTTGA
>JAFGBZ010000065.1 GCA_016932875.1 Candidatus Iainarchaeum sp.
AATATTAATATGGGTAAAATGCCTTACAAATTCTTTGAATTACAGTTTTTAGATACTCCTGGAATTTTAGACAGGCCTCAAGAAAAAAGAAATGCAGTTGAAAAAAAAGCTGTTGCAGCATTAAATTATTTGGCTTCAATTGTTTTTTATGTAATGGATGCATCACTTTCATCAGGTTTTCCTCATGAAAAACAAATGGATTTACTTAAAGAAACAAAAGAATTATTTCCTGAAACTCCTTTAGTTGTTTTATTGAATAAATGCGATATTGTAACAAAAGAAGAATTAAATGACAGAAGAAAAGAATTACAGGAATTTAAAGTAATTGAATGCGAAAACGGAAAAGAAGAAGAATTAAAAGAAAAAATAAAAAAATGGCTGGATGAATTAAAATTAGAATTTAAGTGAACTTGTTCTGCTTCAGTTTCCTTTAAATTTATTTGTTTTCAGTATTATTTTAAGCGTTTTGAATTATTCGCGGGGGTATAGATTTTTTATGGCTTTAAAGGTTTTTGTAAGTTAAGCTGTTTTTTAGTAAAAGCCATTTTTCTTGGAGGTGCTTTTTTATGAGTGTTATTGAAGATTTAATTGAATTAATGGACGGGGTTTTAATGGATACTTCAGTTCCTAGAAATATCAGAGCTGTGGTAGAGGAAGCAAAAAAGAAAATCCAGGACAAAGAAGAAGATTTAAAGGTTTCATGCAGCGCGGCAATTTATTTGCTTGAAGATATTTCAAATGATATTAATATGCCTCCTCACACTAGAACAGAAATTTGGACAATTATTTCTGAATTGGAACGCGCAAGGCAGGAAAACAAGTGAGGAAATGGATTCAAAACAAAAGCAGGTTGTTGAATTTGCTGCAGGAAAAAATATCCTGCTTGATTTGGAAAGCACTAAAATTTTAAGCGAACAGGAAAATTTTGAAGAAATAATTGATTCTTTTTTAAAAGAAAACAAAACTGTTCTGAATGCAGTTGAAGTAAATGAAAGAATTAATTCAGAAAAAACAAAAATTGAACCGCAGGAAAAAATAATTGTAAAAAAAACCAGATTTAATTCCATTGCAAAGGATTCAAGTTCAAATTTAAAAATATTAACTGAATTTGATGTAACAAATCAGTCTAATTCAAGCGGAAAAGTTGAAAATTTTTTGAGTTTATTTCGGGACAAATATACTTTTCTTAAAGGAGTTTTAAGCAAACGAAGTCAATTGAATGCAAAACCTTTAAGCAGGTTAAGCAAGGTTCCGGAAAAAAGTGAATTTGATACAATTGCAATGATTCAAAAAAAATGGATTACAAAAAACCAGCATATTGCATTTATTATTGAAGACACTGAAACCCAGTGCATTGCAATAATAAGCAATCAAAATGCAAAATTATTTGAAGAAGGAAACAAAATTCTTTTAGATGATGTAATTGGAATTAAAGGAACAAAGATTTCAAATGAAATGATTATAGTGAATGAATTTTTCTGGCCTGAATTAGAATCAAGACCTTTAACAAAACCAGAGCAGGATTTAGATGTATTAATTATTTCTGATACTCATGTGGGAAGCAAACTTTTTTTAGAAAAAGAATTCAATAAATTTTTAAACTGGCTTAACTGCAATGATGTTTCAGAAAAAGAAAAGGAAAGAATAGGAAAAATAAAATATCTTATGATGGTTGGCGATAATGTTGACGGAATAGGAGTTTACCCTAATCAATATGATGAACTGGAAATAAAGGATTTATTTGAACAATATAATAAATTAGAACAATTTTTGCTTAAAATTCCTGAACATATTGAAATTGTAATGATTCCTGGACAGCATGATGCAGTAAGAAGAGCTGAACCCCAGACTGCAATTCCTGAAAAATTTTTTCCTGAAATGAGTAAAATGAATAATTTTCATTTAATTGGAAATCCTTCATGGATTGAAATTGAAGGACTTAAAACTGTTTTATATCATGGAGCTTCATTGCATGATTTATATGATTCGCTTAGTTTTTTGTCTCCATTAGAACCACATAAAGGAATAATTGAATTATTAAAACGCAGGGATTTAATGCCTTCATATGGAATGCGTAATCCTTATGTTCCTGAAAAAAAAGATTTTATGTTAATCAGAGAAGAACCTGATTTGTATTTCGGAGGAGACATGCATCATGTGGGTTATGGACAATATAAATCCTGCATGGTGATTAATTCAGCCACATGGCAGAAAAGAACTGAATTTCAAATAGCTCAAGGACATGTTCCTACTCCAGGAATTGCAATTCAATTAGAGTTAACTTCAAGAAAAATAACTGAACACAAATTCATGTCAGCAGAGGAAGAAGAATGAAAGAAAATGAATTGAATCCGGAAATAAAAAATTATTTTTCTTTAATAACTAAAAAAGTAAATGCTCAGTTTGAGATTGCATCAAATGCAAGAAAAAAAGGGTTTGACCCTGAAACTGAAATTGAATGCCAGCCGACAAATGATATTGCTGACAGAACTGAAAAAATCATCGGCCCTAAAGGAATTGCTGAAAGATTCAGAACTCTTTCATTAAAAGAAAAAGACAGAACAAAAATAATTTTCCAGATTTTCAGAGAATTAATTGAACAAACATGGTATCATGAACCAAATGCAGAAAAAAGATTAGAGCAAGCAGTGAAAACATGCTTAATGCTTGTAACTGAAGGAGTTGTTGTAGCACCATTAGATGGAGTGCCAAAAGTAAAAATAAGCGAAAATTTTGATAAAACAAAATTTGTTGATATTTATTTTGCCGGACCAATAAGAGCTGCAGGAGGAACTGCAACAGTTTTTCCATTAATTTTAGGGGATTATGCAAGAAAATTAATGAATTTAGACAGATATAAACCAACAGAAGAAGAAATTGAAAGATATGTTGAAGAAAGCAATATTTATGAAGAAATAGTTACAAGGCAGTACAAATTAACAGATGAAGAAATAAGAAAAATAATCAGAGGATGTCCTGTATGCATTAATGGAGAACCAACAGAAAAAAGAGAAGTAAGCAATCATAAAAATCTTGAAAGAATTGAATCAAACCGCATTAGAGGCGGAATGTGTTTAGTGTTAAGTGAAGGAATTGGATTAAAGGCAATGAAAATTCTTTCCCTTGCAAAATTGCTTGAACTGGACTGGAGCTGGCTTGAAAGCATTATTAAAGTAACTAAAAGCAGTTCAGAAGGAATAGCTGAACTTACTCCAAATTATAAATTTCTTTCAAAAATTGCTGCTGGACGCCCAATAATAAGTTATCCTTTAAGGGCAGGCGGATTCAGATTAAGATATGGAAAAGCAAGAAATACTTCAGCAATGGCTAAAGCAATTCATCCGGCAACAATGGAACTGCTTGATGGATTTCTTGCAGTCGGAACCCAGATTAAAATAGAGCGCCCAGGAAAAAGCGCTGAAATATTTCCATGCGATTCAATTGAATCTCCAATTGTATTACTTAAATCAGGAGAAGTAAAAAAAATAAATTCATCAAAGGAAGCAAGAGAAATAAAAAACGAATTAAAGGAAATACTTTTTTTAGGAGATATTTTAATTACTTACGGAGATTTTGCTAAAAGTGCGCATCCATTAATGCCTGCAGGATACTGCACTGAATGGTGGAAAATTGAATTAAAAAATGCTTTAAAAGAAAAAAAACTTGAAGGAATTAATGAAAAAAAGATAATTGAAAATCCTGATGACTTAAACGGGTTTGAAGCAGTTGAAATTTCAATGCAAACAGGAATTCCTTTGCATCCTGAATTTATTCATTACTTTGATGTGATTGAAAAAAAAGATTTAATTAAATTAATTGAAGAAGCAAGAAAATCAGAAAAAAAATTTGAAGAAGGAAAAATAGTTCAAACAGAATTTAATTACAGTGAAGAATTAAAAAAAATAATTGAATTAGCAGGAATCCCGCATAAAATAAATGAAAAAAAAATAATTGTTGGAAAAACATATTCTTACTCATTGCTTAAGTCTCTTGGAGCTTTTTCAACAAAAGAAATTAATTCAAATCTTTCAAACTGTGAAATATTAACTGAAATTTCAGGAATAACAATTAAACCAAAAGGAGGTACATTTATTGGTTCAAGAATGGGGCGTCCTGAAGCAGCCCGCCCTAGAAAAATGATTGGAAATCCTCATGTGCTTTACCCAATAGGATTAAACGGCGGTTCAATTCGTTCAATAAATAAAGCACTGGAAGCTGAATTAAGTTCAAAGAAAAAAATTTCCATTGAACGCGCTTTATTCAGATGCAATAAATGTAAAAAAATAATTTACTCACCTTACTGTGAAACCTGCAATGAAAAAACTGAAAGAATAAAAAAATGCAGTAAAGGACATTTTGTTGAAAGCAATATAGAATCATGCCCAGTATGCGGTTCAAAAGTTTATTCAAGCAGTTTAGTTGAAACAAGCATTGAAAAAGAAATGAATAAAGCAATTGAAAAATTAAGAATTAAACTGCCTGATCCAGTGAAAGGAGTAAAAGGATTAATTAATGAAGATAAATTAGGAGAACCATTAGAAAAAGGAATTCTTCGTGCAGCCCATGATGTGCATATTTTCCGCGATGGAACAATAAGATATGAAGCATTAAATGCAGGAATAACCCAGTTCAGACCAAATGAAATAAATTTAAGCGTTGAAAAAGCAATTGAATTAGGTTACACTGAAGATATTCATGGAAAAAAACTTGAAAACGAAAACCAGATGCTGAATATTTTCCCGCAGGATTTAATAATCTATGAAGGAGCAGGAGATTTTTTAGTTAAAGTCACTAAATTTGCTGATGATGAACTTGAAAGATTCTATGATTTAAAAAAATATTTCAACATTAATTTAAGAGAAGAATTAATCGGAGAACTTGTATTAGGATTAGCACCGCATACTTCAGCAGCAATAGTAGGACGAATTATTGGATTCACTAAAAGCAGATTATGCTTTGCGCACCCTTATTATCATTTAGCAAAAAGACGCAACATAGACGGAGACCAGGATTCACTTACTTTGTTAATGGATGCAATGCTTAATTTTTCTCAGCATTATCTGCCTTCTTCAAGAGGAGGAAGAATGGATGCTCCGCTTGTATTCACTTCAATGCTTAATCCAACTGAAATTGATGATGAAGCATATGAAATTGAAACATGCACTGAATATCCTTTGGAATTATATGAATTAAGCCAGAAAATGGTGAAACCAAAAATTGAAAGCATTCCTCAGGCAAAATTATTTTTAGGAACAGGAAAACAATTTAACTGCATTCAGTTTACCCATGATACTGCTTTATTTGATGAAGGCCCGAAACAATCAACTTATGTATTACTTCAATCAATGGAAGAAAAAATTAATGCCCAAGCAGAATTACAGCAAAAAATAAGAGCAATAGATAAAAAAGACGCACTTGAAAGAGTTCTTGTAAGCCATTTCATTCCAGACATAATTGGTAATGCGCGTTCTTTTTCAAGACAGACATTCAGATGTGGTAAATGCAATGAAATATTCCGCAGGATTCCATTAAACGGAAAATGCACTAAATGCGGAAATGAAAAATTAATTTTAACAATAGCTGAAGGAAGTGTAAAAAAATATCTTGAAATCGCAAAAAATGTAATTGATAAATACAAATTAAGTGATTATTTAAAGCAAAGACTTGATTTAGTTAAAGAAGAAATTGATTCAGTGTTTGAAGCAGACACAAAAAAACAAAAATCATTAGCTGAATTTATGTAAAAACTAGATTATTCCTGCAAAAATCAAAAGTACTGCAATTATAATCAGCACTAAAACCAATACAACAAATTGAAATAAAATTCCTGAATTTGCATGCACTGCGCTTGAAAGCGAACCAGCAGAATATTCAACCCATTTATTTGGATGCTGTAAATCATCAATTGTTTCATTAAATAATTGATTTAATTCTTTTTTCCTTGCAGGAATCAATTTATCTGAAAAAAGTTTTCCATCAAAACCATTAATTTTAAGAACAAAAGTTTCAGAATTTAATTCAATTTCAGTAAAATAAATAGGAATAAATAAAAGTTCGTTTCCTGAAATAATCACATTATCCCTCGGAATATTAAACTGCGAAGCAAGTTTTATTTTAATTATTTCTTCTGCTTTATCAAAAGTAATATTTGAATCCAGAATTTTATATTCAGGCGAATCATCAGTTAACTCAATTTTTTCAACTGCTTCATGATGTCCAAAAAATCTTGCAACCTGTGCATCAAGTTTGTTTCTTGCAGCATCCAATGAAAGCACTCCACTGGTTTGATCCAAAATTTTTTCTTTATCTCCTTCCTTAACTGATTTAAATATATCAAAATGAAATAAATAAAATGGAATCATGAATAAATTCAATCTGTCAAGTTTTTTATATTTGAATTCACTCCATCCAAAAGAATTAACATATTCTTTAACTGAATCAAGAACCTTTTGGCGGGAAATATTTACTTTAAGTCCTTTTTTTACTAAATGAACTGAATTTTCAGTTGAATTGATTTCTTCGCTTTCTAAAACAGAATTAGTTTCATCCATTAAAAAACACTAAAGAAAGATAAATGCATTAAAGCATTTAATCTTTTCTTTTTGCAGTAAAAAAATATTTAGTCTTTTCTTTTCACAATTTTAACTTTGCTTGGAGTAACAAGAACTCTTTCAGTGGAAATTCTTGCAATATCACCGTTAATTGATTCAACTTCGGTTTTAACCTGTGAAATTAAATCCCTTAACTTTAATGCATTTCTTTTAGAAAGATTAGCAATATTAAGCAAAAGAATATTTCCTTTTCTTAATTCATCGCATACAACCTTTACATCTTCATCGTTTTCCATTGAAATAGGTTTAACCAATGCATCAGCATCAGCATAAACATCTTCTTCCTGTGCATCCAAATTGTTCAAAAAATCTTCAATATCAATTTCTTCTTTTGAACCCATCATTTTATCCAAAAAACCCATCGCTTCACCCCTTCTGAAAATAATTTTTAATTCAAAGGCAATTAAAGAAATTCCCTACAACAGTATTTTAATTATAATGCTTTAAAGAACTCTACATAATTCAGCCGTCTCGCCGGCTGGCGGGCGAAGGGCGCCTTCGGCAGCCCTTAATTAAAAAAAATTTTAACTCAATCACACTTAATTAATTCAAAAACAAAAAATTAAATATAAAAGAAACTTTAATTGAAAGGGGATTGAATGGAAAAACCAATTATTGCAGGAATTATTATTGCAATAGTTATTGTTAGTGCTTTAATTGCATTTAATGAAAGTATTTTTCCAAAACAGGTTAATTATGAACAGGAATTCATTGAATGCATGGAAAAAGAAACAGGAAACACTGTTATTTCAGTGCAAAAATGTGTTCCAAATGAAATGAAACAAACTTATCCGGAAGAATACATTAATTTAATTGAATCAATTGAAAACAATTCATTAAATGAAACTGATAGGAATGGTTCAGAAAATAATTTCTGGACTGAAGCAAAAAGAATTTCCTTGAATACGCAAAGTTCAGGAAATAATGAATTAAATTCAGAAAATGCACTTGAAACTGAAGAAACTGAATCATTATGCAATAATAATTTTGTATGCGAACCTGAATTAAATGAAGATTTTGTTAACTGCATTAATGACTGCCAGGAAATTCCTGATTCTGAAATGCCTGAAAGAGGAGAATGCCCTGAAAAAGGAGAAGCATACTGTGAATGAATTCACTTTCCAAAGTCTTTTAGTGGAACTAGTTCAGTTCCACAACTCTTAGTTGTTTTATTGATTTTGATTCAAATCAAATAGAACTAATTTTTGGGGGGATGAATTGGAAGCAGTTTTACTTGAGGATAAACCAAAAAATTTATTTGAATCAGAATTTTATGCAAGCACTGTTTTTGCTGACAGAAATTTAATTGCTCCGCATTATACTCCAAATGAGCTTCCATTCAGAGAAAAACAAATTGAAGAAATAGCAAAAAACCTATCTCTTTGTATACATAATAAACGTCCTGATAATTTCTTTTTATATGGTAAAACAGGAACAGGTAAAACTTCTGTTACTAAAAATGTTATTTCACAGTTAAGTGAATTTGTTTCTCAAAAAAATATTCAGGTAAGAGCTGAATATATTAACTGCAGGAATCATAATTCTAAATACAGGGTTTTAATTAAATTAGTGAAAGAACTTTATCCTACTGAAAATTTTTTAGGTTACAGCGCTGCATTTGTTTATGAAAAAGTTTTGGATTATGCAAAAAAAGGAAATAATTTAATTCTTGTTTTAGATGAACTTGATAAAGTAAAGGATTTAGATGAATTAATTTATGGTTTAACTCGCGGAAATGATGAACTGCAGGGAAAAGGCGGAATTACTTTAATTGGGATTTCAAATAATTTAAATTTTAAGGAAAGACTTGATCCCCGCACAAAAAGTTCTTTATGCGAACAGGAAATGGTTTTTCCTCCTTATAATGCTGAAGAATTAAGAAAAATTCTTTTTACTCGCGCTGAAACTGCTTTTAAAAAAAATGCAGTTGAAGAATCAGCAATTAATTTAGCTGCAGCTTTTGCAGCACAGGAATCAGGCGATGCAAGAACTGCAGTAATGCTTTTGCTTCGCGCAGGAGAAATTTCTGATAAAAATAAATCATTTAAAGTAACTGATAAAGAAGTAATTAAAGCAAAACAAACCGTGGAAGAAGAAATAATTTTTGATATGATTTCAACTCTGCCAAGACAACAGCAGTTAGTGCTTTTAGCAATAAGCGATTTAAGTTTAAGCAATAAAGGAATAAAAAAATTAAACGGACTGCATGAAGAACATGTTTTATTTTCAGGCGAAGTATATGAACAATACAGAGTAAAAGCAAAATCACTGCAGGAAAATATTATTTCTTCAAGATGGTACCGCCAGTATATTTCTGAACTAGAAATGTATGGATTAATTCATACCACCAGTTCAGGAAAAGGAATCAAAGGACAAACAAGATTAATTAAACTAGGATATGACGCAAAAAAAATAAAAGAATTAATTGAAAAAGAAGTCGGGGGTTGAGATAATTAAATTTATTTTATTAAAATTCATTTAATCCTTTTTGTTTTATTGTTGCATTCATTCCTTTGATTGAAAGTATTTCTTTTTCATTTAATTTTATTCCTAATTGTTTTTTTATTTGTAAAGCTGTTTTTGCACCTAATAATTCAGCTAATTTTTTTACCGGGGCGTCTTTTATTTGATTTATTTCTCTTAATCCTGCATTAAATAATTTTCTTGCCCTGACTCTTCCTATTCCACGCAGTTCAGTTAAGTAAATTAATTCTTCTTTTACTCCTTTTTTGATTCTTTTACGCAGTTTATTCAGTGTTGCAATATTATAGTTTAATTCCATTGCATTGCTTAATTCAATTGCAGAATAATTCAGCCAGTCAATTATTTGAATTTTATTGAATAAAATTCCCGGCATTAAATTAAAGTCTTTCATTAATTTTTGTTCGCTTGCTTCATTAATCCATTCATTTAATGCTTTAGCTAAATTAAATTTATTCAGTATTTCATGGTCTGTAAACATTTCTAAATCCACTTTAATCGGCATGACTTGTTTTTGTTTTTGAAGTTCTTCCCATAAACCAAATTCATTGCTTTTTGTAACACTTAAATAAGGAATCATTTCAGTTGAATCAGCGAAAAGATAAAGGAAGTAAAAAGAATCAACTGCTTTTGCTTTTAATCCTTTAATGAATTTAAATGCAGTTAATGGATCCAAATATAATTCGCTTACTCTTTTACCAATTTTTGTTGCAGTAAAATTTTTTTCATTTAATTCAATGAACTGCATTTCATTTAATTCAATTAATAAATCCTGAATTTTTTTTAGAATTTCATTCATTTCTTTAAATTGATAAGCATAAAATGTTTTTGAAAAAAAGTTTTCAGCTGAAGCTAAATCATAAATGTAATCAGTTGCTATCGCGCTTAATAAAAGAGTTCTAAGCAAAGGAATTGAACCTAAATGAGACTGGACTTTTTCTATTTCTCCTTCAATGAATTCTTCCTGAATTTTTTCTGCATCATCAAAAGAACGCGCAACAATTACTGCTTCTCCAAATGAATCAAATTTAGGGCGTCCTGCTCTTCCTGCAAGCTGTTTGTATTCTCTTACAGGAATTTTTTCCATTCCATTAGAAGTATATCTGAATAAAGTCGGAATAATTACTCTGAATGCAGGCAAATTTACTCCCATTGTTAATGTGGGTGTTGCAGAAATTGCTTTTAATTTATTTTCTCTGAATAAATCTTCAATTATTTTTCTTTGCTTTGAAAGAATTCCTGCATTATGAAAACAAATTCCTTTTTTAATTAATGAAGAAATTGTTTTGCATTGTTCTGTTGGATTTTCCAATGCATTTAATGCTTTTTCTGCTGCTGAATTTAATTCTTTTTTTTCTTTTAATGAAAGAGTTTTTTCTATTACTGGAGCAAGTTTTTTTGCTGTTGCTTCACTGCTTTTTCTGGTATTGGCAAAAATTAATGCCTGCTTTTTTTTATTTAATACATCTTCAACTAATGCTTTTACTGGCTCGTTTTTGTGTTCAATGAATTCAATTTTTTCAGAAAATTTTATTTCTGAATCAAAGTAAACTCCTTCGCTTAATTTTACCGGACGGTAATCTGATTCAATTAATTGCGCGGAAAGCCATTCACTTAATTCTTTTCCATTAGGAATTGTTGCACTTAATGCAAGCAAATGCAGGTTTGGGTTAAGTAATTTTAATTTTGTAATAATTATTTCAATTGTTGGTCCTCTGCGTGAATCAATTTCATGGATTTCATCAATAATTAATGCTCCAACATTTGAAAGCCATCCTGCACGATGTCTTAAAAGAGATTCAAGTTTTTCATTGGTGCAAAAAATCAAATCATAATTAGATAAATATTTAGAGCTCGAATCAAAGTCTCCTGTTGAAAGAGTTAATTGAAATAAATCAGAATATTTTTCCTTGAATTCATTAAAATGTTCTGAAGCTAAAGCACGTAAAGGACAAGTGAATAAAACTTTTTTTCTTTTACTTAAAATTGAATTTAATGCAAATAATTCTGCTACAACTGTTTTTCCTGAAGCAGTAGGAGAAGAAACAACTAAATTTTTTTCTTTCCAGTTGCTTTTCACTACTTTTTCCTGCATTGGATTAAATGAATTAAATCCATTTGCTTTAAGCACTAGTTTTTCTGAATCCATTTACTTAATTGATTTTAGAAGCATTAATATGTTTTTTGGAAGCATATTGCCGGTGCGAAAAAAATTACTTTGGAGCAATGCATTCTCCTTTACAGCAAACATTGTTTCCTTCATATGAAGGACGCCAATCACCTGAACATAAATCAGTTTCTTCACATAAAACAACTTCTTCGCCTAATTCTTCAGCAATTTTAGCGCAAGGAAGATAAACACAGTTTCCTGATTCACAAAATAAATCTGACTGCCCGCAATTAATAACTTCAAATTCACATCCATTCAAAGTACAGGTTCCTGTTTTACATAAATCAGTGTTTGTGCAAAGCTCATTTCTTGGAGTAAAAACACAGCCAGTTAAAGTACATTTATTTGCAGTGCAATCAATTTTGTCATCACATTTTACATCAGAAAGAGTATGAATACATCCTGCCTGAATATTACATGAATCGATAGTGCATGCAATTCCGTCATTACATTTACTGCTGTTTGAATCGTAAACACATCCAGTTAAAGTACATTTATTTGCAGTGCAATCAATTCCGTCATCGCATGCAAAATCATTCAAAGAATAAACACATCCATTCAGCACATCACATGAATCTACAGTGCATGCAATTCCGTCATTACATTTAGAATTATTTGAAGTATAACTGCATTTGTTTGTGTCTGAATTGCATTTATCTATAGTGCATTCAATTGAATCATCGCAATCTGAATTAATTGAACAATATTTTACTGTAATGCATTTTCCTGAATAACATTCTTTCCCTGAACCGCAAGAAGTTTTATCTTTAACAAAAGAAGAAACACATTCACCAGTAATTAAATCACATTCATTTAAAGTGCAGGGATTTCCATCATCACAATTAATTTCAGCACATAAATCATGCACTTTAATGCATTTACCTGATTTGCATTGAAATGAATTACCACAATCTGAATCAATACTGCATTCAGGTTCAACAATTACTGATTTTTTTCTGCATTCTTTTCCACTGCATTCAAATCCTTCACTGCAATTAAAATCTTCTGCACAATTTTCACAATTTTCATTTCCAGTTATTTTTCCGTCACCACAAAAAGAATAATCCGGATCACAGTCTTGAGGACAAAGAATTTTTCCTTCATTAATTTTATCGCATACTCCATCACCGCAATTAGAACTAGTGCATGCAAAAAGGAATACAGATAACAAAAGCAAAAAAATTATTTTTTTCATTAAAAGAGAAACATATTTTAAGTTTTTATTCTTTTGCCCAGGATTCTAAAAGAGATAAAGCAGCAAGCAATGCATCGGTTGATTCAAGTTTTTTTATTAAAAGAGTTATTTCCTTTGAAGAAACATCTTTTCTGAAATCCTGCAGTTCATCAGCATATCTTGCAACTTTTTTGTTATCTTTATAAACAACTGAATTTTCAACTGTTTCAGTTAACTGTTTTCTGTATTCAATATCATTCACAAACATTTTAACCATTGGAGTCCATTTTGGATCAGAAACTAAATGCGCTGGAAGCTTAACTAAATCAGCATCGTTTTTGTATTCTTTATCAGTCAAGCATTTTGCTTTATGCTTCCAATATAGAGGACTAGTTAATTTTTTGAGATTATGAACTGCGTGGTAGTTTTCTGCATCCTTCTTTTTTTTCTCCCAGTTACTTTTTTTTTCTTCAAATTTTTTCTTTATTCCTTCAAGTTCTTTTTTTTGTTCGCGTATTCTTGCAATTGAAGGATAAATTAATTTTGGCCAGCCTTTATCTTTTTTTGAAACAGAAATAACTCCTCCACGTTCAAAATAAGAGGAAAGAGCATTCATTCTTGGAGAATCTTCTTTAAAGAACTCAGAGTCTCCAAACATTTCCTTAAATGCATTAAACGAAGAAATAATTCCCTTGCTCATAATATCAAAAAAGAAAGAAGAAGAAAATAAAAAGCTACTTGCACCGGAACCTTGCCTCAAATACCCTTTAAAACCCTCATTCAGTAATTCATTTAATGATTCCAAAAGAAATGCTTGAAAAAGCAGAAGAAATTGCTTTAGAATTAATGAAACGAGATGATTTTGTTGTAATTCACCATAATGATGCTGACGGAATTACTGCCGGAGCAATTGCTTTTAAAATGCTTGAAAGAGAAAAAAAACAAGTTAAAGCAAAATGGGTTAAACAATTATATAAAGAAACAATTCAGGAAATAAAAGGATTAGGAAAAAATTATGTTTTTGTGGATTTTGGTTCAGGACAGTTAGATGAATTAAAAAAAGAATTTAATGAAGAAAACTTTTTTATTTTTGATCACCATCAACCACTAAAAACAGAACATGAATTTCATTTCAATCCGCTTTTATTTGGAGTTGACGGCGGAAAAGAATTAAGCGGAAGCGGAACAGTTTTTTTAATTGCACTTGCTTTAAATGAAAAAAATGTTGATTTAAGTCCTTTAGCAATTATTGGTGCTGTTGGAGACATGCAGGATTTTAAAGGAAAATTAATCGGAGTAAATGAAGTAATTTTAAATAAATCAATTGAAGCAGGATTAATGTTGAAAGAAATTGATTTAAGATTATATGGAAGAATTACCCGTCCATTAGTGCAGTTTTTAATGTATTCAAGCAATCCAATTTTACCTCAGTTAACTGCAAGCGAAGAAAAATGCTTTGAATTTTTAAAAGAAAAAGGATTTGCATTAAAGAAAGGAGATAAATGGCGCACTTACTCTGATTTAAGTGAAAAAGAAAAAAAAGAATTAACCACTGAATTAATAATTCATTTAACTAATTTTGGCGAACCAGAATGGAAAGTAAAAGAATTAATCGGAGAAGTTTACACTTTATTAAATGAATCAAAAAATTTGCCTACAAGAGATGCGAAAGAATTTTCCACAATGCTTAATGCATGTGGAAGACACGGAAGCGCTGAAATAGGCTTGCAGGTTTGCTTGGGAGACAGAGAAGAATTTTTTGATAAAGCAATGGATTTACTTGCAATTCATAGAAGAGAATTAAGCGAAGGAATCAGATTTGTTCAGGAAAAAGGGATTTCAGAAGAAAAAGAATTTTATTTTTTTGATGCAGAAGAAAAAATTAGTGAAACAATTGTTGGAATAGTTGCAGGAATGCTTTATGGTTCAGGAATAATTGAATCAAATAAACCAATAATTGCTTTTGCCAGAAATGAAAAAAATGAAATAAAAGTTTCAGGAAGAGGAACAATGGATTTAATTAGAAAAGGATTAAATTTAGGAAAAGCATTCAAAGAAATTTCTCATTTAATTCAAGGAGAAGGCGGAGGACATAATATCGCTGCAGGAATGAAATTCCCGCAAGAATTCAAAGAAAAATTCATGAAATTAATGAATGAAAAAATTGAAGAACAAATGAATTTAGAAAAAAATAAAAATTAAAGAAAAATAAAAATGAATTAGAAATGAAAAATAAAAAAATTAAAGGGAAAAAATCCCTTTTTTGAATTATTTCTTTTTCTGTTTCAAAACTGCCTGCGCTGCTGCTAATCTTGCTACTGGCACTCTGAATGGAGAACAAGAAACATAATTTAATCCTGTTTTATGACAGAATTCAATTGAAGAAGGATCTCCTCCATGTTCTCCGCAGATTCCTAATTTTAATTTTGGTTTTATTTTTCTTCCTTTTTTAACTGAAATTTCAATTAACTGTCCTGTTCCGGTTTGATCTAATGAAGCAAACGGATCGTCTAATAAAATCTTTTTTTCAATGTATGCTGGAATAAATGTTCCTGCATCATCTCTTGAAAAGCCAAAACAAGTCTGGGTTAAATCATTTGTTCCAAATGAAAAAAAGTCACTGTATTCAGCAATTTCATCTGCAGTTAAACAAGCTCTAGGTAATTCCATCATTACTCCAATTAAATAATTTATTTTGGTTTTATGTTCTTTCATTGTTTTTTCAGCAGTGTTTTTCACTAACTCGCGCATTAATTTCATTTCATTTACATGCCCTAAAACAGGAATCATTATTTCAGGCATTGCATTGATTTTTTTCTTTTTCAAATTAATTGCTGCTTCAATTATTGCTTTAACCTGCATTTCATTTATTTCAGGGTAAACAACTCCTAATCTGCAGCCTCTAAATCCAAGCATTGGATTTAATTCATGCAATGAATTAACTCTTGCTTTAACTTTATCCAGAGTCCAATTCATGTCCTTTGCAAGTTCTTCTTGTTCTTTTTCTTCTTTTGGCAAAAATTCATGCAATGGTGGATCCAATAAACGCACTGTTACTGGAAGATTATGCATTGCTTTAAAAATTCCTTCAAAGTCACTGCGCTGGAATGGAAGCAATTTAGTTAATGCTTTTTCTCTTGCTTCTTTTGAATCGCTTAAAATCATTTCTCTTACTGCTTTAATTCTGTCTTTTTCAAAAAACATGTGCTCTGTTCTGCATAATCCGATTCCTTCTGCTCCAAACTCTCTTGCAACAATTGAATCATGAGGCGTGTCTGCATTGGTTCTAATTCCTAAAGTTCTTATTTTATCAGCCCAAGAAAGAAGCGTTTTCACATCAGCACTGAATTTTGGTTCAACCAAAGAAAGTTTTCCTTCAAATACTTCTCCAGTGGCTCCATCCAATGAAATGAAATCATTTTCACTGAATTTTTTTCCTTTAACTTCCATTATTCTTTTTTCTTCATCTATTTCAATTGCACTGCATCCTGCAACGCATGGTTTACCCATTCCGCGAGCAACAACTGCTGCATGAGAAGTCATTCCGCCTCTTGCAGTTAAAATTCCTTTTGCAACATGCATTCCTTCAATGTCTTCAGGAGAAGTTTCAGTTCTTACAAGAATTAATTCCAGTGAAGGATTTTCATCATGCAGTTCCTTTGCTTTTTCTGCAGTGAAAACAAGTTTTCCTACAGCAGCACCAGGCGAAGCATTTAATCCTTTTGCAAGAATTTCTTTTTTCTTTTTTTCTTCTGCATCAAATTGCTTGTGAAGTATTGCTGAAATCTGTTCAGGTTTAACCCTCATTAAAGCAGTTTCCTTTGAAATCATTTTTTCTTTAACTAAATCAACAGCAATTTTTACTGCAGCAGCAGGAGTTCTTTTTCCTGCACGAGTCTGCAAAATAAATAATTTTCCTCTTTCAATAGTGAATTCAAAATCCTGAACATCTTTGTAATGCTTTTCAAGTTTATCATAAACTTTCAGTAATTCAGCATAAACTTTTGGCATTACTTTTTTTAATTCATCAACTGGTTTTGGAGTTCTAATTCCTGCAACAACATCTTCTCCTTGAGCATTCAATAAAAATTCACCGTAATGCTCTTTTTTTCCATTTGAAGGATTTCTAGTAAATGAAACCCCTGTTCCTGAATCATTTCCTAAATTACCGAAAACCATTGTCTGAACATTAACTCCTGTTCCTGCATCCTCGCGTAATTTATTAATTCTTCTGTAAGAAACAGCTCTTGGAATATTCCATGAATTAAAAACAGCATTAATTGATTTAATTAACTGTTCTTTCGGATTCTGCGGAAAAGGCTTTCCTGTTTTTTTCTTAATTAATTCCTTGTATTCTTCAACTAATTCCTTTAAATCATTTACATTTAAATCAGTGTCATTTTTTACTGCTTTGGATTTTTTTTTAGCTGAAAGAATTTTTTCAAATTCTTCATGAGGAACTTTTAATACAACATCTCCGAACATGTTCAGAAATCTTCTATATGAATCCCATGCTCCGCGCTCTGAATTAATGCTTTTAGCAAAACCTTCAATTGTTTCATCATTTAAACCTAAATTTAATACAGTATCCATCATTCCAGGCATTGAAACATAACTTCCAGAACGAACTGAAAAAAGCAATGGATTTTTTTTATCCCCAAATTTTCTTTTCATTTTCATTTCTACTTTCTTTAATTTTTCAAAAACCTGCGACTCTAATCCTGCAGGCCATTTTTTATTATTCGTATAAAACAAATTACATGCTTCAGTTGTAATAGTAAATCCAGGAGGAACTGGTAATCCAATTGAACTCATTTCCGCCAACTGTACTCCTTTGTTTCCTAACAGAAAAAGATTTTTTTCTGAATACCTGTTTTCTTCAAATAAATAAACATATTTTTTCATAATCTCACCTTTTAATTGGAAATTATATTGAACAATAAAAGTATTAAAAGAAATATGTTGCAAACATTAATCCTTAAATTCATTAACACATAAGTTATGTGTATGAAACTTCATTTAATTGGAATAAGTGGCAAAAAAAACAGCCCTAAAGCAATTGAAGCAGGGAAAAAAACCATTGAAATGCTTAAAAAAAGAAAAATAAATTTTGTTGTAAATAAGAAATTTCTGCCTGAAATAGGCACAGTTAAACTGCAGGAAATGCATGTTGATGCAATTATTTGCTTTGGAGGAGACGGAACTCTTTTAGCAACACTTCATAAAGCTCATAAAAGCATTCCAGTATTAGGAGTTTTCTGCGGAAAAAAAGGAGCTTTATTAGAAGAAACTCCTGCAAGCTTTTTTAAAAAAATTGATTCATTCATTAAAGGAGAATTTGAAATAAAGGAATGGACTAGATTAAGGGCTTTAGCTGATGGAATAATTCTTCCACTGGCATTAAATGATGTAACATTAGTTCCAAAAGAAGCAGGAAGATTAATCAGATACAGAATTGATATTAATGATGAATTCATCGGAACTCAAGGAAGCGATGGATTTATTGTTGCAACTCCAACAGGTTCAACAGGACATAATGTTTCAGCAGGAGGGGCAATAATTAAATGGCATCCTCATGTGCTTTCATTTGTTGAAATTAATTCAATTGATTTAACAAACAAATCAATAATTATTCCAGATAATTCAATTATTCGCGCATATAATTTTGAAAGAGGCGGAGGAGTTGAAACAGTAATTGACGGACAAAAAAGATTCCAGCTAAAAAAAGAATTAGTAATCAAAAAAGGGCATCCAGCAAAAGTAATAAAACTCAAATAATCGCTGAACAACGTAAGGATTTTAGTTTTTTGACGAAATGATTTAAATATCTTCCATTTATGTTTTTTTCTCAGGTGTATGCATGAACTCAAAAATAAGCGGATTATATAAATTAAATATTAAAGAAAGACAAGAAAAATTAATTAAAGCAGGTTTTCCAAAAGAAGAAATTGAAAAAATAAATAATTTCGGTTCGTTGGGTGAAACAGCTTCAGATCATTTAATTGAAAATGTGATTGGAGCATTAACTCTGCCTTTAGGAATTGCAACAAATTTTGTAATTAATGGAAAAGATTATTTGATTCCAATGGTTTTAGAAGAAGCTTCAGTTGTTGCTGCTGCAAGCAAAGCCGCAAAATTATCAGAAGGATTTACTGCTAAAGCAGAAGAATCAATAATGATTGGACAAATTCTTTTAACTGAAATTTCTGATGTTGAAAAAACAATTAATGAAATTTTAAAAAAAGAAAAAGAATTAATTGAATCAATTACAAATCCTGAAGATATAATGGTTAAATTAGGCGGAGGAGCAAAAAAAATTAAAGCAATTAAACTGAAAGAAAACTGGATTGAAGTTCAATTATTAGTTGACTGCAAGGATGCAATGGGTGCTAATACAGTAAATACTTTGTGCGAAAAACTTGCTCCGCAATTAGAAAAAATTTCTAATGGAAATGCTTTAATGAGAATTATTTCAAATTTAGCAATTTACAGAAAAGTTAAAGCAAAAACAATTTGGAAAAAAGAATTAATTGGAGAAGAAGCAATTAAAGCAATAATTAAAGCAAATGAATTTGCTGAATTAAGCCCTTTCAGAGGCTCAACTCATAATAAAGGAATAATGAATGGAATTGATGCAGTATGCATTGCAACAGGACAGGATTTCCGCGCAATAGAAGCAGGAGCTCATTCGTTTGCTTGCTTTGAAAAAAAATATTCTCCTTTAACAAAATATTATAAAAATTCTGAAGGAAATTTAGTTGGAGAAATTGAATTACCTTTAGCAATTGGAACAGTCGGCGGAGCAACAAAAATTAATCCTGCAGCACAGTTTTCAATGAAACTGCTTGAAATTAATTCAGCAAAAGAATTAGAATGTGTTATTGCATGCGTTGGATTAGCACAAAATTTTGCTGCACTTTACGCTATTACAACTGAAGGAATTCAAAGAGGACACATGAGTTTGCATGCAAAAAATATTGCAGTTAATGCAGGAGCAAAAGAAAAAGAAATTAATTTAATTGCAGAAAAAATGATTAAAGAAAAAAAAATTTCAGAAGAAAATGCAAGAAAAATATTGGAAGAAATAAGAGAAAAAAATAATTGAAGAAATAAGGAAGTGATTTAATTGGTTGGAATTGTTGGTTACGGAAGTTATGTTCCTAAATTAAGGATTAAAGTTGAAGAAATTGCTAAAGTATGGAAAAAAGACGGAGAAAAAATTTCAAAAGGATTAGGAGTAAAAGAAAAAGCTTTAGGAAGCTTTGATGAAGACTCAGCAACAATTGCAGTTGAAGCAGCAAGATATGCTTTATTCACTGCAAAATTAGATGCACAAAAATTAGGAGCTATTTATGTTGGAAGCGAATCACATCCTTATGCAGTTAATCCAACTGCATCAATTATTGGAGATGCGATTAGAGCTGGCCCAGATTATATGGCTGCAGATTTAGAGTTTGCATGCAAAGCAGGAACAGCAGGAATTCAAATGTGCATGGGCTTAGTTAAATCAGGAATGATTGATTATGGAATGGCTATTGGAGCAGATACTGCTCAAGGACGCCCAGGAGATGCATTAGAATTTACTGCAGGAAGCGGTGGAGCAGCATTTATTATTGGAAAAAAAGAAGAAGCAATTGCTGAAATAAATGATACTTTATCTTATACAACTGATACACCTGATTTCTGGAGAAGACAGCATGCAGAATTTCCTTCTCATGCAGGCAGATTTACAGGAGAACCGGCTTACTTTAAACATGTTTTAAGTGCTGCTACTAAAATGATGGAAAAACATTCAATGAAAGCAGAAGATTTTGATTATGCTGTATTTCATCAGCCTAATGGAAAGTTTCCAAAAATTGCTGCTAAAAAATTAGGATTTAAAGAAGAACAAATAACTCAAGGATTAATTACTCCATTAATTGGAAACACTTATTCAGGAGCAGTTCCAATTGGATTAAGTTCAATTTTAGATGTTGTAAAACCAGGAGAAAAAATTCTTGCAGTAAGTTATGGAAGCGGAGCAGGAAGCGATGCATTTATTTTAACTGCAACAAAAAAAATAGAAAAACAAAGACAAAAAACTCCTGTATTTGAAGCAATTAAAGAAAAAGAATATGTTTCATACGGCGAATATATTAAACACAGAAGAAAAATTAAGAGTTTGTGAAGGTGAAAAAAATGAGAAGCGTTTCAATTGTATCAGTAGGTTTATCAAAATTTGGAGAGCACTGGGAAAAAAGTTTCAGAGAATTAGTTGCTGAAGCAGGAATTGAAGCACTGCAAACAGCAGGATTAGCAGGAGAACAAATTCAAGCAATTTACGGTGGATGCATGGCTTCAGGATTATTAATTGGACAAGAACATATTGGAGCATTAATTGCTGATCAATTAGGTTTGAATCCATTGCCTGCAACAAGATTAGAAGGAGCATGCGCTTCAGGCGCTTTAGCATTAAGAAACGGAATAATGGCAATATCTTCAGGAATGTATGATTGCGTTGCAGTAGGCGGAGTAGAAAAAATGACTGAAGTTTCAACAGAAAATGTAACTGTTGCTTTAGGCGGAGCAGGAGATCAAGAAACAGAATTATTTCATGGAGCAACATTTCCAGCACTTTATGCATTAATTGCAAGAAGACATATGAAAGATTATGGAACAACAGAAGAACAAATGGCAAGCGTTGCAGTAAAAAATCATTTTAATGCAACAATGAATCCAAAAGCTCAATTTCAAAAAGAAATTTCAATTGAAGAAGTAATGAATTCAGGTTATGTTGCTTCACCATTAAAATTACTGGATTGTTCTCCGATTACAGATGGAGCAGCAGTAGCAATTTTAATGGAAACAGAAAAAGCAAAAAAAATTACTGATAAAGCAGTTGAAATAATTGGTTCAGCTCAAGCAAGCGATACATTAGCAATTGCAGATAGAAAATCATTAACTGAATTAAATGCAACAAAAGTCGCAGTAAAACAATTATTTGCTCAAGCAAAAATTACTACAAAAGAAATTGATTTTGCTGAAGTGC
>JAFGBZ010000066.1 GCA_016932875.1 Candidatus Iainarchaeum sp.
AAAAAAAAGAAAACCTAAAAAAAATAAAATTAAAAAAATTAAAGAAAAAAAAGAAGAACATGTTGAAACTGAATCAGAAGAAAATGAAGAAGAAAAAGATGATTTTGAAGAAGATGAAAAAATGAATTCAGATGAAGAAAATGATAAAACTGAATTAATAGAAGAAGATTCAGAGGAAAAGAAAAAAGAAACTGATTCAGAGGAAGAAATTGAATCTGATGAAGTTATTGATTCAGATGAATTTTCTGATGAAGATGATTTTATAAAAGAAAAAAATAATGTTGATGAAAAAAAGTTTCCTTCTAAAGCTGTTCCTAAAATTGAAAAAGAAGTTTTAAAGAATGCAATAATTCAGAAAGCATTAAATGTTTCAAAAAATGAATCAGAGATTCCTTTTATTGGCGCAGAAAAACTTGAATTTCTTTCAAGCGAGGATAAAAAAAAGGTTTTCATTGGAAGAAAAACTTCTATTTTCAAAAAATATGGTTTTGATGGAGGACTGCATTTAGGGCGCGTAAAAGAATCTGCTTTTGATTCAACTGAAGTTTTTATGGATTCATTGAATCCTCATGTGGTTTTCGTTTGCGGTGCAAGAGGTTCAGGAAAAAGTTATGTTTTAGGGGTTATTGCTGAAGAACTTGCAAAGAAAAACAAGGATGTAGGAATAATTGCAGTTGACCCAATAGGTGTTTTTTGGTCAATGCGTTATCCAAATAAAGAAGAAAATGAAGTGCAGAAATTATTTAAATGGGGTTTAAAGCCTGAAGGACTGGATAATCTTAAAGTATTCATTCCTGTTGGTGCTGCAAGTAACACTCCTAAAAGCACTTATGATGATGTTTTTTCAATGCAGCCTTCTCTTTTAACTGGAGAAGACTGGTGTTTAACTTTTGGAATTGATAGATTCAGTGTTACTGGTTTATTGCTTGAAAAAGCTTTAAGCAAAGTAGATAAAGGCTATATTCAAATGGATTCCAAGGACGGAGAAGAAACAGTTAAAGGAAAAAAAATTGCAGGCAAAAAAAACGAGTATTCATTGGATGATATTGTTGAATGTCTTTCAACTGATTCAGAATTAAATTCAAAAGATAAAGGATATAAGCCTGATTCAATTAGAGCAATTGTTTCAAGATTTGAAGCAGCAAAAACTTGGGGAATTTTTTCTGAAACAGGAACTCCTTTATCAAAACTTTCAAGAGCAAATCAATTAACTGTTTTAGATACAAGTTTTTTAGATGATAATGTTACTGCATTAGTTATTGGAATTCTTGCAAGAAGAACTCTTGCAGCAAGAAAAATAAGCACAAGAAAAGAAGCCTCACAAAAATTTAAGGAATTAAATGTAGATCAATTGCTTGAATTAGATATTCCTCCTACATGGTTGTTTATTGATGAAGCTCATACATTGATTCCTGCAGGAAATGAAAAAACTGCTGCAACAACTGCTTTAGTTGAATATGTAAAACAAGGAAGACGTCCAGGATGTTCATTGGTTTTTGCAACACAGCAGCCAAGTGCAATTGATACAAAAGTTTTAAGCCAATTAGATATAATTATGGTTCATAAACTTGTTTTTGATGATGATATTAAAGCTGTTTACAAAAGAACTCCTACTTTAATTCCAAACAGATACAGAAAAGCAACTTTCATTAAAACTCTTCCAGTAGGGATTGCAGTAACTGGAGACAGAAGAGAAGAAACAACCAGAATGTTTGTATTAGAAGTTCGTCCTAGAATGAGTCAGCATGAAGGACGTGATGCTGAAACAGGGGAATCAAATTTAACTTTAACAGCTAAACAAATTCAGGAAATGGCTGTAAGCCTTATACTTAAATCAATTCAGGAAAATGGTTTTATTTTAATTAATAAAGCAGTTGAAATAGTTGAAGTTCTTAACTCTAAATATAAAGCATCTGTTTCATTTGAATCAGTTTTAAATGATTTAAAGAAAAAAGATGTTTCAAGCAATGAAGAAAAACTTTTTATTGGAAAAGAACCAGAAGAAGAAATTGATTTAGGCGACGATGATGAAGAAGAAGAAAAAGAAGAAACTGAATCTTATTTAACTGAATCAGAATTAAGTGCAGCTAATTCAGAACAAAAAATGATTCCGTTAAAGGAATCAAAAAAACCTATAAAAGAAATTCTTGAAACAGTTTCAGGAACTGAATTAAGGGCATTGCCTTTAAAAGTAGATAAAAAAATGGCTGCAGTGCTTTCATCAAAATTAAAGAAAAATGCTTTTTTAGGATTTTTAGGTGCAAGCGAGGAAATTACTTCAATGAATTTAGTTTATTCAAGCATTTATGAAATAGAGTTTGCTGCAAAAAACAATGCAGGAGAATTTATTTCACATAAATGTTTTATTGATTCAGTTTCAGGTGAATTCATTCACTTTAAAGACAATGAATTCATTAAATCAAAAGGATTCAAAGAATTAATTGATTTAAGCAAAGATGAAATTGAATTAATTAAAGAACTTTTAAAAGGAAAACAAGAAATAGAAGATTTATTTCATAAAACAGGATTAAAGGAAGACAGAGGCAAAAGACTTTTATCAATTTTATATGAAAAAGGATTTGTCGGAACAATTAAAGACAATAAAAACAAACAGCAGTTTTTCTTCTTGCAGAAAAAACTGGATTTGCCTTTAAACCCTGTTTTTGCTGTTCTGGAATCACTTGGAAAACTTCCTTTTGTTGAAGTTGAAGCAGTGCAAAAAGAATTTGAAGCTTATTCAAAACAAAAAGTAATTGATGCACTGCAGAAATTCTGGCCTAACATTGTAATCAAAAAAACAAATGAATTACTTAAACCAAAATGGATTATTACTTTAAACAAAAAAGGATTTGAAAGAAAATTATTCTTGGATGCAGTAACAGGAAAACCAATGGAATGAAAATTAATTTTTTAACTGTTTTTTATTTTTTAATTTATTTTTCTTCAAACCCTATTGGTAAAATGTGAATTGGATATAAGTTTTGTTTTAATTCAAGTGATTCAATTAATTGCTGTTCATTAAATGAACCGACAAAACAGCTTGCAAGTCCTAAATCAACTGCTTTTAAATGAGCAAATGCACAAGCAATTGTTGCATCCTGTGAAGCATAAATTTTTCCTCTTTCACTGAATTTTTCCTTGTTTTTTTCTTTATCTGCACAAAAAATTAATACAACTCCTGCTTTAACAATAAAATCATCTTTTTGATTATGAGCTGAATCAGAAATTAATTTCTTTATTTTTTCATCAGTTATTACAAGAATTTCCCTTGCTTTTAATCCTCCTGCACTAGGAGAATTATTCGCTGCTTCAAGCAGTTCTTCAATCATTGCAGGAGGAATTTCTTTTCCTTGAATAAATTTTCTTACAGAATGCCTTTTCTCTAAAACTTCACTAAAATCCATTTAAATCCCAAAATATAGTGGAAAAAGTCATTAATTAAGGTTATGGAAAAGGAAAATTAATATATGTTTAGACTTAATCTATTTTATGGCGCCTAATTACAAAAGAGTCATTAAACCAATTAAGAAATTTTTTTCAGTGCAGTTAAAACAAAATGAAAAAATTAATAAAATTTTGTTTAATGTAAGTGAATTAATTCCTCGCGCGCGACTGTGTTCTGATGAATTAGTTCAAGATTCAGCTTCAAACTTATTAAGTCAAGTTCAAGGAGAGCTTGAATTAGCATCAAACAAGATTAATTCTTCTGCTATTAATAGAGAAGACTTTGAAAGATTACAACTTTCGGTTTTACAAAAAATCAGGAAAGTAAATAAAATGCTTGCACCATTTAATAAATTTACTAATGTTCCATTTACTGCTTTAGAAACTGGTTTAAAAGGTTTAGCAAAAAAATATAAAATTGAATTTAATTCAAAGCTTGACAGAAAATTAAATAATTTTGCCTGTCATATTGATGGAAAAATGCTTGTTACAGCAGTTGAAGATATGTTATTGCTTCCGCTTCTTTCAAAAAAACCAAGTACAGGAAGTAAACTTGTTGTTACTTTTTCTAAAAATGGAATTAACATAAAAGTATTACATAAATCCAGCCTAATTGAAGAAGAAACTTATGCTACAAAAGATTTCGCTAAATTAGTTAAAGGAAGATATACATTAACTAAAAATCAATTAATGAATGAAACAGAATTAATTCTTTCAATTCCAGTTTCAAAATAATTTTATTTAAATAATTTTCCTGGTTCAATGAAAGAATTTTTTTTAATTATTGCTCCGCAGTTAATCATTGAATTAATTCCTGTTTTAACATTGTTTCCAATTAATGCTCCGAGTTTTCTTCTTTTTGAATCAGTTTTTTTTCCATTCAATGAAACCATTACATTTTCATTATCAAACCTTAAATTAGCGATTTTAGTTCCTGCTCCTAAATTAACATTTTCTCCGATTACTGAATCGCCAACATAATTGAAATGAGGGATATTTGAATTATTTAAAATAATTGAATTTTTTACTTCACTTAATCCAATATGATTGTTTCCTGCAAGAATTACTCCGCTTCTTAAAAAAGCATTTGGGCCAATAACACAGTTTTCGCCGATAAAAACATTTCCTTCAATTCTTGTTCCTGCTTTAATTAAAGAATTTTTTCCTAAAAACAATTTTCCTTTAATTACAACATTTTCTTCAATTTCACCGTTAATTTCTTCAGTTAATTCTTTTATCAATTCCTCTGATTTATTCAAATAATCCCAGAAAGCAAATTCATCACAGGAATTCATTTTTTCTTTTAATTCATTCAAAAAATTAATTATTTTTTTATTTTCCATTAAAATCACTTTATTTTAATTCATTGCTTTTCTTAATTCATTCACAAGTGTTTCAGCCATTAATTGAATTTGTGCTTTGTTTTTTCCTTCAATCATTACTCTGATTAAGGGTTCTGTTCCGCTGTATCTTACTAAAATTCTTCCTTGTTTTCCTAATGCTTTTTCAAATTCATTTAATTTTTCCTGAAATGCATTTAATTTTTCAATTGGTTTTTTTTCTTTTACTTTTAAATTCATTAAAACCTGAGGATATTTTTCCATTACCTGCTTTAATTCACTTAATTTTTTGTTTTCTTTTTTCATTATTTTCAAAATATTAAGTGCAGTAATTATTCCGTCTCCTGTTGTGGAATAATTGCTTAAAATTATGTGTCCTGACTGTTCTCCGCCTAAAATTAATTCTTTTTCACGCATTTCTTGTATAACATATTTATCTCCAACATCAGTGAGAATTAATCCTAATGAATTTTTTTCAGCAAAATCATGCAGTCCTTTATTGCTCATGGTTGTTGCAACAAAAGAATTCTGTTTAAATTTATTTTTTTCAAGCAAATGCTTTGCAATTATTGCTAAAATAAAGTCTCCATCTGTTTCAATTCCTTTTTCGTCAACAAACATTACTCTGTCTGCATCTCCGTCAAAGGCAAAACCGCAGTCAGCTTTTTCTTCTAAAACTTTTTCTTTTAATTTATCTAAATTAAGGGCTCCGCAGTCTAAATTAATGTTTACTCCGTTTGGATTGTTTCCTGAAACAATTACTTTTGCTCCAAGCTCTTCAAAAATTGTCGGAGCAATTTTATATGATGCGCCGTTAGCGCAGTCCACAACAATCTTTAATCCTTTCAATGAATGGTTTTTGATTGTTGATTTACAGAATTCAATATATCTTCCTGCTGCATCATCAATTCTTTTAGCTCTTCCAATGAATTCATTTTTAACGCTTGGATTTTTTATTTCATCTGAAAAAACAAGTGATTCAATTTCTTTTTCTTCTTTTTCAGTTATTTTAAATCCCTGTGAATCAAATACTTTTATTCCATTATCAAAAGCATGATTATGGGAAGCAGTAAGCATTATTCCTCGCGCGCAAGCAAAGGATTTAGTTAAATGAGCTACTGCAGGAGTAGGCACTGGGCCGACTAAAAGAACTTGAATTCCTTCTGAAAGAATTCCGCTTGCTAAACTCATTTCAAGCATGTAATTGCTTAATCTGGTGTCTTTTCCAATTAATATTTTTAAATCATTTTTAACTGAATTTTTTTTCAAATTTCTTGCAATTGCTTTTCCAATTAAAACAACTGTTTGAGCAGTCATTGGCTCTTCATTTGCTTTTCCTCTAATCCCGTCTGTTCCGAATAATTTCATTTATTCACCTATCTCTTTAATTTTTTGAATTGTAATTTCATTTAAATCTGAAACAATTAAATTTGCTTCACTTAAATCAAGTTTGTTTTTAATGGATTTAAATCCAATGCATTTCATTCCAGCGCGCTTTGTAGCTTGAATTCCATAAGGAGAATCTTCTATTACTAAACAGTTTTCAGGTTTAGTTTTTTCTTTTCCTGCTGCTTTTAAAAAAATACTTGGATCAGGTTTACCAAAAGATACTTCATCAACGCTTGTAATTGAATTAAAATATTGTTTTACATTTAATGAAGTTAAAATCAATTCAATTTCTTTTTTTCTAGCGCTTGAACCAACACATAATTTGAATTTATTTTCATGAAGTCTTTGAATTAATTCTTTCGCGCCAGGAATTGGTTTAATGTTTTTTTTAACAAATTCCATTACTAATTCTGATTTTCTTTCATTTAATTTATTTAAATCTGCTTTAATATTATTTTTTTGAATTAATTCATTCATTGTTTCTTTTGAAGGAATTCCAATATGAGCGTAAAAAAATTCTTCTGAAACATTTAATCCAATTTCATTTAATGCCTGTTTTTCTGCTTTTACATGAGCTTCAACTGCATCAGCAATAACCCCATCCATGTCAAAAATAATGCATTTAATCAATTTCATTCACCTTACAGTAACACTTTTAGCTAAATTTCTTGGTTTATCTGGTTCAAATCCTTTTTCTAAAGCCAAATAATATGCAAGCAACTGCACTGGAATAATTGAAACCAATGCATTAGCATAACTGAATTCCTTTACTTCAATAAATTCATTAAATAACTTGTTTTCAATGGAATCAATTCCAATTATTTTTGCCCCTCTTGATTTAATTTCATGGGCATTGCTTAAAGTATTTACTCTTGTTTTTTCAGAGCTTAAAACAATTACTGGAAAATCTTTTTCAATTAAAGCAATCGGGCCATGCTTTAATTCTCCTCCAGCATATCCTTCAGCATGAATATATGAAACTTCTTTTATTTTCAAAGCTGATTCCATTGCAAGAGGATAAAATTCTTTTCTTCCAATTACAAGAATGCTTTCTGCGTTTTTTAATTCTTCAGCTATTTTTTCTGCTTTTTTTTCAGCTATTGGAATTAATTCAGTAATATAATTCGCTGCATTTAAAATAATTTTTTTTACTTCACTTGTTTTTCCTGCAACCGCTGAAGCAAGAAGCAATAAAATTGTTAACTGCGATGAAAAACTTTTAGTTGAAAGAACGCATATTTCAGGGCCTGCATTCATCATTAAATTTAAATCACTTAACTGAGTAATGCTTGAACCCATTACATTCACTATTGAAATTATTTTAGATTTTTTTTCTTTTGCAAATTTAACTGCATCAATTAAGTCAGCGGTTTCCCCGCTTTGAGTTAAAGCAATGATTAAACTTTTTTCATTAATTGAATTCTTTAAAGCAGAAAATTCACTTGCATTAAATGCAAATGCCTTTATTTTAGTTAATTCAGAGAAAAAATATGCGCCAGTTAATGAAGCATTAAAGCTTGTACCGCATCCGATTAAAAAAACTGTTTCAGCTTTATTAATTAATTCAATTGCTTCATTAATTTTTTCTTTCGGTTGCTCTAATGCAAGTTTTATTGTTTCCGGCTGTTCATAAATTTCTTTAATCATGAAATGAGCATAATTTCCTTTTTCTGCCTGCTCTAAATTCCATTCAATTATTTTTGTTTCTTTTTGAATTTCCTTGTTTTTCTTTAAATCAAAGAAATGAATTTTATTATTTGAAGCAACAGCTAACTCTAAATCATTTAAGTAAACTGCTTTTTTTGTATGTGAAAGAAATGCAGGAACATCTGAAGCAAAAAAGAATTCATTTTCTCCTATTCCACAGACTAAAGGAGAACCATTTTTTGCAGCAATAATTCCATTAAAATCTTCATGCATGAATAAAACAGCGTAATTTCCTTCAAGCTTGCTTAAAGCCCTGATTACTGCTGTAATAAAATCTTTTTTTTCAAACTCCATGTAAAACTGCACTAAATTAGGAATTACTTCTGAATCAGTTTCAGAATAAAATTCATAATTCTGTTCTTTTAATGATTCCTTTAATTCTTCAAAGTTTTCAATTATTCCATTATGCACTGCAGCAATTTTTTTATTGCTGGAAATATGCGGATGAGCATTGAATTCAGTTACGCTTCCATGGGTTGCCCATCTGGTATGAGCAATTGAAACATTTGAATTAAATTTAACTGGAAGAATTTCAGGAAGTTTTCCTGTCTGCTTAAATAAAGTAATTTCATTTTTTTCTTTTGAAGCAATACCCCATGAATCATAACCTCTGTAATCAAGCTTTTTAAGGGCATTAAATGCCTTTACAGCACTGTTTTCTCCAAGAATTCCTATAATCCCGCACATGAATTAATTCAATATATTAAAGTATTTATATGGATTAGTACAATTATTAAAAGAATAAAGGCAGTTTTATGGCAAAAAAAGTTTGTTTAAGAGCGAATAAAACGCATGGAATTAATCCTTTTGCAGCAGGAGCAAGCGCTAAAGTATTCAAAAAAAATCTTTTTCCTGAACATCATTGTTTCAGAAAAGAATGCTGTAAAATAAGAGGAAACACTGTCAGATTAAGCTTTGATTCAAAAAACGTTACAAGAAGATTTTTTTATGAAAATAAAATTTTCAGAAGTTTTTTTCCAGAAAATGTTCTTGATTTCAGGGCTGCAGTTTTTTCAACTCCAATGCGCCCTGCAGAACTTCATTCAATTGAAGTAAAAGCAAACCCTGAATTAAGCAGATATATGAAAAAAATGACTGACAGACTTGCACATGATTTTGAGAATGCTGATTTTGAAGCGCATAGAAAAAAAGTTGAATCAAATCCAGCAGTTTGGAAGATAATTGAAAAAATGGATTCAATGGGAATTTTTTCAGGTGCTCTTTCAAAAATAAGAATGAGAGAAAATGTTTCAAATGTTTCAATTGCAAATCCGGAAAAACCTGTTTTTTTTGAACCATATATTGTGGATGTTCCGAAATTTATTGAATTCATTAATGAAACAAAAGAAATAAATGAATCAAAAAAAGACTGCTTTTTTCTTTTCTTGAAAAAGCACACCCTGAAGAAGTTATGGATTATCTTGAAACTCAAGGAAAACTTTCTTCTGAAAAAAAGAAAAAACTTTTATTTATAAGTGCAATCAATGACCCGCTTAAATTTATAAGAATGAATTCCAGTAAAAAACTGCATCAGCCATCAGATGCAATAACTTATTTTGATGATTTTTTTAAAGAAAAAAGTTTTGGATTCAGTGAAAAACAAATTAAATTAATTAAAAAAATTTTATTGCATTCATATACTTATTAATGCTTGAATCCAAACTAATTTAAACCACTTATTCCTTTTCTTTTTCATGAAACTTGATTTTTCAGAGTTTGTTCCAAAACCATGCCGTTCAAGTGATTCATTTCAATTTGTTCCTAAAAAAGAAGAAAAACTGGATTTAATGAAAATATCAAAAATCCTTGAAAGCAAAGGAGTTTTCATTGATTTTGCAACTGAATTCTTGCTTTCAATGAAAGTAAATAATAAAAAAACCAGTTTATTTCGAAGCGGTAAAATAATTATTAAAGAAATTGATAACGAAGAAGATGCAAAAAAAATCGCTGAAAAAGTTTTTTCATTAATTGACTGAATTCAAAACATTTAAATACAGGAATTCAGTTATTCATTAAAAAATTAGTCTTTTAAGGAGGAATAAAAATGGTTGAATATATGAATGCAATTAAAAAACCGTTCACTGATGTAAAAACTCTTGTGATTGGAATTATTTTAGGTTTAATTCCAATAGTGAACTGGCTTGTAACTGGTTATGCAGTTAATGTTTCAAGAATGGTGCAGAAAGGAGACAAAAAACTGCCTGCATGGGATACAAGCAAAATTGTTGAATACCTTGTTGACTTTATTAAAATTGCAGTAGTTGAAATAGTTTATTTAATTCCGGCAGGAATTGTTTTTGCAGTAGGCGGAGCAACTATGTTATTGCCTTTGCTTTCAGGAGACATGAATGCAGTTATGGCTGGATTGCTTGGAGCAGGATTAATAATTATGATTGCAGTTGTTTTAGCTTTAATTGGATTGATTTTTGCTTCAATGGGAATTCAATTCATGATTAAAGAAAACAAAATTGGTTCAGCATTTAAATTAAGTGCAATATTGAAAAAAGTTTTAACTGCAAAATACTGGCTTTCAGTAATAGTGTTACTTGTTTACTATTTTGTGTTAGGACTTGTTTTGATGGTGCTTTCATTTATTCCAGTAATTGGTTCTCTTATTGGAATGGGTTTAATTGGATTTGCAGGAAGCACTACAATGATGACTGTAATGGCAGAAGTATTTAATGAAACAAAATAAATTCAATTAATTATGCCATGCAATTGCATGGCTTTAATCTTTTTTTTTCTTTAACCAGATTATACATAGCTTTTTAAACAATTTTAATTCAGATTTGTAAGAAATCATTTTGTTTTATGGGAGGAATTTTGGATGGATAACGAATCAAAATTATATGGAGCTTTAGCTTATGTTTTAGGTTTTATTACTGGAATAGTAATGCTGTTAATTAAACCTGAAGACAAGTTTGTTAAATTTCATGCATTGCAGTCAATTTTGTTTTCTATTGCAGCATTTGTGATTTCATTTGCTGTTTCAATTGTTATGAGTATTTTTACAGCAATGTTTTACATTAATGTAGCATTAGGTTTAATGATGGCTGGAATATTTGGCTTGATTTCATTAGCTGTAAGCGGAGTATTATTTGTTGTATGGGCTTTATTAATTTGGAAAGCATACAATGGAGAAACATGGAAATTACCAATAATCGGCGCAATGGCTGAAAAAATGGTTGATACAGTGAATTTAGCTGGAACAACTACCGTAAAAAAAGAAACAAAAACTTCTAAGAAAAAATAAAGGCTTTAAAGCCTTTTTTTCTCTTTTTATTTTAATTAATTTTTATTATTTTAAGTGAATTAAATGAATTCAATTAAATTATTCAAAGTTTTTGGAATTGCATTGGAATTGCATTCAAGTTTTTTATGGCTTGTAATTCTTGGAGGGCTTTTTCTTGCATTGCTTTCACCTGATTCAATTCTG